>NZ_JMKT01000017.1 GCF_000686525.1 Desulfonatronovibrio hydrogenovorans DSM 9292
GACCGGGACCATGCATTTCGGTGATCTGGATGACATGAAGCAGCTGGCTGAAGAAAGGCTGGCTGAAGTCAAAAAGATATACCCCAATGCCGTCCTTGGTGACCCCAATGCGGTCCGGGTCATCTACCTGTTCCATGAACGGCCCAACCAGTTTCATCCCAGGGCTGTCTCAAGCGTGGGACCCAGACTCTACAACCGCAAAGAAGTTTTTGCCAGACTGTTCAGGTCCGGCAGAAACCTGAGCTGACCATGCCCCTCCTCCCGGCCTGAGATTTTTTCAGGTCGTAACTCCGGTCTGCCAGGTGCTGGGTGGCGCCTGCAGACCGGAGTTTAATTTTCCAGGCCGGAAACAAATTCCCCAAGAAACTTCCTGCCATTATTCAAAATCTGGTCTATCTGAACATCGTTTAATCCGGCCTTTTTCTGCAGCATCTGCACCTCCTGGCCTGGATCAAAAAGGGGATAATCACTCCCGAAAAAAAGACGCTCCCTAGGATGCCTGTCCAGGATGATCTTGAGCAGTCCCTTGTCTATAAAGGACAAGGAACTTGAGGTGTCCAGATAAATATCAGTACCAGCCAGATGCTCTATGGAGTCCTCCCAGTGCAGATAGCCGCCAAGATGAGCGGCCACAATATTCAACAGCGGAAAATTGCTTTTAATCCTGGCCAGCTTGCCCGGGCTTGATGGATTCTGATCCGGTGGCAGCCGGTCTCCCACATGGAACATCATGATAAATCGCTGTCCAATGGTCTCAAAAATCGGTCCCAGCCCAGGATCATTCAGATCAAAACCCTGAAAGTCCGGATGCAGCTTGATTCCTTTAATTCCCTTCTGCTCCAGCCTGTCCAGCTCCTTTTCCCATTGAGTATAACCTGGATGGATGGTTCCAAAAGCAGTCAGTCTGGGATAATCCCGGTTCAATGACAGGGCCCAGTTGTTAGCCGGGATGACCTGGTCCGGACTGGTTGCGGCTGTGTGGACCACTGCCCTGTCAATCCCGGCCTGATCCAGAAAACCAAAAAGATCTTCCACCAGTCCGGTGCCCACCGGCCTGATTCCGTAATGATCCTTAAGCTGATCCAAAACCTTGTCCGCTATCTTGGGATGAAAAACATGGGTATGAAAATCTATGGACATTTTATAGTAAAACTCCTTTTTCAAGTCAGGGATCATCTTTATGTCCCTGGCCAGCCCGGCAAAGGCCTCTGCCGTCTGACCCAACCAGGTCATAAATTGAACTGACTAGGGGTTTTCCCTGAAGGAAAAGTCAGGTACACTTTTTCTCCAGCCAGGGCAACCTGTTGCATTGATTGCCCTGATGCGGCCGAACCCCTAACCATCTGACATCTGCCAATGATTGACAAAAGCAGCAGCATCCCTGCCATTCTGGAGAGACTCCAGAACCTGCCCGTAGGCCACTATCTCGACGTCCGGACCTACAAGCGCAATCGCTTTGTCCTGCTGGTCAAAAAAGGAGAGGATGACTTTCTGATCATTGAAAACGGGTATTTCCAGGAGCGGTTTGAAAATATCCCCATGAAAAAGATCAAAAAACTGTTCAAGACCCTCTTGAAGAAGGAATTCCCCCGCAGCACCAAGATCCGGGTCTATAACATGGGGGAGTATGATGAGCAGACTGCAGAGAATATTGAAAGAAAGGTATTATAATATTGGGGCAAAACCAGTTCCTGTCATCCCATCCCGGCCATGCAGGTATATTTGAGAACCGTGTAGTCTTCCAACCCGTAACAGGATCCTTCCCGTCCGAAACCACTTTCCTTGATCCCTCCAAAGGGGGCTTCGCAGGTGGAAATAAGACTGTCATTTACACCGACCAAACCAAATTCCAGGGCTTCGGATATCCGCCAGGCCCTCCCAAGATCCCTGGTGTATACATACCCGGCCAGACCGTATTCAGTGTTGTTGGCCATGGCTATCGCCTGGTCCTCTGTTTCAAATTTAACAACCGGTGCCAGTGGTCCAAACGTCTCTTCCTTGAACAGGAGCATTTTGGGCCGGATGTCTGCAATCACAGTAGGCTGGTAAAAATTGCCCCCCAGACTGTGACGCTGTCCGCCAATGAGGAGCCGGCCTCCTCTTTGCACAGCATCAGCAACCTGGTTCTCCACATGGGACACTGCCGCCTCATCAATTAGTGGTCCTAAATCAGAGCCTTCATTTAAGCCATCACCTGGTTGCAGCTTGCTGACTGCCTTGGAAAATTTGGCAAGAAAGACATCATATATTTCTGCCTGCACCAGGAATCGGTTAGCGCAAATACAGGTTTGTCCAGCGTTACGGAACTTACTTTTGATACTTCCCTCAATTGCAAGTTCCAAGTCAGCATCTTCAAAAATCAGAAAAGGAGCATTTCCTCCAAGTTCCAAGGAGATTTTCTTTACTGTGCCTGAACACTGTTGCAGCAATTTTTTTCCTACCCGGGTTGAACCGGTGAAGCTGACTTTACGGACCTTGGGGTTAGATGTCAGTTCTGCCCCGATTTTTACAGGCGACCCAGTCACTACATTAAACACTCCCTTGGGTATTCTCGCCTGCTGGCTCAGTTCTGCCAATGCCAGTGCAGAAAATGGAGTCTGGCTGGCCGGCTTAATCACTACAGGACAACCAACCGCAAGTGCCGGGCCTGCCTTGCGACAAATCATCCCTGCGGGAAAATTCCAAGGTGTGATGATTCCCACCACCCCGACCGGTTCGCGGCTGACCAGAATACGTTTTTCCCGCCATGGCGAAGGAATTATTTTTCCATATGCCCGCCTGCCTTCCTCGGCAAACCATCTCAAATACTCGGCTCCAGACCTGATCTCTTTCCTGGACTCTCCCAGAGGCTTGCCCTGCTCAAGGGTCATCAGCCTGGCCAGCTCATCTTCATGGTCCAGGACCAGCCCATAAAAATCCATAATTAATGAGCATCGCTCCAAAGCGGTCCTCTGTCTCCAGTTCTGCCAAGCTGCACAGGCCGCCTCAATCGCCCTGGAAGTCTCCTCCCCTCCACAATCAGGCACCTGTCCCAGAACCTCTAAAGAGGATGGATTTTCAACATCCATGGTCCTGCCCGAGTCTGCTATGACCCAGTCCCCATTTATGTAGCAGGTTGACCTGCCCATAATCATATCTGCAAAATCCACCCTTACCTCTCTCAATGTCAAACAGCAGGATCAGAAAAGTAATTAATGTTTACTATAAGAAAAACCATGTTATCTGCCGCTGCTTTGCTTTTCTTTCACCCGACCATCACCTTATTTTACAGGCAGTGCCTCTGCAATAAAACCGTGATCCGATAATACGGACTGGCCTTCAGGACTTAATATGAACATGGCAAAACGCCAGGCTTCCTCAGGTGAACCATCAAGAACGATGAGGCCGTAATCAGCACCCACTGCCAATTCTTGGGGAATATGGATGATCTGAAGCTGAGAAAGTTCTTTTTTTGCCAGGACCGCATTGGTGCAGTATGTTAGAAAAATATCGGCCCTGTCCTCGTCCATGACCCAAGCATACTGGTTCCGTTCCAGTGGAGCTGCAGGACTGTCAGGGCCGCCGGTCAACTGCAGGGCCTTTCCCGAAAGTTTTTTAAAGCTTCCTGGTTCAACCTTGTCTGCCCGCTGAAACAATTCCCAGGCGTAATCTCCTGATGGATCTGCCCTGGGAGTTGAGGTTCCGACCCGAGTCTCAGGATCCAGTAAAACTTCCAACATGCTGGAGGGGGAAACTTTAACAGCTGGTTGAGCAAGAGCGCAGAGATTATTTCTGGCAAAGAGCACCACCGGCCCCTTTTGTCCGTTACTGACAAGAGTCATGGGATGTTCCATGTTGGCCGAGGCAAAAACATTCACATTTTCTCCCTGCTCAATACGCTGACGTAAGAGTCCAGATGGAGCAAACTCAGTGGTCACGACATTTCCGGTTGACTGTTCAAAGGCAGCAGCTACATCTCCCAGGGCGGACCTGAGGCTTCCTGCTGCGTACAACGTGATCTTTCCAGCTGCTGCGCTTGTGGCAACAAGTATAACAATAACCGCCACAAAAAAACTCAATCTTAACCTTTTCATGTCTTTTCTCCATCAATCAATCACATTACTATTATTACCCTACTTCCACTGCACCTTCTTCAAACTCAACCCTGACCTCATCCCCCACCAAGAACCGCTTGTCCGCAACATCCTGAGGGGTCAAAATAGTTCTTATGGGAAAACCCACATCCAAAAGCACCTTTATCTGATTATCCTCAGCAGTCATCTGCTGAATCTTTCCGGTATGCACAGAATTACTTGATACTCTCTGGTCTTGTCTCAAGTCAGATATCCGAATCATTTCCGGCCGGACAAAAACTCTGCACCTTCCCCTTATCCCGGTCTCCACTTTAAGTTTGACATGATCACCCAGGATGCAGACTGGTTGATCATTTTCATGAACAATATTCCCGGTAAGCAGATTTTCCCCTCCAGGGCCACTCAGCCTGCCTTCAAACATAAAAACCTTTTCTTGACTGAGTCTCGCAGCCTCCAGCCTCTTATGGGTTGAAAATATAATGGATATTCCTAGCTCATTACGTATATCCTGTACCACCCTTTCAATAAGAGCCTGGTTCTCCACGTCTACACTAGCTGTGGGTTCGTCAAAAAGCATGACCTCAGGCTGGCAGGCAATGGCTCTGGCAATGGCCACCCGCTGGGTCTCACCCCCGGAAAGCAGATGCGCCGGGCGATGCGCAAATTCTTTCATCCCCACCAGTTCCAGACTCTCCACGGCAAGCCTGGAACGATTATCCTGGGATAACCCCCGCATTTTCGGACCGTACTCTACATTTTTTAAAACAGTGGTGCTGAACATGATGGGGTGCTGATCCACCAGCACCACCCTGCGCCTCAGGGGGTAAAGATATTTTTCCTTCCACTGAACCTGTTGACCGGAAAAAAAAAGCTGGCCTGAAAACGGGGGCTTAAGAAAGGCCAGGATGTGCAGCAATGTGGTTTTGCCACTTCCATTGGGACCAAGCAGGGCATAACTGCCACCTGCATCAAGATGAAGATGCTCAATATCCAGCACAGTCCGGTTTCCAAAGACCTGTTTAAGGTCTTTCAATTCGTACAGACTCACCGGCTGCCTCCATACCTGCCCTGCACCACCTGCAGGACAATATTCATGATCAGACTGACAAACAAAAGAACCACTCCCAAAGCCACAGCCAGGACAAATTCTCCCTTATTGTGTTCCAGAGCCATGGCCGTGGTCATGGTCCTGGTGAAACCCTTAATATTGCCGCCCAGCATCATGGCAATCCCGATTTCAGCGATGACCCTGCCGAATGCGGCAATAATCGCAGCCAGAATCCCGAAACGTGCTTCCCTGGCAATGGCCAGGGAAGTCTGAATCACATTAGCACCCAGAGTCATGGCTGTTCTGCGGTACCTGGCGTCAATCCTGCTTACTGCAGATATTGTAAAGGTGGTCACCCAGGGCAGAATCAGGATGATCTGGCCGATGACTATGGCCGCTGGTGTATAAAGCAGGCCCAGGTGTCCCAACATTCCCCTGCGGGACAAAAAAGCATAAACAAAAAGACCAATGACCACGGTTGGCAAAGCCAGCAGGGTGTTCAACACCGTGATTACGCCTCTTTTTCCCCTGAATTCGTTGACTGCAATGACAAAACCCAGAGGTACGCCCAGTATCGAGGCCACCAGGGTGGAAAAAAAGCTTACATAAAGCGATATGTAAACAATGAAATAAAGTTCAGGGTCCAGGGACCAGAGCATACGCATGGCCTCGCCCAGACTTTGAACCAGAAAATCCATCAGCTAGAATCCTTATACAGCATAAAAGCCTGACTAATTGTGCTGTTTATGGGTCCTGAATCATTCAGACAACTGTGCATGTTGATCATCCATGACCTTAACTGCAAAATAACCTTTTCATATCTTCAAAGCTACTGCCATGCTTTTTTTGCACAACATGCACCGTCTACACCTTCAGCGACAACCCTGACCGAAGCAGGAAATTAAACTACAATCGTTGACAAGCCTGTCATTGCGAGCCCGCTACCTGCCAGGCAGATAGCGGGGTAAGGCAATCACAAGGTTACGACGGGCTGGTTTGAATTTCACTAAACCAGATCTGATCCGCAAATGCCTGTTTACCGGGCATCAGGAAAGAACAAGGGTTGGCCGTGGAGCTGATAGGAGCCGATCACTTCCTGCCCCCGGTCCGAAACCAGCCACTCAGCCAGTGTCCTGGCCAAATCATACTTAACATGGGGGTGCTTTTCTGGATTGACCGGAATAACTCCATAAGGATTCTGGAGCATATCCCCTCCTTCATAAACTATCCCCAGGTCATAAGTTTCCTGTCGGCCAAGCTTGTAGTGCAGGTAAGTCCCCCTGTCAGCCAGAACATATCCATTCTGCTCTTCAGCAAAAAGCAGCGCAGCGCCCATGCCCTGTCCAATGGAAAAATACCAGCCACTGCCGTCCCTTGGCTCCTGGGCGTTGTTGAGTTCCAGTCCGGATTCAGTCCAAAGCTGTTTCTCTCTGGCATGGGTCCCGCTGTCATCCCCTCTGGAAACGAATGGCGCCCTGGCCTGGGCAATGAGGCTCATGGCCTGAGCTGCATTATCTGCATCCCTGATCCCTGCAGGGTCAATCTCAGGCCCAACAATTATAAAGTCATTATACATGACATAATAACGCTTGGTGCCGTAACCATCTTCGACAAACTGTTTTTCCCTTTCCACATCATGGACAAAGACCACGTCTGCATTTCCGTCCATGCCATCTCTGAGAGCTGCACCAGTTCCCTTGGACATGACCCTGACCGTGATGCCTGTGTCCTCTTTAAACTCAGGCAGCAGATAATCAAGCAGCCCGGAAGCCTCGGTGCTGGTGGTGGTGCTCATTGTTATGACTTTATCCTGAGCCTGAATAACCCCTGGACCTGAAAAAATAAACCCTGCCAGACAAAACAATAGAAACAGCTTTTTCATCATCAACCTCCCTCCTGATTACGTTTTCAGCGGACAACAACCCAGCCCGGTGCGCCCCGGATCAAAAAGACAACCAGATCCTGAACGTCTCCACAGGGCTGGACTATGAATTACATGCTAAAATTAACAGATACAGGAGGGTTGTAAATTTATGTTTAAAAAAACATAGAATTGACAAAGGATAAACGACTCGCCACCAGAAATCCTCTTCTTGCCTCAGGAAAAGGTGGTTAAGCAAAATCCCAGGCAGGATAGGACTGGCGTCTTGAGATGATCACTACTGTTGGGGCAGGGATTTAAAAAGACTGATAAATTCCTCAGATTCAAGGGCGGTCAGCTTATCTATGCGCCTGCGCCAGGACCAGTACGCTGACAAGACCTCCTGTCCGCGTCTGGTCAGTCCGTACCTCCGTGGTCTGGACCTGGTCAAAGTTATCAGCTCAAAGCCGAGGATCTCCTGAGTCTTGGTGATCTTACCCCAGGCTGCCCGGTAGGACATCCGCAAGTTCTTGGCAGCCTGTCTGAGGGAGCCTTGTTCCTTAATCCCCTGCAGAAGCAACGCCCGTCCATGGCAGAATACTGTTTCTTCTTTGGCCTGCAGCCATATATTGAGTCCAACACTGATTTCCATATCAAGTACCAGCCTTTTTTTTCTGACCGGAAAACCTCCGGACCACATTGTTGTCAATCTTGACTGTTGGCTGTATACACCAACCCATGGAAGACGTAAAAGACTTTATCACCCAGTATGACAGATTTGCCGGGCATGCAGAAATAGTTCTGGAAGAAATTTCCTCAGGCTCGTCCAGGGCCAGGGTGAATATCCAGGAAAAGCATCTTAACGGCCTGGGTTTTGCCCACGGAGGAGCCATCTTCACCCTAGCCGACCTGGCCTTTGCTGCTGCAGCCAATTCCCGGAAGGAAGTTGCTGTGGGCATCAATGCAACTATTTCCTACATCCGGCCGGCCAAAAAAGACCAAACCCTGACTGCCACGGCCAGGGAAACATTCTCCAACCGGACCCTGTCCGGATATCTGGTTGAGGTCAGAAATGAATCCGGAGAACTGGTGGCCACGTTCCAGGGGACTGCCTACAAAAAGGGAAAGACCAGGGATCACATATGTCCATCCGCATGATTGCCCTTGAGCTCTACAGGTATGAAAAAGAACTCTCCAGCCTGAAAAAAGAACTGGCCGAAGCTTTGCCTGACCGGATGGAAGAAATCCAGCACAAGATCAACCAGGCCATGGTGGAGCGAAACAAGCTCAAGGGAATGCTTGAAGCCAAAAAAAAGCCCTGAATATTACCAGCCGCGCTTTTTTCTTGCCCAAATCCGGTTATGATGTTAGCCCACATGAGCTATGTTTGATATTGCACAGATGATCAGGGAGCTGGCCATTGTAGCCATTCCCCTATTGATGGGCATCACTTTTCATGAGGTGGCCCATGGTTATGTGGCCTACCGCTTTGGCGATCCTACAGCCAAGAACGCCGGCCGGCTGACCCTCAATCCTCTGAAACACCTTGATCCCATGGGCACCCTGGTCCTGGTTCTGACCAGAATGATCGGCTGGGCCAAACCTGTTCCCATCAATCCCTCATATTTTGAAGACCCGAGAAAAGGGATCTTCTGGGTTTCCCTGGCCGGTCCCCTGGCCAATTTCGGCCTGGCCGTATTTTTTTATATCCTCTTCAACCTGGTCCTGGCCCTGCAGCCGGTCTTTTCCACCGGCCCGGCCGCAGCAGTGCTTGAGCCGGCCATGCTCATCTGTTTTTACGGCATCATCGTGAACATCATCCTGGGCATATTCAATCTCTTCCCTATTCCGCCCCTGGATGGCAGCAAGATACTGGCCACATTTCTCCCCGGCCCAGTAGCTGGGAAGTTCATGCAGCTGGAAAAGTACGGCTTCATCATTTTGATCCTGCTGATCTTCCTGGGAGTTTTCGGGCACATCTTTGGCTACGTCTTAAATTTTGTATACAAATTCGTACTATAGCATTTCAGGAGTTTTTCATAAATGGCTCTAGACCAGCAAAAACGAGTAGTTTCGGGCATGCGGCCCACCGGCCCTTTGCACCTGGGGCACTTCTTTGGAGTGCTCAAAAACTGGGTGGAATTTCAGAATAACTATAACTGTTATTATTTCGTTGCTGACTGGCACGCCCTGACCAGCGAATACAGCGACCCCCACCGAATCAAGGGTTTTGTAGGAGAACTGGTCAAGGACTGGTACGCAGCCGGCCTGGACCCTGAAAAGTGTGTCATCTTCCAGCAATCCCAGGTCAAAGCTCATGCTGAGCTCAATCTGCTCCTGGGCATGATTACTCCTCTGGGCTGGCTGGAAAGGAATCCCACCTACAAGGAAGTCAAACAGGAACTGGTCAGCAAGGATCTAAACACCTTCGGCTTTCTGGGCTATCCTGTGCTTCAGGCAGCAGACATCCTCATCTACCGACCGGACTTTGTTCCAGTAGGCCAGGATCAGCTGCCCCACCTGGAGCTGACCAGGGAAATCGCCCGCAGGTTCAATCACCTGTACAGCGACTTTTTCCCCGAGCCCCAGGCCAAGCTGACTGAGACAGCCAAGCTTCCGGGCCTGGATGGGCGCAAAATGAGCAAGAGCTATGGCAACTGCATCTACATGGGAGAGGAAATGGACTCGGTCCGGCCCAAGGTCATGTCCATGCTCACCGATACCAACCGGATGCGCAAATCAGACCCTGGCGACCCTGAGGTGTGCAACCTCTACCCGTACCACCGGCTCATGACTCCCCGAGAAACAAGACAGGAGATCAAGGCCAATTGCACTGGTGCCAAATGGGGCTGCGTGGACTGCAAAAAAATTCTTTTGACCCACCTGGAAGAATTTCTGACTCCTCTGCAGGAGAGGCGAAGAGAGCTGGATGACAAACCGGAACTGATCCAGGAAATCCTGGATACAGGCAATAAAAAGGCTTTACAGGAAGCCGGCAGAACCATGGACCTGGTCCTGGAAAAGCTGAATTTCAACTTCTAAAGTCACTCTAAAACCAGTACGGTATCCCCTGGGGACCGGTTCGGGACCGGGCCCAGCTGATTTCTGGTTCAGTGTCAGGTCTTTTCCAGGTTATGACCACTTCCCCGTGCACAGCAGTATCAAAAAACTGAATGTTCCGGGAGGTAATTATGTCCATGACCTCCTGGTGGGGCAAATTGAACCTGTTCATGAATCCCCTGGAAACAACAGCCAGATCCGGGTCGACCCGCTCATAAAGTTTCTGATCGGCACTGGTCCGGCTGCCGTGGTGCGGAACAATAAGCACCTTTGAAGACAGATCCTGATCTGTGGCAAGCAGATCAGTTATGCCCTGTACCTCCAGATCTCCGGGAATAAGGGCCAGGCCATGACCGTCCCAGATCAGCCTGAGGACCAGAGATGTATCGTTGAGCCTGGGATAATCCGGCTGGTCTTCAGGATGGAGCACCTCCAGAGCCAGGTCCGGAGTCAGCTGCAGAACATCCCCCCTGGCCAGAATATCCCTTGCCACATCCTGCCTGTCCAGAGCTGTCCTGATCCTGGCCGTGTCCACCTGGCCGGGCCAGATCCCGTTATGCAGATATTGATCCGCCCCCAGATATTTAAGAGGATAAACCAGACCACCGTAATGATCCACATGGGCATGGCTTAAGATCATCAAGTCAACTCCCTGAGGCCATCTTCTCCAGGTCAGGGAAGGAACCACCACCTGTCTGCCCAGGTCATATTCCGGGTTCCAGCTTCCTCCACCGTCAATGATTATTCTCTTTCTGTCCGGGGTCTCCAGGATTACTCCCTGCCCCTGGCCTACATCCAGAATCCTGAGCCTTAGTCCAGGGTCCTGGATGGCTTTGACCATGGGGAATGCCATCAGTCCTGCCAGAAAAACCATCCCCAGCAGGTGAGCCCTGTTTTTCAGGCTGATTTGCCGGGCATAGATCATCATTGTCAGCAGGGTCCAGTAGACCAAGGTATGCTGCCAGGCAGGCCGATGAGTTACTATGGGATGAAGGAAGTCCTTGTGGACCATGAATTCCAGAATACTGATAAACATGTTCAGACTGTGGCCTGAAATAAAAAAAAGAATATCTCCCAGCCATCCCAGACCAGGAATAAAGGAGATAAACAGACCGGCAAACCCGGCCGGCAGGATGACCAGCCCCAGGACCGGAAGCCAGGCCAGATTGAGATAAAGATGAGGGCTTAAATAATTGAAGGTCCAGGCCTGAATCGGCAGCAGGGCCAGGTTTGCTGCCAAAGTGACTCCGGCAAGACCCAGAAAGTACCGTGAAGTCCTGCATTCCCATAAGACCCGGACTCTTTGCAGACAGTTTTCCAGGATCGGCAGAAACAGGGCTATTCCGGCCACAGCAGCCAGGGACAATTGCAGCCTGAGATCAAAGATTGACCACGGATCAAGAACAAGGATTATGCCCGCAGCCATGAAAAGTCCGTCCAAAAGCACCCGTCTTTTGTTCATAAACAAAAGAACCCCCCAGCAGGCAAACATGATCCCCGACCGGATCAGAGTGGGGGGTGCCTGGCCCATCCAGATATATGTCAGGCAGAAGGGGGCAGCCAGGAGAACACCCAGCTTTGTGTAGGGGAAAAAAAGATAGATTCTTGGATGAATCAGGCCTGCCAGCCATGCCAGGACAAAGCCCATACCGGCCATTATTCCAAGGTGCAGACCGGAAAGGGCCAGGCTGTGGCCCAGAGAGGCCAGGCGGATAGTATCCATGAGGCCCGGGTCAACCAGAGATCGGTCGCCAAAGAACAGAGCCAGGGCAAGCCCTTGCACCTGCTCCCGCCTCTGATCGGAAAGGCCTGAAAGATCATACCCTGAACTGACCTGTTCCTTCAGAATCTGTCTGGATCTGGACGACCTGCCTGGATCACCGTCCAGCTCACGCCAGAAATGCCCGCCCCTGGTATAGCTTCTCCAGTGCACATCCTGAATTCTCCAGAAAAACTCACTGTTCCAGACCCCGAAATTGGCCAGACCCTGAATTGGCCGGACATTCAGGTGAGCCTGGACCAGCTGTCCGGGAAAGAGGGAAACTGGAGCGTCCTGCCAGGTCCAGACCAGTTTTCCGGCTAAAGCTTCAGTCCTGTCTCCCCTGCCCAGGGCCAGGTCACCAAGAATGATTCTTTGCCGCTGTCCGGGCAAAAAGGCAACATTTTCAACCTGTCCCTGAACCACCACCCTCTCACTGGACTTGATCTGCTCAGGAACAAAATCAGGGACTGCCGGTAGCCTGATCCAGACCAGGGCAAGACCGACCATAAAGGCCAGAACAATCAGAAAATTCAGCCGAACTTGTTTCTTAAAGGGAACAAAGGCGAGCAGCAGGACAAGGGCGGACAGTCCGACCCAGGGATACTTCAGTGACCAGATCCCCAGGACATAAGCCCCGACCAGCTTTTGCCAGGGAAGAAGGCCCTGGGGGAGGGATGGATCTGAAAAATGACGCACTGCATTTCAGGGGGTTGATGTGATCTATGCTCACTGCTTCTTCAAGACCTGCCTGGGTTTGCTTCCTTCCTGAGGGCCAAGGATGCCGTCTTTTTCCATCTGTTCAATGAACAGGGCGGCCTTGTTGTAGCCGATGCGAAAACGCCTCTGGATCAGAGAAATGGAACCTTTTCCCTGGTCCAGGATGAACTCTACAGCCTGAACATACTTGGGATCATCAATAATGGGATCATTTTCATATCCGTCCGGGCCGTTACTGGAATCATTTTTTTTCCATTGAGCAAAGTCCAGGTCAAACTCAGGATTTCCTTTGCTCTTCCAGAAATCCACCACCCTGGCGATCTCGTCTTCGTCCACAAAAGCGCCGTGGGTCCTCTGGAGCTGTCCACCACTGCTCTTGAAGAGCATGTCACCATGACCCAGGAGATATTCCGCTCCAACCGCATCCAGAATGGTCCTGGAATCATGCTTGGAGCTGACCTGGAAGGCTATGCGCGACGGGAAATTAGCCTTGATTATCCCGGTAACGACGTCAACCGAAGGTCTCTGGGTGGCCAGGATGATGTGCATACCCGAGGCCCTGGCCAGCTGGGCCAGACGGACTATGTCCACTTCAACTTCCTTGGCTGCGGTAAGCATCAGATCAGCCATTTCATCAATGATCAAAACCAGGTAAGGCATGGGCTCCAGGTCTTCAAGACCTTCTGGTCGCTCCTGGCCCATGGAAGCCAGCTTTTGGTTGAATCCCTCGATATTGCGCACTCCCATTCTGGCCATGCGGTCATACCGGCTTTCCATTTCAAACACAGCCCAGTCCAGGGCATTTTTGGCCAGGTGCATATCTGTGACCACCGGATGAACCAGGTGGGGGAGATCGTTGTAGACCGCCAGTTCAATCCGTTTGGGATCTATAAGCAGAAGTTTGAGCTCGTCAGGTGTGAATCTGAAGATAAGGCTTAAGATCAGGGAATTGAGACAGACGCTTTTCCCGGCTCCGGTAGCTCCAGCCACCAGCAGATGAGGCATCCGGGCCAGGTCCTCCACCCTGGACTGTCCCTGGATATCCTTGCCCAGGGCCAGGGGGAGTTTGAGCTTGGCCTTGTAAAATACAGGAGACTCCAGAATCTCCCGCAGATAGACCATCTGCCGATGCTCGTTGGGTATTTCCACACCAATGGTGTCTTTGCCGGGCAAAGGAGCCACAATCCTGACTGCAGAAGCCTTGAGGGCCAGGGCCAGGTCATCGCCCAGGTTGGCTATCCGGCTGATCTTTATTCCCGGAGCTGGCTTGAACTCGAACATGGTCACCACTGGTCCGGGCTGGACATGCTGCACTTCGCCCTGAACCGAAAAATCTTCCAGACAGGACTTGAGGGCTGCAGACATCTCTGTCAAGCGCTCCCGGTCAACCAGGGGTCCATCGTTGCTGGCAGCAGACAGCAGGTCCAGGGGAGGAAGGGCGTATCCGGTCAGATCATTATTTTTAATCCTTGGCTCTGAAGCCCGGACCGGACCAGGCTTGACCGGACTTGTCCGGCTCTGGTCTTTTTTTTCTGGTTCCCTGTGGGATGAGCTGCCTTTTTCGGCCCTGGGAGTAAGTTTTTTTTTGAGATCAGCTGCTGATCCAGGCAGATCTGCCTGCCGCACTGCCTCACCAGCCCTGGAAAAAAGAAAGGCCCAGGAAAAGCCCGTAGCCAGCTGCAGCCCGGCCAGGGTCAGAAAGATATTGGTCAGAAATGTTCCCCAGAAATATAGGACTGAAAAAGACCAGGAATAAATCATCCTGCCGACAAAACCGCCGCCCTCCACTCCCAGGATGGCAATGCCTTCCTTGACTGCGGGAAATTCGGCCCAGACCAGCAGACAGAGGTAAAGAATAACCAGTCCGGCCCAGCGCCACCACAGGATCTTCAGGGAAGGACGGAAAAGGACCAGGGAAAGATACACCAGGACCACAGGCCAGACAAAGGCCCCCATGCCCAGGAATTCAACAAAGGTCCCTCCTGTGAATGACCCTATTTTTCCGACTGGGTTAAGGATTTCAGAACCAGTGCCGGGATGGTGGTTAAATGTCGGGTCCTGGGGAGAAAAACCGGCCAGGCTCACTCCCAGGAACACGGCTGCAAACAGCAGCAGCAGGGCCGGGAGTTCTCGTAAGAGTCTGCTTCCATCCATCAGAATAACATCTCGGGTTTACTGAGACTCTCTGCCCAGATATTCCCGGGAACGGGTGTCCACCTTGACCATATCCCCCTGATTCACGAACAAAGGGACATTTATGACCACCCCAGTTTCCAGGGTAGCTGGCTTGGATGCTCCGGACACAGTGTCTCCCTTGATGCCGGGCTCAGTCTCCTTGATCTGAAGTACCACTGCCGCAGGCAGCTCAATGTCCAGGGGCTGTCCGTTGTAGAACAGGGTCTTGACGGTCTGACCATCTTTGAGAAAGCCGCCCTTGTCTTTCATGGCCTCATCCTGGATGGTCACCTGTTCATAGGTGCTCATATCCATGAACACAAAACCGCTTCCATCATGATAAAGATACTGCATGTCCCTGGTTTCCATGTCTGGTTTGCCCACCTTTTCACCAGAACGGAAGGTCTGGTCAATGGCTCCTCCGGTCAGCAGATTTTTCAGCTTGGTCCTGACAAAGGCTCCACCCTTACCAGGTTTGACATGCAGAAAATCCATTATTTCATAGGGAGTATTGTCGATTTCGATCTTAAGACCTTTTCGAAAGTCAGTGGTGGAAAGCATTATTCATCCTCCGCAATGGTATTGTTGGCATCCAGGCAATCCACAACAGCCTGTAATCCATAGATATAACTCATGATCCCGAATCCGGCAACCACCCCGAGGGCGTGGCGGGCAGTCAGGCTTTGCTGCCTGATCCGGTCCCTGCTCCAGATGTTGCTCAGATGGACTTCAACAAAGGGAATCTTGATCCAGCCGAGGCAGTCTGCCAGAGCCAGACTGGTATGGGTCAATGCTCCGGGATTGATCACCATTCCTCTGGTTTTATTCTGCCAGGCACTTTCAAGTCTGTCGATGATCCGCCCTTCGCCGTTGGCCTGAAAAAAATCCAGCTCTACCCTGTCCAGCAGCCCTGGATGGTCTTTCTTGAGGATTGCAGAAAGTTCATCCATGCCCCTGGTCCCGTAAACACCAGTATCCCTTTGACCAAGGTACCCGAGGTTGGGTCCGTTCACCACCAGCACGGAATACTTTTCTAAAGCCATCTCACTTCATCTCCGTTGGGACCGGGACCGGCTCCCTGGTCCTGGGCTTGACCATGACTTCATCGGTCATGGGCGTGGGCAGAACTGGCTCCTCCTGAACAGTGGTTCGTTTCCGGGCGGCCAGGTCCATATTGGCCAGAAATATCAGATCCTCTCTGTTGACCTCGTGTCTGGTTTCCATCATCAGACCCTGGGCCAGGGTGGAATTGTCATATCCGGCATTAGGCTCTAAGCCTGGATCATCCACCACCTGGATTATTTTCCCGGACCCGAAGATGCTGATCAGGTTCCGGCCCTGTTCAGTCACCCTGCGCCCCACGAAAAAATAGGCTGGTAACTCTTCTGGAATCGTCTCAAAAAGGAGCAGAGTGACCCTGTCACCTCTGGCCACAATGGTTCTTTCCTCTTCCAGACCAACAATTTCCCCGGCCGAGCTGAAAAAAGGATAAACCGTTACTGAACACTGGAATTCCTGAACCAGATCCCCGGTCAACGGGGCAATAACCGGATCAATCTCTCCCTGGAACCGGAAAAAGCCGGAATCAGGATCAGAGCGGTCAGCATAACTTCCCCTGACAAGAGGCTGGAGCTGGAGGATCTTTCTGGCGGTATGCCTGAAGCAGTCGTCAGCCGCCACTGTCCGGAAGAACAGATCAGGGTCAAGCTCCTCTCCGGTCAGGGTCACGCTGAAGCCGGACTGCTCAGTAATATGGTAATCAGGGCTTTCCGGATAGAAAAAGTCTTCGACCTCGGCCTTTTTGCAGGAAAGCAGGATCAGGGCCATGCACATCAAAGCCGCTAGTTTTCGCATAATCGCACCTCAAGGTGGCCAATTGTTTACAAACCGGCTCAAGTTATTTAGAAAGTCCCGATCTGGCCGGGAGAAAAACATGCGCGAACTGATTCTGGAAAAAACAGCCTACACCGCTGATCAGCTGTCTGGCAACAACCTGCCTCAGGTAGCTTTGGCCGGGAGATCCAATGTCGGCAAGTCATCCCTCATCAACACCCTTGGACAACGAAGGGGCCTGGCCAAGATCAGCTCCACCCCAGGAAAAACCAGGAGCATCAATTTTTACCTGGTCAAGCCTGAAAACTTTTACCTGGTTGATCTGCCCGGATATGGATATGCCAAGCGCTCAAAATCCGAACGGGAAAACTGGGGACTGCTCATCCAGGGTTATCTTGAAGACAACCCCTACCTCAAGTCCGTGGTCCTGCTCATTGACTCCCGGATCCCGCCTCAGGTCATGGACATGGAACTGGCCCAGTACATCCGCTCTCTCAACCTCGGGCTGATACCGGTCCTGACCAAAACAGACAAATGCAAACAAAAGCAGATCAGCGACACCAGCGCCACCTGGTCCGGAATCCTGGGGTTCAGCCGGGGGCCGGTGATCTTTTCATCCAAAACCGGTAAAGGCAAAGACACCCTGTGGGCCAGGATTCTGGCCGGTACTGGGCTTTGACCTCCCTTCCGGTCCCCAAAAAAAATCTTCAGTTCCGTTCTGACCAGAGTATCTGGCCCAGCCCTAGTACTCCAAAAACAATATTGGCCAGCCACGCCCCCAAGACAGGAGCAATGATCCCTTCTTCAGCGTAACTAACCCCGAACACATAAACCGTGTAATACAAAAACACAATGACCAGACTGAGGGTTACCAGGGCATAGATATTCCGTATCAGCGTGGCCAGGGCCAGGGCCAGGATGGTCATCACCACCAGGGCAAAGGCATAGGCTATCTTGCTGTGCCAGGCCGTGGCCAGCCTTTCAACATTGGAACCGCTCTCCCTGAGGTCAGAGATGATTCCCCCCAGGGTGAATATGGACAGGGATTCATAGGGAAGTCTGGAGGCCATGGCTGAAAAAGAGGACAGGTCTGTTTTCAGGACCAGTTCATGAGTGTCCTTTTCCAGTTTCTGGAACTCATGGGTCCTTATTATTACCGGATTTTCCAGGATCCATTCTCCGGGCCTGGCAGTAAACCTCCCGGCCTGGATAACTTCCCGGATCCGGTCACTGCCATCCAGCTGGTAAACAGTGATTCCCCTGCCTTCACCCCTCTTTGGCCAGGCCTTTTCTGCAAAAACTATGGTCTGTCCCTCTTTGAACCAGAGATCTTCAATGCCCCGGTCAGCAACGTCCCTTTGCCGGATGTCCACATCCCAGATGGTTTTGGTCTCCTGATACCCTTTTATACCCATGGTTTCGGAAAAAAAGAGCAAAGCAATAAAAAACAGCAGGGAATAAACAATGAAAAAACCGGCCGGTCTGACAAAGGAAATAGAGTTGGTTTCCAGGGCAACCATTTCATTGCTCTGAAACATCAGAGCAACCTGGACTATGACTGCCAGCATGAATATGGCCGGCATGATCTGGGCGATGATCAGCGGTATTTTGTAAAGAAAATACATCAGGGCTGTTCCCATGGGAATCCCTGAGTCAACTATGGCGTTCATCCTGGTCAAAAAATCCACAATCAGGTAGATGGCTATCCCGGAAAACAGGATGATCAGCATCAAAAAAAGGTTCTGCTTGAAAAGATATCTGTTAAGTATGGTGAACATTCTTTTTGGTGGTTAACTTGGAGATTATTTCAGTCAGATTGAGTTCCCTGCCCTGACTGAAAAAATAAAAACCGGCCATGGCCAGGCCCGCAAAAATCAGATTCGGAGCCCACAATGCCGCAATGACCGGGATCCGTCCCATCTCCCCAAGACTGTAGCCGGTTGTGAACAGACCATAATAGGCCAGAAAGCACAAGATGGCCAAAAGCAGACCCCAGTTTCTGCCTATTCCCTGCAGGCTCATGCCCAGAGGAACGGCAAAGAAACCCAGGACCAGACAGGCCACAGGCAGGGCAAACCTCTTGTGTTGCTCCAGGACCATGAGCCGGTACTGGCCGCTTTGGGGATCGCTCTCGGCCTTTGCCCGGCTAAGCTCGGACCAGGACATCTCCTCAGGATCCTTGTCCCTCAGTCTGATGTCACCCAGCAGTCCGAACAGGTCCAGCCTGACCCGGTACTCTCCAAAGGAGACCACCGACAGCTCCGGCTGGTCCAGACTGTAAATCCGGCCTTTTTCCAGGATGAAAAAGATCTCACCCTGCCTGGATTCGGAGATTATCCTTCCCCTGGGCGCCACAATGGTCATGGGACTGTCAGCCTGGGTCTCATCATGAATAAAGACGTTTCTCATCTCACCGGTCTCCAGATCAGTCTGCTGGGCAAAAATGGCCAGTCCTGGAATATGGCGGCTGAACACCCCGGGCTGGATCGACAACTCAGTCTGCTGCCGGATCATATCTACAGCAATTGCCCTGAAATTGTCAGCTCCCTTTGAAACCAGATCCATGGAAACATAAAAAGTGAGTACCAGGGCGGCAAAAGAAAAGATCAGAGGGGAAAGGACCAGGTTTTTTATGGAAATCCCGCTGGTCTGCAAGGCTGTCAATTCCCGGTCCGAGGCCATGCGCAGGAAGCACAGGAAGATGCTCAGCATGCAGGCTATGGGAATGACCAGGCCAAGAAAGGACGGGCTGAGAAAAACAAAGGCTTTGAATACGTCCAGGATGGCAATGTTCTGACCCACAAAGATATCCTTGAGGTCGATCATCCTGCCGATGACAATAAGGGACAGCATGGAAGAAAGGGTTACAGCGAAAATCAGCCCTACTTCCTTGATTATCTGCCTGTGGAGAATTTTCATTCAGACTTGGGGATGTTATCAGGATCTTTGAAAAACTTGCGCACAAACTGCTCCTCTTTGGGACTCAAGTTAAATCTCATGCCAGCCTGGGCCAGGAGCCCGTCCAGATCCCTGCCGTCCAGCAGTTCCTCTCCTATCCATTTCACAGCCCGTCGGGCATTTTTATCTTCAGGCATAATGGTGGACATAATTCCTCCTTTACTCGAGCAAGGTCATTTTCAGTTGCAATACCTGCTGAACAGCTTCCTGCCAGCGCTTCTTCCCCTCCCAGGAAAAACCTCCAGCAACGCATGGCCAGATGGAGTTGTTATGGCATAACGGGTCATCCAGGGGAAAAGTCGACTCCTCAACCGCCCGCTCAAACATTGGCGTACCAGGAATGGGAGAGTAATGGTTGAGTTCCGGCCTGATTCCAAGACTCAAAACCTCTCTGACGGTTTTTATTATTTCCCGGTCCTGTTGGCCCGGCAGTCCGGCCATGACATACACCACCAGGTCCTGCCGGGAAAAGCCGGCCTCCAGCAGATTGGCCACTCCCTTCCGCCACTGCCTGAAGTCCAGTTTATGGTCCTGCCGCTGTCTGAAATCAGCTGTCTCAAGACCAAGCCTGACCGTGACCAGCCCGGCTCTCTTCAGGAGTCTGCAGATCTGCGGCGTAAGATAACGTATATGCAGGGCATTGGGCGCATGCAACCTTAAATTGTATTTGCTTTCAATAATAAAATCCAGCACAGGATAAAGCATCTTTTCCGGATTGACCAGAAGGGCATCATCATAAAAGGCGAAGTCCCTGACTCCGCGTTCATAATCCTGCCTGATCCCTTTTATCACCCTGGCCGGGTCAGCCTGTCTGAATCCATTGTAAAGCCTGGAAGATGCGCAGTACGGACAGTTGAAAGGACAGCCCCTGGAGCCCATGATTAATGAAAATTCCGGATCCCTGTAATATGACGTATCCAGAGCCAGACCAGCCTGATCCGGAAGAGCCGGGGCTGCCCGGCCAGCCAGGGACCAGACCCTTGCCCAGTTGTCTGGACGTTCAAGGGGACCGGACACCACCAGATCAGCACCCATTGCCTCTGCATGTTCACGGCACAAAGTGGCATATATCCCCCCCAGGCAGATCTTTGCTTCTGGGAAAATCTGCCTGGCCATTTTTATGGCTGAACCAACCCCTGGATACCAGTAGGTCATAAGAGAAGTAACAAGAATGAGATCCGGGGCCGGATCAAGGCCGGACAAGGCCTGGGCAGACATATCCCTGGCAAGACCGTACCTGCTGTATTGCCTTGGAATATTTTTTAATACCCAGGGTTTGGGCAGGAAAGTTTTGGGATAATGCCCCCGACCGGTTGCTGCAGCACGGGGCCAGTGAGGGCCTGGAACCATCCGGTCCATGAAGTCGGCAAGGGCCGTATCCGCCCCTGATCTGGAAAACATGTCCAGGCAGCAGAGGAGCCCGGCCGGCCTGGACCAGACATTAAAGGCTGCAAAGTCATATATCCAGGGGTTGATGCCCAGTACCCGGAGAGGATCCGACCTACCTGAGGATTTCCAGGTAATGAACGGCTGTCTTGGCCTCATGGGATCTGGGGTCCTGTTCAATTATCTGGGCAAAGGCATTTTTTGCATCCTGGTCCCTGCCAAGACTCAGAAGTGCTTCGGCCAGCCTGAGTCGCAGCCGGGAACTGTCTGGTCTGACTGATACTCCGGCCTGGAGTGTCTCAAGTGCTTCCTGATGTCGGCCGGTTCTCTGCAAAAAATCAGCAGTCTGTTCATAAAGGGGGGTATAGCGCCGGTTCTTTTCCATTCCCAGCCTGGACCAGGCCAGAGCCTGATCCAGCTTGCCCTGCATGGCATAGAGTGATGCAAGATTGTAAGCAGCAAACTCAGGAGTCATATACTCTTCCAGATCCAGGGCCTGTTCAAAGGCTGATCTGGCAGCCCCGAATTCTCCCCTGGCTTGCTGGACCTGCCCCAGGTTATTCCAGGCCTCGCCAAAGTCCGGAGCAATGGCCACCGCCCTTTCATAAGCCTGGGCCGCCTTGTCCAGATCATCCAGGACTGTATGGGTCAGCCCCAGACTGAAATAAAGCCGGGGATCATCAGGAGCCAGATCCTGGACAATTCTTAGCTGCTCCAGGGCCATCCTGGGTTCGGAGTCAATAAGGTACCTTTCAGCCAGTTCCAGACGGATGGAGATCTGCTCCCTGGAAACTCCAGTATCCCTGGCTGTGCCGTAGGCACATCCGGCCAGGACCAGGATAAGACAAAGCAGTAGCAGCGATCTGATCATCTCACATACCCGGTTGTCGGAAAAACTGTCCAGTACCATTTCCTGTTCATAGATACAGCCATGCAGGGACTATAGAGTTATATGACCTTATTCAGAGAATACTCGATAATGGCCTCGGCCCCTCTGGCCTGAAGCAGGGGTACCAGATCCCTGACCTGATCTTCCTCCACCACTATCTCAACCGAAAGCCAGTCAGTGTTGTAGAGGTTGGCCACTGTGGGAGCGGTCATGCTGGGCAAAAGATCCATGATCGCATCCATCCGTTCCTGGGGCACGTTCATCTTGAGACCCACCAGCCTGTCCGCCCTGAGGGCTCCGTGGAGCAGGGTATTGATGGTCTGAATCTTTTTTCTTTTCCAGGGATCATCCCAGGCCTGCTTGTTGGCGATGAACTGGGTGTTGGTCTGAAGAAGATCAGCAATGATTCTCAGCCCGTGGGCCTTGATGGTTGTACCGGTTTCCGTCACCTCCACAATGGCATCAGCCAGTCCTTCCACCACCTTGGCCTCTGTGGCACCCCAGGAAAATTCCACTTCCACCGGGATGCCGGCATTCTGAAAGTAATTATGAGTGAAGTTTCTGAGTTCCGTAGCGATTTTCTTTCCAGCCAGGTCTTCGGGTCGCTTAAAAGGGGAGTCCCCGGCCACGGCCAGGACCCATCTGGCCGGGCGGTTGCTGACTTTGGAGTAAATCAGGTCTGAAACCACCACCACGTCGGACTCGTTCTCCATGATCCAGTCCTTGCCGGTCAGACCAGCGTCCATGGTGCCATTCTCCACGTACCTGGATATTTCCTGGGCCCGGCAGAGGGAACAGACCAGTTCTGAATCGTTGACCTCGGGAAAGTAATTCCGGTGATGGGGCTTGATCTTCCAGCCGGCCCTTGCAAACAGGCGCATGGTGGCTTCCTGGAGTGAGCCCTTGGGTATGCCCAGCTTCAATACATTGTTATTCATTTATTTATAAACCTCCTTGGGATCAAAAACAATTTTTTCGCAAACCTCGAACCTGCCATCCTGGACCCTGGTAAAGAAACAGCTTTTGTAACCCTTATGGCAGGCAGCCCCGCCAACCTGCTCAACCCGGTACAAAATGGTATCATAATCGCAATCCAGCCGCAGCTCCTTTATCTTCTGAACATGGCCTGAAGTTCCGCCCTTGTGCCAGATACAATCTCTGCTCCGGCTGTAGTAGTGAGCTTCTCCTGTCTCCAGGGTCCTGTTCCAGGCTTCCTGATTGACGTAGGCCAGCATAAGCACCTGGCCGGTGGAATGTTCCTGGACAATGGCCGGCAGCAAGCCGTTTCCCTTGGCAAAATCCGGTTTCAAAACTTAACTCCTTTATCTCGTTTTTTTAATCTGGACAACAGGTCCCCTGGGGACTTCCTGCACTTAATGCCTCTGGATCAGGCCCTGCCCCCTGTAATATCGATGTGCTGCTGATTCAACCTTATGTGCCCAGCTTGATACATAATCATGATTCAGACGAACACCTGGCCTTGAGCTGGCCGCAGGCAGCATGGATATCAGCCCCCATACTCTTGCGCAGCATGACGGTAAAATCTTTAGACCTTAAATAATCCTGAAAAGCAGCAATGGATTCCTCGCTGGAACATTTAAAACCAGCTCCCTCTCCTGGATTATACCTCAACAGATTGATCTTGCATTTAAGACCGGACAGAAGCCTGACCAGGTCCCTGGCCTGGGAGGGGCTGTCATTCACTCCCTTGAGCATCACATATTCCATGGTGATTCTTTCTCTGGGAGCCAGGGGATAAGACTTCAGGTCATCCATGAGAGCCCCCAGCTCATATTCTGCTGCACCGGGCATCAAGGATTTTCTCAGGCTTTGGTCAGGCGCATGCAGGGATATGGCTGGCAAGGCCAGGTTTGAACGTCCAAAATCCATCAACCTGCCCCTGACCCCAACTGTGGACAGGGTTATTCTACGCCTGGAAAAATTCAGGGCCTGGGCATGCCGGAATATATTCAGGGCCTTTTGAACTTCCGTCCAGTTCAGAAGGGGTTCACCCATGCCCATTATGACCAGATTGCTCACAGCAAGGGGATCACCCTGGTCCTTGAGGAACCTTACCGCTGAAACCACCTGCCCGGCTATCTCTCCGCAGGTCAGATTCCTTTCAAAGCCCATCTTCCCTGTGCTGCAGAACCTGCATCCCATTGGACATCCCACCTGGGTGGAAAGACATTGGGTGTAGTGAGTTCCGGCTGGAATGAGAACCGTCTCAACAACCTTCTCATCATCCATGGTCATGAGAAATTTCACGGTTCCGTCAGTACTGGTCTCAGCCCTGCTCACCCTGGGATGAAAAATCCTGTACTCCAGGCCCAGTTTTGAACGAAGAGCCTTGGAAACATTGGTCATGAATTCAAAGCTGGTGACCCCTCCGGCCCAAATCCACTTCATAACCTGATCAGCCCGGTAAGCGGGCTCACCCAGGCTCTCCATCAAACCTGCAGCCCCGACCGGATCCAGGTCAAGAATGTTTTTTATTGAATCTTCTCCTTTTCCTGATATTTCATAATGAATTCAATGGCATCAGGAACCGAGGAAACATCTCCGGCCACCTGGGCCTGCAGAAGAGCCTCTCTGATCAGCCCCACAGCCGGTCCAGGCTTGATTCCGGTGAAATCCATGATCTCATGGCCATTGAGCAGGGGCTCCAGCATTTCTTCGGACAATTCGGCCCGGTCCAGCATCTTCATATTATGATTGAACTCTTTGTAGCTCCCGTTCCTGGCCTTGATGTCCGCCCTAGCCATCTCAATGAGCCGCGGATATTCATCCAGGGCCTTGAATCTTCTGATGCCGCGATCTGTGAGCATGAAATGAAACCGCATATGATGCCTGACCAGATGACAGATGAGATCAACCTCATCGGTATTGAACCTGAGTCTCTTAAGGATCTTTCTGGTCACCTTGGCTCCGATCCGGTGATGCTGGTAAAAGGTGATCTTGCCGTCAAAATATTCACCGGCGAACAGCTTGCCCACGTCATGAAACAGGCAGGATATTGTTCCGTACCAGTCATAAGGAAGCTCCTCAGGATAGCGGCGCATGGTTTCCACAGTATGTTCCCAGACTGTTTCCTCTCCTTGGTCAGGGTTCTTGATCTGTTTGACCCGGCTGAGGGAAGCCAGTTCCGGAACAAGTCCGTGCAGGATCATGCTGTCAAAGAGCAGCTCCACAAAGCTGTGCATGTTCTCAGCTTCCACTTTACGCCATTCATCCATGAAATCGGTCACTGAAACATAATCCAGGACCCGGCGGCTGGCCCTGATCAAAGCCAGCCAGGTATTGCCCTCTATGGGCAGATGATAGTTGGCTGAAAAACGTAGTGCCCGAATGGCCCGAAGGTAATCCTTTTTCAGGGTTTCATCGGGAATTCCTTCCAGGCAGATATGGCCGGAATCCAGCTTTTCAAAACCATCGTAAACATCCTGGGCCTTGGGGATATAGGGGCAGGCCCAGGAAAGGGGCAGATCCCCCACAGCCTCCAGCTTTTTCATCAGTCTCGGGGTCAGCCTGGCTATTGTACCGTCGGTATATGAGCTCTCAATGATGTCCGCCGGATAAAAATTAAAAGTCACTTCTCCCTGTTTCAAGATCCCGGTAAAGTCTGCAGACCGGGACGGTTCCATATTGGGAAAAAGCTTGCCAAGGCCCTCGGCATCAAGCTCGGTGCAGATATCCACCTCCAGGTCCTGATCGGACAGGGCTCTTTTCTGCAGAGGTGCATTTATGACATACGCATCATAGCCGTTGCGCATAATGGTTTTGCAAAGGGCTGCTGCGTCTTTTATGGGTTGGGGCATCTTTGTCTCCTTATGGGCCGATGGATAAATCCTTCAAGGTCTAGGCGCTGGAAAATAGAAACCATTTCGAATAGCTTGAAAAGCTGATTTCCTCAAGTCCGGGATATCTGCATTTTCCGGCAATCCTCCACACCCTGATTCAAATCAGTCTGGCCTGAATGGATTTCAGTTCTTAAGGGTTCCCTGGAAATCATTCCATGAATCAAGTCCCAGTTCCATTGCCAGCTTCTCAACTTCGCTGACCAGACTGAACACCCTGTCCGGCCGGGTAAAAGTGGCCGTGCCAACCTGGACTGCTGAAGCTCCGACCAGAATGAACTCCAGCACGTCCCTGGCCGAACTGATTCCCCCGAGACCTATAACCGGCAGGCTGACCTTTTTGCAGACCTCATGGACCATTTTAAGGGCTACAGGCTTTATGGCCGGTCCGGACAGTCCTCCAAACTTATTGGCCAGACAGGGTTTCCTGGTGTAAATATCCACGGCCATTCCACCCAGAGTGTTGATCAGGGATATGGCGTCAGCACCGGCTGATTCCACGGCCCGGGCAATGACCGTTACATCGGACACATTGGGGCTCAATTTTATTATTACCGGTTTTGAACCTGCACTCTTTTTGACCACTTCAGTCACCCGGGCTGCCTGGACCGGATCCTGGCCGAACTGGATTCCACCCTCCCGGACGTTGGGGCAGGAGATATTGACCTCCAGAGCGGCTACTCCCTGTTCCCTGCTCAGAATGTCAGCCAGTCTGGCAAAATCCTCTCTGGTCTGCCCGTACAGATTGACAATCACCGGGGTTGTTTTCCAGGGAAGCAGGCCCAGCTTTTCCTTTAAAAAGGCCTCAACACCGATATTCTGAAGTCCGATGGCATTGAGCATGCCGCAGGGAGTTTCCACTATTCTGGGCATAGGGTTGCCCTGTCTGGGTTCCAGGGACAAACCCTTGACCACTACAGCCCCGAGGTCTTCCAGTCGACCGTAAGGTTTAAACTCCAGGCCGTAACCAAAAGTACCCGATGCAGTCATAATCGGGTTTTTGAGCTTCAACATGCCCAGTTTTACACTTATATCCATATCAGCCTTTCCATTGAAACTTATTCTGCTGCTTGTGCCCAGCCTCTGGCCTGGTCCTGGCCAGTCCCAAACCGGCCCCAAATGGCAGGAGTGAACCTGACGGTCAACGCCAAATTCCCAGAACCGGCTCAAACCTCCCAGACAATTCTGTCCGCCCTGAAAACCGGACCATGAGTGCAGGTCTGAACATAGCCCTGATCCGAGGTCCGGGCAACACAGCCCAGACATGCTCCAACCCCGCAGGCCATCTTGTTTTCAAGGGAAACATAGGTTTCGGCCTTGTATTTCAGGGACAGGGAAGACACAACCCTGAGCAAAGGGGTTGGACCACAGGCCAGGATTCTGCCCAGCCCGGAAAACTCCTGAATTCTCTTTTCAAGCATCTCCTGAAACAGGACCAGGTCAGATTGACCTTCCTGCCGCGCATATTGCTTATCCATTCCCTGGGGCAGCTCATCCAAGGGATAGCACTCTATTCCGACCCGGTGACCAAAAAGGAGACTGACTTTTTCCGGATGAGGATGATTTTTACAAAGCCCGATAAAGGGGGCGATTCCCATGCCTCCGGCCAGGATCAAAAGCCGGTCGTCAGGATCAAACTTGAATCCATTCCCCAGGGGTCCCCAGAGGTCCACCCTGCTTCCAGGCGTAAGCCGGCTGATCAGCCGGGTTCCCCTGCCCACGACCTGAATGAAAAGCCTCAGGCCATTGCGGTTTACCTCGCAGATGGAAAACGGTCTGGGCCAGACCGGATCATTATCCCAGTTTTCAGGCCTGATCATGACAAATTGACCTGGAGTATAATCCCATTCCGGAAGGTCCAGATAAAGGCTGATAAAGCCATCTGAACCAGCTGGAGTGACCATACGGACCATGGTCCGGACGCAGGTCCTGGACTCATGGTTATTCAGCTGCTTCATGCTTCAGCTCCTCAGCCAATTCAAGGCCCTTTTCTCCTCCCACCATCCTGGCCAGTTCCTGCTTGGATTCCTGCTGATTAAGACTGGTGCAGAGGGTGTAGGTTTCCTGGTTGACCACCCTTTTCCGGACCAGGAAGTGTTTCTGGGCCAGACAGGCCAGCTGGGCCCAATGGGTGATCAGCAGTATCTGCCGGTCTTGGGCTAAGCTCCTGATCCTTTCACCCACCTGGTTCAGGATTGTTCCACCGATTCCGGCATCCACCTCGTCAAACAGCAGGGTGGGAAGGTTTTCCTGGGATCTTAGCCCCACCAGGGCCAGCAGGAATCTGGACAGCTCTCCGCCAGAGGCTATCATGTCCAGGGGCTGGGCCGGCTGCCCGGGATTGGGCACCCATAAGAGCCGCAGCTTATTTTCCTGAACATCAGGATATATTTCCTCCGGACTGAACTGGAATTCAATCCTGACATGGCCGGAAAAACCCAGAAATCCGAGTTCCTTCTCCAGGCTGGCCTTAAGGATCTCTGCCTCCCTGAACCTCAAGTCGTCAAGTCCGGCCACAACCTTCAGAAGCTCGGTCTTCAGTCCAGTCTCTTTTTTTTGCAGCTGCTTAAGACTTAGTTCACCCTGGTCCAAAAAGGATATATTCTCTTCAATCTCCTGGTGCAGAGACAGGATTCCCTCCAGGCTCCGATTCAGCTTCCTCCTCAATTGGGCCAGCTCCCAGAGCCTGGATTCCACGGATTCCAGTTCAGCAGTGTCCGACTGGGTTCCGGTGGATCGCAGAGTCCTGTCCACATCTTCCAGAACAGACTGAAAATTCTCCAGCTCATCAGTATGGGAGGTTAAATGGGGATTATTTTCAGACAGAAATGTCAGGACCTTTTTGAGCTCATAAAATGAATCCAGAAGCTTGATTTCAGGGCTGTGCAGAATTTCCAGGGCTCTGTGGACAGATTCAGCCACTTCAGCTCTGGTTTTTATCTCGTCTCTTTTTTGAATCAACTCCTCTTCCTCACCCGGTCTGGGTTTGACCTTGTCGATCTGAGTCCGCTGGAACTCAAGGTAATCCCTTTTTTCAGTCAAGGATGCCAGCTTGGCAGCCAGGTCATTTTGCTCGGATGAAATTTTCTGCAATTCGGCCAGCAACTGGTTCCGCCGGTTCAATAGAGATTTATCAGCCAGAAACGAGTCAAGGATCTGCTGATGAAAGGTCCTTTTCAAAAGCTTCTGCTGACCGTGCTGGCTGGTGTGGATCAGCAGTTTCTCCCTCAGACCCTGGACCCTGTCCTGAGAAGCCAGAGAGTCGTTGAGCAAAAACCTGCTCCTGCCAGTGGAAGACACCAGTTCTCTTTTAAGTATTATTTCCTGGCCATCCACTGCAAACAAGGCCTCCACCATAGCCTTCTCCTTGCCCGGCCTGATCATCGAGGTCTTGATCCTCTCACCCAGGATAAAGTCCAGGGCTTTCAGAATAAAAGACTTGCCTGCTCCGGACTCCCCGGTCAGGACATTAAGACCTGGATGAAATTCCAGCTCCATATCCTCAATCAGGGCCAGATTCTTGATCCTCAATATTTCAAGCATGTTTTTCCATGGGCAAATTGTTGTCATGGGCCGGTCCCTGGTCCATGGCCTTTAGACAACGCACCAGGTATCCCCCGGGATCTCTGGCGGTCAACAAGGACAGGAACAGTTCCGACTCTTTGTCTCTTCCGGCATATTTCCAGGCCAGATACAGCTCTTCCAGACCGGCCTGCAGCCGGAAACTCCTGAGGTGAAAAATACCCAGGTTCAGGCTTGTCCGCCAGTTGGTCCGGTCATGGAGACTTTCATGGGAAAGAATCCTCAGCACCACTGATTCAAGTCCCATCTGCCCCTGGATCAGCCTTTTAATCCCGGACAAAACATCCCTGTTCTCTGGACTCAGTTTTGAAGCTGTCAGCAGACATTCCAGGGCTGATCCTGGAAGATGGATGTCCGGGTCAAACATGAATCCCTGACGAAAGCGCAGACCTTTTCTTGCAAGTTCCTTAGCCCAGAACAGGTAGAGTTGCAAAGGAGAATCAGGGGTGCTGACCGGCTGTCTCCGGCACAGGAAATACCTTCTCCAGAACTGGATGGCCAGATCAAACCTTTTGATGCCCATGGCAGAAGTGGAACAGACCAGATTGACCTGCAGGTCGTAGTCAAACTGATTTTTCTCCAGGATCGGAATAAGCAGGCCTGTCAGGCTGTTGGGCTCAAAGTTATGGAAACGGACAATGGCAGCCAGGACTTCCTCGTCCACCGGCAGGGAAAAAAGCATCTCCCTGATCTGCTCCTTTTTCATGGAAAACCGGCTGCATTCCCAGAGTTCAAAAAGCGCAAGGTAAAGATCCTTCAGGCCCCTGGATTTCTTTTTGCTCTTACCCTGAATTATACTGAACAGGCCTTCCAGCTCAGCTGCTCTGTGTTCTGGAAGATGTCTGCTCCGGGCTGCGTTCCAGCCCCTAAAGGCGATCTTTCTGGCCATCTCGGGATTAGCCAGGTAATAGTCCATTTTTTCCTTTAACTCCAGGACATTCTCAAAGACCACGACCTCCTGGTCCGGAAGATAAATATCTTCCATCTCTTCCATGAGCCTCTGACTGAAAACCAGAGCGCCGCAGGATGTGGCCTCAAAGATCCTGAAGTTGACCTCTCCGGCAATGGACTCATTGGGTACGCATCTGGAGGATGCATAAAGATCCAGCATCTGTTTAAACGGCAGACTCTTGACTACACGGGCCTGGTAATACTCCTGGAGAAAATCCGCCATCCATTTGCGAACTTCCCTGTATCTTGTGATTCGGCCAACAAAGGAAACATCATGCTCCCTTTTGTTCCAGGGCACCCACTCCCGGTCACATCCGAACCAGGGCAGCCATTGCGCTTCAATGCTGTGCTCCCTGAAGCGTTTCTTCCATGACTTCTGGGTGGTAAGGACCAGATCAAAATAACGTCCATATATCTTCTGCCAGAAAAAGTTCAGATGGGTATCAATGGACCAGTAGATTTTCGGGCAGGAAAAAAGATCCAGACCAGCCAGGAGGACCCGGGGGCCAAGGGTTTCCTGCTGGATGACCAGATCCGGTTCAAACTCCCTTGCCTTGGGATGTTCGGGCAGAGACAGGATGCCTGGCTCCGGCTTGAGTTCAAGGACTTCATGACCTTTGGCCTTAAGCTGCCCGGACAGGGAAAGGTTAACTGCAATTATCCGCATGGACTCAGTTCCGCTTCAGTCTGGGATCAAGTATGTCCCTGATACTTTCACCCAGCAGGTTGTAGCCAAGGACCGTGATCAGGATGCTCAAACCCGGGAATATTGACAGCCAGGGAGCGATGCCCATGACATCCTTGCCTTCCATGAGGATATTGCCCCAACTGGGGGTGGGAGGCTGAACACCAAGCCCCAGGAAGCTCAAGGCAGATTCTGTGAGGATGGCTGCGGCAATCCCCAGGGTAGCTGAAACAAGGACCGGGGGCATGGCATTGGGCAGGATGTGCACCAGCAGGATCCGGCCTGTACCTGCCCCGCATAGCCTGGCTGCATGAACAAATTCTCTTTCCCGCAGAGTCAGTGTTTCCGCCCGGACCAGCCTGGCCACGCCCATCCAGGAGGTCAGGCCGATAACAATCATGATATTGGTCAGGCTGGGCTCCAGAAAAGCGATGACCGCAAGAATCAGAAAAAAGGACGGAAAACAGAGCATGACGTCCACGAAACGCATGATAACTTCGTCCACAAGCCTGCCAAAATATCCGGCAATAAGCCCCAGGACTATGCCGATGGCCAGGGATATGCCCACAGCAACAAACCCGACCCAAAGAGAGATCCGGGCTCCGTAAACCAGTCTGGAAAAAACATCCCTGCCCAGGTTGTCCGTGCCCAGCAGATATTCAGCTGACGGCGGATGCAGGATGGCGTCCACATTGATCCCTGTAGGATCATAAGGAGCTATAAGCGGGGCAAATACCGCAGCCAGGCTCATGAAGCCCACAATGGACAGACCCAGAGTAAGCAGAATGTACCTTGATGAAAATAGGGCCAGTAAAAAGCGGTAAATCATCTTAAGCCCTTCCTGCACCAAGTCTGATTCTGGGATCAGCCAGGGCATATCCCAGGTCTGCCAGCAGATTTCCGGCCAGGGTCAGGACCGAAACCAGGACCAGGTTGCCCATGATCAAAGGGTAGTCCCTGGCCAGGACCGACTGGTAAAACAGCTGACCCAGACCTGGCAGGGAAAATATTGATTCCACTATCACGCTTCCTCCGATGAGGGTGGGCACGGACAGGCCAAGGATGGTGATCACTGGCATCAGGGCGTTGCGCATGGCATGTTTGAAAACAACTATCCTGGTGGGAAGCCCCTTGGCCCGGGCAGTAAGGATATAGTCCTGACGCAGTACTTCCAGCATGGAGGTCCGCATGAACCGTGACATTCCAGCCAGGCCGGTGATGGTGAACACAAAGACAGGCAGGGTCAGATGTCTGACCAGGTCAACCACCTTCCCCCAGAAGCTCAGGTATTCAAAGTCCAGGGAGGTCACTCCGGAAATGGGAAAGACCGGCCAGTAAATGCCCAGGGCCATCATCAGAAGCAGGGCCAGCCAGAAACTGGGCATGGCAAAACCAATGAACACCAAAATGGTCATGGAGCGGTCAAACCACCCCCCCTGGTAAAGGGCGGAAAAGACTCCGATAGGGATGCTTATTCCCAGGATGAGCACCAGGGAAATGATGTTCAGGCTGAGGGTCAGGGGAAGGCGTTCCTTGATTTTGTCCCAGACCGGGCGGTGATCACCACTCAGGGACTGGCCGAAATCAAGCTTGACAATTCTTTTGACCCAGTTTGCATACTGGATGTGAACCGGATCGTCCAGGCCGTAAATCTTTTCCAGACGTTCCCTGGCCTCGGCTCCGGCAGTTGGACTCAGGGTGGTCTGCATGTCCGTGGGAGAGCCCGGGGCAAGATGAATGATCCAGAAGCTCAGGACAGTTATCCCGAAAAATACCGTGCTCAGCCAGAGTATTTTGGCAAGTAGCCGTTTAACTAAAATCACCTGTCTAGGTCCGGTTACTGTTCTATTTTAAGCTCCCTGGACATGAGCTCCTCAACAGCTCTCCGGGGATTTTTCCGTTCAAAAAGCACTGCGTTCACCTGCTGGGTTATGGGCATGTCTACACCCAGTTCCGTGCTCAGACGATGGACTGATTCCGTGGTCTTGACTCCTTCGGCAACGGTCTTTTTTTCGGCCAGGATTTCATCCAGGGTTTTGCCCCTTCCCAGTTCAAGCCCCACCTGCCGGTTACGACTGAGATCTCCGGTGCAGGTCAGGACCAGATCGCCCATTCCGGACAGACCCATGAATGTCTTTTCCCTTCCCCCCAGGGCCACTCCCAGCCGACTCATTTCCACAAGTCCCCTGGTGATCAGGGCTGCCCTGGCATCATGTCCGAATTCCAGACCGTCTGAAATCCCGGCAGCAATGGCCATGATATTTTTCAGGGCCCCGCCAAGTTCCACCCCGCGAAAATCGGGATTGGCATAAACCCGGAAAAAATCCGTAGACATGATGTCCTGCAGTGTCCTGCCAAGGTCCAGATCACTGCAGCCAAGGCTGACTGCAGTGGGGAGTCTCCGGCTGACTTCATGTGCAAAGGATGGACCTGAAATAACAGCATACCTGGGTTCAAGGCCCTCAAGAGCTTCCTGGATCACGCTGGACTGAGGCTTCAGGGTGGTCAGTTCCACCCCCTTGCTGGCACAGATCATGACAGGACTATCAGGAAAGATGTCTTTAAATGACTCCAGGATGCTGCGCATGAACTGACAGGGTATGACTACCAGAAAATAATCTGCGCCCTGGATGATTTCTTCGGCGTCACTGCTAACCTTCAGGTCTGGGCAGATTTTTATCCCGGGCAGATACCAGGTGTTTTCCTTTTTTGCCTTAATCTCCCGGCATAATTCATCTTCCCTGACCCACAACCCCACCTTCAAACCCTTTCTGCACAGCATATCCGCCAGGGTGGTTCCCCAGCTTCCTCCTCCAAGCACTGCAACCTTTATCATGTTCATTTTTCTCCGTTGTGATGAGTAAATTATACCAGGTACCCTGAGTTTGTCAGGCACAGAATCAATTTTGGGAGATCATGTCCTGTGAGCCAGGGACAAGTACAGGTCCCTGTAACCTTATCTCGCTGGGTGAAGAATCCGATTCATTCCCAACTGTTCTGCACATACCTGAATATTTCTGTAATTTTGCGGTAGCGGACTGGGGAAAACGGCCCCTGGGAAGCCGTGACCTGACACGGTCCATGGCTTTCATAGGTACTTTCAATATACTGCATGATCCCGATGAACGGAGTCATGCCTGAATTGGTAGGCTTGACTTCAACGGTAATGGTGGATGGATCGACCTTCAGATAACGTCCCACAAACAGGGCGTCCCTGGCTTCAATAAATATATTTTCCGGGGTGTGCACGAAACTGCGGTTGATGGTCCTGATCCTGATGTGGGCAAAGTCAAGAAAATGGGAGTGGAGAGAATGATCTTTGGCAAGAACAGCCGACACCTCCTGGGTCCTCCCCTGACAGGGAAAGCTCACCAGCAGGGCCAGAATAAATAAAGTAAAGATTGGGTTCTTTTTCATGTTATTCATTCAGACGAGTTACTATTAATAATGAGCCCTCCTGATCAAAAAAGCCCGGCAGTCAAAATTGACTGCCGGGCAGCACTGGTTATTCGAGGTGCATTTCAACCCTGCGGTTGAGAGACCTGCCTTCTCTGGTATTGTTGTCAAATCTGGGCTGGGTCAAACCGTATCCCCTGGTCTCCAGGCGATCAGGATTTATACCCTGTTCCACCAGAAAATCAGCCACAGACTGAGCCCTTCTCTGGGAAAGACCCAGGTTGTACTGGGCCGGACCGATATTGCAGGTGTGTCCTTCCACAACAACTCCCTTGTCGGTTCCCTTGATGATCAGGGCGGCTTCCTTGAGAATATCTTCATATTCAGGCTTGATCCGGGCACTGTCAAAATCAAAGGTGACGTTGCTGAACACGATCACCTCTTCAACGGGTTCCGGAGCAGGGGCCGGGGCCGGGGCTGGAGCAGGGGCCGGGGCTGGCTCAACAGCTACTTCCCGGACATTGTAGAACACCTGCTGCATGAAATCAGCCCTGACAAAATCCTTGGCCAAATCTCCGGCATCAACCGCAACCGAGCAGGGATTCATGCCGGCCAGTTCTTCAACCATGGCCTTCTCGGCCGGGCTCTGGGCCAGACTGACAAAATGAAAGCATATCCTGTTGCCGTATCTGGCATACATATCCTGCATCACTTCTTTGGGGTGAGGTCCGATATTGGATTCTCCATCGGTCACAGCCACCACAGCTATGCGGTCCTGGAGGCGGGATACAGGAGCGTCCAGGGATTGAAGTCCGGCACCCATGGGAGTCCGACGACCAAAGATTTCAAAGTCCGTGGGGATTTCATTAAAGGCGGTGTTCAATGCCTGGCGGTCAAAACCGGACACAGGTCTGAACTCCTTGTAAGGACCATAGGTATAAACCCCGAAATTGGCCTCAAGTTCAGGCATCTCTTCGTTCATAAGTACCAGAAGTTCCCTGGCCACAAGACTTTTGTCCATCCCCAGTTCTTCGTATTCAAAGCCCATGGATCCGGAATTGTCCACATAAAACACAAAATTCTCAGCCTTGGGCTCAATAATGACCTGGGTTTGAGCTGATACAGAGCTGGCCAGAGCCACCATCAGCATAAAGCCCAAGCACAGCAAGCCGATTTTTATCAATTTCATATGCCCTCTCCTTAGTGATACAGGTTAATAACGTGAATCCGGCCACCAGGACAAAATCCAGCAACCACCATCAGGCTCAGGCAGGCTTGAGCTTGGGAATTGAGACTTTGAACGTAACTTCTTCATTCCCGGTTTGCAGATCAAGCTTCCACCCGAGCAATCCAGCAGCATAAGCCGAAACAGGAAGCCCCATGCCGAGATGCTCTGGTTTGGACGAACTCCCCTCAAGCCAGGGATCAAGATCCGGCATCCTGGTCCTGGATGAAACCGACAGGTCAATGCCCTCTCCCTGGAGAGCTGCCCGGATCACTATCCTGGACTCTCTGCTCCCGTCCATCTCCTGATAGGCTTCCACTGCATTTCTTATCCCCTGTTCAAGGCAAAGAGTCAAGTGAAAAGCAGGGACCAGAATATTAATATCATCAGCACCTGTATCCTGTTCACAGGTAATTTTGTGTTTAAAATAAAGATCATTTTCCCAGAACTCGATCAGCCAGCCGATATATTCAGCCACATTGATCTGGACCGGGCTTTTCTGAGAATAAAAAGCACATTGTCCGTTTTTATGCAGGGCGGCCACCATTTTCGCAGTCCCCCCTGCCGACCTGGACAATTTGTCCTGGAATTTGCCCAAAGGCTCTTTCGGGCTTGAACCGGACTTGGCCACCAGCATGGAGAGCTGCATGTCCACAACATGGATGAAATTGTTCAGATTGTGGATGAGTCCGTTGATCTTTCCCCCCTGGCCGGCCATAAGGTACATTTCAGCCAGGGCCATGTACTGTTCATTTGTCAGCTTCACTTCTCTTGCCCCGAATCTGTTCCCGTTGTTCCTGAAAGACAAACTGAACGATCTTTTCCCGGTCTATGTCTCTGATACTGGTAAAACTGACCACCCAGACCGGAATATTCTTGACCTTGACCCTGCGATGGATATTACCCACAACTCCCACCACCTTCAGGGGAAACTGGGACAGAATCAGGGCCATCTCCAGGGTGTCACCAACTTCAAAGGATTCATCAGATATGAATTGAAGTCCGGCACCGCTTATTTCGATCACTTCAGCTGAAATAGGAAAATCATCCTGAATATTTCCCTGACTCAGCAGGCTCAGAATCATGTTCAGCTTTTCATCCATTCTCTGGAAAAAAGCAATGAGCTCCCTGGGGACATGCGAGCCATAAAGATTTTTAGTGGACTGTTCCTCCATGTCGCAGGCAAAGCAACCCGTAAAAATGGGTTTGGCATTGGCAAATGGAGTTCTGCGGGCATAGGCCTTTATCCTGGTTTCCACCCTTGAGTAGTTTCTCTCCTGGCTGCTCATGGCTCATCTCCTTGGGTTGCTGCTGATCAGAAGTCTCCGTTGGCTTCGGCGTGCATGGCCTCCACCGGACAGACCCTGGTGCACATTCCGCAGGCAGTGCACTTGTGGCTGTCAAACAGGACCTGCCTGGTTTCCTGATCCAGATAAAGGGCTCCGGCAAGGCACAACGCAGTGCACAAGCCGCAGTGGGTGCAGGAATCTTCATCCCTGGTGATGGACTGGGCCACGTCCCGGATGCTGATGCCGTGCTCCTGAAGATAGGATATGCCCTTTTTGTAGTCTTCCTCCTTGCCTGACAGTTCCAGGATCATATGACCTTCCTCCCTGGGACTGATTCTGGCCTTGAGGATATTAAAGGTCAGGTCGTATTGCTTGGCCAGATTGTACATCATGGGCCTGCGGACCACGTCCGGCGAAAAATGTAGAGAAATAATCCTGGAATAAGGTTTCGATGCAGTCATCTGATATCCGTTACTGGTCAACTGTTAAACTGTTATTTTTTGTGCTGAACCCCAAAAGACTTCCCCCAAAAAGGAACCTGTTCCCGGGGTCACACTATCTGGCAGAACAGGCCTGCTAAGGCAGGCCAGGACCCTAGCGGTCGGACATGAAGGCCTTGGCCCTTCTGGCCTCAGCCGTATCTGGATATTTCTGCAGCAGCTCGTTCAGCACCAGGCGTCCGGCTTCTTCCCGACCCAGATGAAAAAAAGACATGCCCTGCTTAAGCATGCTGGCGCTCATTTTATTACTGTCGGAAAAATTTGTGATGACCTCCTGGTAGGCCAGCACGGCCTGGGCATACCTTTCCAACTGGTAAAAACTTTCCCCCTGCCAGAAATGGGCATTGGATGTCAGAGGGTGATCCGGAAAATTATCAGCAAACTCCTCCCACAAAGATTGGGCCAGTTCATAATTTCGATCATAAAAAGAATCCAGGGCCCGCTGATAAAGAGCCCTGGCCGAGTCTCCAGGCTGGATCGGCTCAAACTCATCCACTGTTTCCGGCCTGGTCTCCTGCTCAGGCATCTCCAGGCCCAGCTGGCTGGAAATCATCTGCACGGACCTGTCCAGCTCCCTGGTCTTGGCCCTCATGTCTTCAATGGCCTGCCGGTTGTCCTCCCTGGTTTCTGCTCTGTCCAGGGTATCTCTTTCCAACGAATCCAGCCTGCCGGTAAGGGTGGCCACCTGGACTTTAAGGGACTGAACCTCGGCCCACAGGTTGGCCTGGGTTGCCTGGACCGAGCCTCCGGCCTCGGTCAGCCCCTGTTCAATGGCCTCAAGCTGGGCCTTTTGCTCTTCAAGGGTCTGCCTGAAAACCTGTCTGTCATTTTGCTGCTGTCTTTCCAGGGACCTGACCTGAAACCGCAGGGTATCCACATCAGACTGGGTAGTAACGCAGGAAGCCAGCAGAAAACAGAAAGCAAAAATTATCAGAAGCTTAGGGTTCAGCATGGTTTACAACCCTCCTTCTTCCGAAGAAAAGATATGCCAGTCCACCCAGCACCGGAATAAACACGGCCACGGCAATCCAGGCCATCTTTTCCTGTGCTGTCTGGAAATCATGTTTAAAAATGTGCAGGATGGCCCATAAGTTGGGCAGGATCGGCAAAAAAACCAGAACAATGAGCAGGGGATTTTCAAAAAAAACATCATACATGGTCTTATACCTGACTTGATATTTGGAGATTATTTATAATGACCTGTCTTTCTATAAACAAGAATCAGGCCGGCGACAAGAACTCCCAGGGCCAGAACCTGATTCACGCTGACAATGCCAAGCTCCCGGGAAAGGTCGTTGCGCAGCAAGTCAACAGTCATCCCGGCCAGTGGATACAGGACCAGGAACAGCCCGGCAATCCGGCCCTGATCCCTTGTTCGGGCTTTTACGCCAAGAAGAAGGATAAAGCAAACAAGGGCAACCAGCGCATGGTAGATCTGGGTGGGATGCAGGGCCTTGAAAAGCGGTCCCAGGGAGTCAGGATGGGTGAACACTGCACACCAGGGCAGATCGCATGGCTTACCGTATCCGCATCCGGCAGCAAAACAACCCAGCCAGCCCACAAAAAGCCCCAGGGCAATTCCGGGTGCAGCAGCATCCAGCCAGGGAAGAATGGGCTGTTTTCTGCGGGCCAGAAAAATAATCATTAATAGCCCGGCTGAAACTGCACCACCCATAAAAATCAGGCCACCCTTCCAGAACTTGAAGATTCCCAAGGGATCATCCGTAAAAACCCCAGGATTGAAGGCCACGTACAGAAGCCTTGCTCCGGCCAGTCCTCCCAGGAGTACATAAAAGCCGATATCCAAAACAAGCCTCTGGTCCAGACCCTTCTGGACCGCTTCCCGCATGGTCCAGGCCATGCCGAGCAAAAAAGCGGCTGCAATAAAGAAACCGAAAGAGTAAAGCTTAAAAAGGCCTGCTTCAATCAGAACCGGATGCATATCTCTTTTTCTTGTAAAATGAGACCAGCAGCAGAATTGCCCCAACTGAAATGGCCATGTCAGCCACGTTAAAGGCCGGCCAGTGATGGCTGCCCATGTAAAAATCCAGAAAGTCGATGACCATTCCCAGTCTGATCCGGTCAATAAGGTTTCCCAGAGCCCCGCCCAGTATAAGACCCAGAGCAGTGAACAGGTACACATCTCTTCTGTGCACAGTTCTCAGGAGATGGAAAATCAGAACCACGGCCAGCCCTGTAACTCCAATGAAAAAATAGGTCTGCATATTTCCTTCCAGGTCGGCCAGAAAGCCGAAGGCCGCACCCTTGTTCAGGACATGAACCAGGTTGAAGAATCCCGGGATCACGGTCCTGGTTTCCCAAAGGGGTATGGCACTCTGCACCCATATCTTGGTGGCCTGGTCCAGGACAAGAATGACCCCGGCCAGAATAAAGACAATTTTGTGTTTCAACGACATGTTATTCCTCATTAATCCTGACGGGTTCCTTGAATTTCTCTAATAATCCCGGCACATCTGGGACAGGCCTTTTCCTGGTCCAGATCCTGGCTGTAGATCCAGCATCTGGCACATTTCTCCCCGGGCGCCCTTTCCACCTTGATCTTTAACCCCTCCAGTTCCAGGCTGCTGAAGATTCCTGCCGGAGCCTCTGCCTCAGGTCGGACCAGGGCCCTGGACACAATGAAAATATAACCCAGGTCATCTTCCAACTCTTTCAGGGACTGGTACTTGGTCTCATCAACATACAGGGTCACCAGGCTGTCCAGAGAATGGCCCAACTCCTTGGACTTTCTGTAGGGTTCAATGGCCTTTGTCACTTCCTGACGCACCTCGTACACCATGTTCCACAGACTTTTTTCATCCTCATCCATAAGAGGGTAGCCTGAGAAATCAGGACGTAGGCCGAACACGGTTTTACTGCTAGTCCGCAATTGCTCAGGCAGATGCTGATATATTTCCTCAGCAGTAAAACTCAGAACAGGAGCCATATTGGCAAGCATGGCCTGGAGCATCAGGTAAAGAGAGGTCTGGGCCGACCTGCGCTCCAGGCTTCCCGGAGCATAGACATAGAGCCGGTCCTTGATGATATCAAGGTAAAAGGAAGACAGCTCCACCACGCACAGATTATGCAAGGTATGAAATATCTTGTGAAACTCAAACCTGTTGTAGGCTTTTTGCATGGCCTGGTGTTTTTCCAGGACCAGGGACAGGGCGTAACGGTCCAGATCAAGCATGTCCCTGGGTTCCACCATATCCTGGCCCGGGTCAAAATCAAACAGATTTCCCAGAAAGTAGCGGGAAGTGTTCCTGATCCTGCGGTAGGCATCCACCAGCCGGTTCAGGATCTCATCCGAAATGCGCACATCCTCCTGATAATCAACAGCAGCCACCCAGATCCGCAGAATCTCGGCCCCGAACTTGTCAATTATCTCCTGGGGGGCGATGACATTGCCCAGAGATTTGGACATTTTTCTACCGTCACCATCAACCACATAGCCATGAGTCAGGACCGACCGGTAGGGAGCCTGCCCCCTGGTACCCATGGAGGCCAGCAAAGAGCTGTGAAACCATCCTCTGTGCTGATCAGTGCCTTCAAGATACATATCCGCCGGAAAAGCGCATTCCGGCCTCTTTTCCAGAACTGCTGCAAAACTGGTCCCTGAATCAAACCAGACATCCAGAATATCATCCTCTTTTTTCCACTCCCTGGAGCCACAGTCCGGACAGGTCAGGTCCTCAGGCACCACATCGGTTATGTCCGCTTCAAACCAGTAGTCGCAGCCCCGTTCATGTTTCTCAAACCGGTCTGTTATGGAAAATATCCAGTCCGGATCCATATAGGTATGATCACATTTGGCGCAAAGCAGAGCAATAATTGGAACGCCCCAGTTGCGCTGGCGGGAGATGCACCAGTCTGGGCGGTTCTCAATCATGGAATAGATGCGTTGCCTTCCCCAGGAAGGTATCCATTCAACATCATTTGTGATGGCCTCAAGGGCCTTTTGCCTGAGGTCGTTTTTATCCATGGAAATGAACCACTGGGTCGTGGCCCTGAAGATAACGGGCTGCTTGCAGCGCCAGCAATGCGGATAGGAATGGGATATCTTTTTTTCAGCCAGGAGCAGACCACTGCTTTTCAGCTTTTCAATGACCAGCGGATTGGCCTGATAAACATTCTGTCCAGCCAGAAAACCCACCTCTTCCAGAAAACGCCCCTGGTCATCCAGAGGTGAAAGTACTTCCAGACCGTACTTCTGTCCGGTTTCATAGTCTTCCCGGCCATGTCCCGGTGCAGTATGCACCAGACCGGTCCCGGCTTCCAGCGTAACATAATCAGCCAGCACAACCGGAGCCTGCCTGTCCATGAAGGGATGCACTGCTTTTATTCCTTCCAGATCCTTGCCTGTTGCCCGACCAAGGACCTCATAATTATTCCACCCAAAGATCTCGGACAGGTCCTTGACCTGTTCACTGGCCAGAATGAAGAATTTGGCCCCTGATTTGACCAGGCTGTATTCAAATTCAGGATGAACCGCTACAGCCGTGTTGCCCGGGATGGTCCAGGGCGTCGTGGTCCAGATTACAGCAAAGGTTGCCGCAGGGTCAGCCTGAGAAAACACTTCCCTGATCCTGAGGTCGGTTACTGGAAATGCAACGTAGATTGAAGGCGAAGTATGGTCAGCATATTCAACCTCAGCCTCAGCCAGGGCTGTTTCACAGTCAATGCACCAGTAAATGGGCTTTTTACCCCGGACTACAGAGCCCTTCTTGATGAAATTGCCAAGCTCCCTGGCTGTGGCTGCCTCATAAGCAGGATGCATGGTCTGATAGGGGTCATCCCACTGACCCATAACTCCCAGCCTGATGAACTCTTTACGCTGGATATCCAGGAACTTGGCTGCATATTCCCGGCAGATCCTGCGGATCACTATGGGCGGGACAACCTTGTTTTTAGCCCTGAGTTCCTGGGCAACCTTGTGCTCAATGGGCAGACCGTGACAGTCCCAGCCCGGCACGTATTCAGCCCTGAAGCCCTGCATATTCCTGGATTTGACAATAAAGTCCTTGAGCACCTTGTTCATGGCCGTACCCATGTGAATATGGCCGTTGGCATAGGGAGGTCCGTCATGGAGCACATAAGGCTGACCTTCCTGGTTGGCATGGACCATCTGCTGGTAGGCATTGATCTTTTTCCAGAATTCCAGCATCCGGGGCTCATTCTGGGTCAGATTGGCCCGCATGGGAAAGGAAGTCTTGGGAAGGTTCAGAGTTTTCTTGTAGTCCGTCATATCAGAGCGTCCGCCTTTATTATGTTATTATCCTGATTCATATCCAGCAAAGACAAGTTTTGAAAGTGAATCATAGCTTGCTGGAAGTCAAGTTTTTATCAGAGTGGCCTTGCCTTATGACCATCCAGTCCACACCCTTCTGGACAGCTGAGACCTCTTTGCACCTCCTTGCATAATATTTATCAATTAAGTGTCACCAATTCATAAATAATATCTTGAAATTGAATTTTGATTATCATAAAATAATCGCAAAACGTTTCAGAAATTTCATTGCTTCGTCCGCAAATATTAACCTCCTGCCAACCTTTTTAAAGGAGCTTCTGTCATGATCAGCCGGCTTTTCCCAAAAAACACCCTGCCTGCTTTGGCCTGTTTTTTTCTGGCCATGGCTATTCTCATGTTGCTGTCTGTTCAGGCTCAGGCCGGACAATCCCTGTCCATTACCGATGTCATGGGAAGAACGCATGAGCTCAAGGAGCCAGCCCAGCGGGTCATCTGTTCCGGCTCTGGCTGCCTGCGTCTTTTGACCTACCTTCAAGCCCAGGACAGGATAGTGGCGGTGGACAGTGCTGAAAAGGGAGGTTTACCCTTTTCCACTGATGCCAGACCCTATGCCATTGCCAATCCAGGTTTTGGCGACTATCCCCTGTTCGGGGAATTCAGGGGTCAGGACAGCCCGGAACTCATTGCCGGCCTTGATCCCCAGCCTCAGGTCATTTTCAAGACTTACGCCACCAGGGACGGAGGGGTGGATACTCTCCAGGCCAAAACCGGTATTCCGGTCATTGCCCTGAATTACGGAAACCTGACCTTTGCCCGCAATGACCTTGATCAAACCCTGACCATCATGGGCAGAGTCTTGGGTCTGGAAGAACGATCCAGGGAAGTAATCTCCTATTTTAATTCCCTGCAGGAAGATCTGGAGCAGAGGGTCTTGGGCCTTAATCCGGACCAGAACCCCACTGTCTACGTAGGTGGAGTATCTCAGCGCGGCGGTCATGGATTTCAGTCAACCGAGACTGCTTACGCTCCTTTTGAATTTCTCAGAGCCCGTAACGTGGCCGGCCATCTCGGCTCCCCTGACAAGGGATCCTCCCATGCCAGCGTGGCCAAGGAAAAATTGATCATCTGGGATCCGGACATAATCTTTCTGGACATATCCACCACCCGCCTGGATGGAATGGCCAACGGACTGGAACAGCTTCGCAATGATTCAGCCTATCAGGCCCTGAGGGCTGTTCAGCAGGGCAGGATTTACGGAGTGTTTCCATATAACTTCTATACCCAGAACTTTGAAAGCATCTTTGCCAATGCCTATTTCATAGGAAAAACCATTTATCCGGACCAGTTCTCAGACATAGATCCCCTGCAAAAAGCCGAAGAAATATCCATCTTTCTGAACAACGGCCCGGCCTTTGAAATCATCAACCACCAGTTCAACAACCTGGGCTTCAGCCGGATTAATCTGGAGTAGCTCCTTATAACTCTGTCTGCTGCAACCTGGAGGATTACCATGTTTGACAAAGCTTTTTTTGCAAAACTGACTCTGATTTTTTTAGCCTTTGGATTTGGCCTGATCCCGGTGAACCCTGCCCTGGCTGACCAGCCCCTGGTCGTGGTCTCCCCCTGGAAGGCCAACTCCCTGGATCCTTCTAATTCAGGCTTTGTTTTCACCCGAATGGGCTGTCTGGAAACACTGGTCACTTCAGACCGCCAGGGTGGCATCACCCCCATGCTGGCCACAGAGTGGAGCACTTCACCTGACGGGCTGACCTGGTCCTTTTATTTGCGGGAAAATGTCAAATTTCACGACGGCACACCCCTGAATGCCCTGGCCGCATCCAGGGCCCTCAATCACGCCCTGGACAAGGGGGCTTTCCAGGGTGTGGATATTGAAAAGATCCAACCAGCCGGGGACCTGGTCCTGACTGTAAAAACCAGATCTCCCTTTTCAGCCCTGCCATCTTTTTTAGCCAACTTTTCGGCTGCCATCGGTGCGCCAGCCATGTATGATCAGGATTTTGACCGGGTCATTGGCACAGGCATGTATGAATTCGTATCTCACAGGGGCCTGACTGACTTTGAATTCAGGGCCTTTGCTGACTATTGGGGCGATCCAGCGCAGATAGCCCGGGCTCAGTACCGGGCTATTCCCAATGGTGAAACCAGGGCTCTGATGGCTGAATCCGGTGAAGCACACCTCTCCTTAACCCTTTCTCCTGAGTCTTCCGCCAGACTGGATGGGCTAAGGGGAATCACTATGTACAGCACAGCCCTGCCCAGGGTCAGACTGATCAAACTGAATTGCTCCCTGCCTCTGTTCAATGATCCAGGAGTCCGCAGGGCCATGTCCATGGCCATAGACAGGCCGGCTATAGCCGCTTCCCTGCTGGATAATCCCGACATTGCCTCAACCCAGCTTTTACCTAGAGTTTCGGCCTGGCATAACCAGGATCTTGGCGTTCCAGAGCATTTTGCCTTTAATCCAGAAATGGCCTCTCAGCTGCTCGAGCAGGCCGGATGGACCAGAGGCTCTGACGGAATTCGGACTAAAGACGGACAGCGGTTTTCCTTTGAAATAATCACCTATGCATCCCGCCCCACTCTGCCTCTGGTGGCCCAGGCCATCCAGGCCCAGTTCAAGGAAGTGGGCATTGAAATGCGGATCGTGACAACTGAAGCTGGAATCATTCCTCAGCGACATAATGACAATACCCTGGAAGCCGCCTTTCTGGCCAGGAACTACGGCCAGATTCCGGATGCCATAGCCACCATCCTGGCTGATTTTGGACCGGCAGACAGAAGAGGGGGCTGGGGGGCCATGGGATGGGAATCTGATGAATTTTATTCACTTTTGAACGACTACATGAACGAGTTCGACTCCCAAAAGGGCCGGGACATCGGCTGGAAGATTTCAGAAATTCTGAACACTGACCTGCCTGTAATCCCTGTAGCCTGGTACGATGACCATGTGGCCGTGTCCGGCAAAATCAAGGGATTCAACCAGGATCCTTTTGAACTCAGGCCCTACCCTGAAGGAGTCCATTTCCAACAGTGATCCTTGTTGTCCTGAACCGGATATCACAGCTGGTGGTCATCGCCCTGACGGTGGCCACCCTTACTTTTCTGGTCACCTGGTTTGGCCCTGGAGACATCGCCACCCAGGTAGCCATTGCCAGATACGATCTGGACCGGGTCACCCCTGAACTCATCCAGTCCGTAAGAGTCCAGGAAGGGCTGGACCGTTCAGGCTTTTATCAGTTTTCAAAATGGATTGGCAGGACAATAACCCTTGATCTGGGCAGCTCTCTGGTTACTGGTCAGGGGGTGGGATCAATCCTGGCCTACCATTTCTCCCACACTGTCAAACTGGCCTTGGTTGCCATGGTTTTTTCCCTGGCCATGGCTCTTCCTCTGGGCATCGCTGGAGGCATAAGACCGGAATCCCGCTTCAATCGGATCCTGCAGGCCATTTCCTCTCTTCTGGTCTCAATACCTCCTTATATCCTGGCTGTACTGCTCATACTGGTATTCGGGGTATATTTGTCCATCCTGCCTGTGGCCGGTTTTTCCAGACCAGAACACGTTATTCTTCCCGCCCTGACCCTTGGTCTGGGACTTTTTGCCATGAGCAACAGGATTATAGCCGCTTCTGTGAACACCGTCAGGAGTGCTGGATATTATGCCTTTGCCAGGACAAAGGGTTTGCCACGGTACCAGGTCCTGGTCAGACACGGTCTGAGAAACGCTTCAGCTCCGGTCCTTACCTTTTTGGGGCTGCAATTTGCCTTTCTTCTGGATGGAGTGGTCATTATTGAGAACATTTTTGCCTGGCCCGGGATTGGGCACCTGCTCCTGGAGTCCATCATGGCCAGAGACATCCCGGTCATTCAGGGTGCTGCCATGCTCATCGGAGCCATTTACGTAACCATCAATACCCTGGTGGATCTGACCCTGCTCTGGCTGAACCCGGTGGCCACAGATCAGCCCTGAAAAAACAGCATGACTATTACCCGTCCAAATTTCAGGAACAGCCTGCACCTGCTCCCGGCCCTGACCCTCTTGTCCGTACCTGTTGTCCTGGGCCTGTTATCCCTTGCCCCAAACATTGATCCCTACACTCAGAACCTTATGAACAGGCTGGCTGGACCAGGAATGTCGCATCCCCTGGGAACCGACCAGTTCGGACGCTGTCTTCTGGCCAGGATAGCTCACGGTACTTATCTCTCCCTAGGGGCAGCTGTGCTCATATCCTTAGGCTCAGCTCTTATGGGTGCAGTTCTGGGCATGGTAGCCGGATACAAAAAAGGCTTTATTGATGCAGCCATCAGCCGGCTTGTAGACACCACCCTGGCCTTTCCAGGCATTCTTCTGGCCCTGATGATCACCGGGCTGACCAGTGGGGGTATCATGGTTCTGGCCATGGCCCTGATCATCACCACCTGGCCGGACTACTGCAGGGTAGCCCGGTCTGTTACCAGGACCTGCTCTTCAGCACCGTACATCCAGGCAGGAATCATCTTGGGCTTTCCAACATGGTTTATACTGTACCGCTACATCCTGCCCCAGGTTGCCAGACCAGTCCTTCCTCTGGTATCTCTGGGCATCGGTAAATCCCTGCTGGCCTTGTCTTCCCTGGGTTTTCTGGGCATTGGCGTGAGGCCACCCATACCTGAGTGGGGGGCCATGATTTCCGACGGCCTGCCATATCTTAGGACAGCGCCTCATCTCTCCCTGATACCCTCGGCTCTTGTCTTTATAACGGTTTTCAGCTGCCTCATACTATCTGGCAAGATGAAGCTTAAAAACTATTGACCCAGGGATGACAGCCCGGACCATCTGGATATGATGAACTATACTTTAAATATTATTCTTGCGTTTTTGAATGTACCAGCTTTGTGGTTTTTTACTGTGAAATAACACCTGAAACCTTGAGAATCCATGCTGATTATTGAGAACCTGAACATCTGCGCAAAAAACAGTCCGGACAACCTGCTGGTTAATGAAGTCAGCCTGTTCCTGCCGGAAAAGAACGTTTACAACCTGGTAGGAGAGACCGGCAGCGGCAAGTCTCTGCTGGCCCTGGCCGTAGCTGGACTGCTTTCTGAAGATCTCCAGGCCCAGGGCCGGATAACCATCAATGGACTGTCCTCCAGACCTGCCAGGAATGAACAGGCCCAGGCCAGTACCTTCCTGGTTCCTCAGGAACCGGGCATTGCCCTGAATCCGACCCTGAAAGTCAAATCACAGGTTGCTGAAATATTCAGATGGCCCCGGGCAAAGCCCAGAAAACAGTCCATGGCCAGGGCAGCCAGCATCCTGGTTCGTCTGGGACTCTCCGGGACTGCTGTGAACAGTTATCCCCATGAGCTTTCAGGAGGGATGAAACAGAGATGTGCCATAGCCATGGCCCTGGCCTCCCCAGCCCCGTTGATCATTGTGGACGAGCCCACCAAAGGCCTGGATGCACATCTGAAAGACCAGGTGGTGGATCTGCTGAAAAAGCTGGTAAAAAACGGCAAGACCCTTTTGTGTATCACCCACGACTTTACAGTGGCCGGACTTCTTGGGGGCCAAACAGGGGTGATGCTCCAGGGCAAAATCATTGAGCAGGGGGTCACAGAGCAGGTCCTGCATAAACCTGAAGCCAAGTATACCAGGGACCTGATCAGGGCTCTTCCGGAAAACGGCCTGTGTGCTCCCTTATAGTCAAATGAACAGGACATCTATTCCGTCTCCAGCCATTGTTGAACTGAAGGCAGTGCACAAATCCTTTACCAGGGGTCTGTTCCAAAAACAGGTGCACAGAGTTTTAGGTCCAGTAGAGCTTGCAGTGCACCCAGGCCGGGTTGTAGGTCTTTTCGGGCCCTCAGGCTCGGGCAAGTCAACCCTTGGCAACATTATCCTCAACCTGACCCGGCCCGACTCCGGTCAGGTCTTCTGGAACGGGCATGACCTGAACGACTTGTCTCTAACTCAAAAGAATGGTCTGCGCCCCAGATTTCAAAAAATTTTCCAGGACCCAGCCCTGACCTTTGCCCCTTTTCAAAGTCTGGACAGGTCTTTCCAGGATGTAATCCGTTTTTTGTACCCGGACAGCCAAGAACAGGCCCGGAGCAAACTGGCCTCTCTGATGCAGAGTATGAATCTGGGCATGGAGCTACTTACGCGCACTCCGGACAAAGTCTCAGGGGGGGAGATTCAGAGGCTGGCCTTGATCAGGTGCCTGCTGGCAGATCCTTTATTTCTGGTGGCGGATGAACCAACTTCAAGACTGGACCCTCTGGTCCAGGCCCAGGTGGCCCGGACCATTCAGGCCCAGGGCCCTGACAAAGGAATGGGAGTGCTGTTCATCAGCCATGACTTTGCACTGCTCAAAGCCCTGTGCCATGAAGTGTTTAAACTGGAGAATGGAATTCTCAGCCGCATGTGGCTGAGAGAATAAAGAACCGGCCATAGCCTGGAAAACATTTTCCATTAGCCGTGTATGGATTTTCATCAAACTCATGCTCATGGCTGACGATGGAGCTGAACCCGCAATCAACAAGAAGCTCGCTGGCCTGACTGGCATAAAGACCCGCCCCAAAGGGCAGATCAGGGTCGACTTTTTTATACATCTGCTTGAATTTTTCCGGATGAGAAGCACCTTTTCCGGTAATTTTCTGGATACCTTCCAGCATGAAGCTACTCACCCTCTGGAGAAGAGTGACCGGTCTCCACATTCCATCGGATATCACCAGCCTTCCGCCGGGTCTGAGCAGAATGGACCAGTTCCTGAGGGTAGTCCAGGGATCCTTGAGGGTCCAGATCAGATTCCTGGTAACTATGGCGTCCATGGTTCCCGGGGCAAAAGGGGGGTCATCTGCCCCGGCCTGCATAAACTTCACCTCCAGGCCCATCCTGGCGGCCTTTTTTGATGCAATGTCCAGCATCCTGGAAGAGATATCAATTCCAGTGACCTTGAATCCCTGACCAGCCAGACCCAGGGCCAGGAATCCCGTTCCTGTGCCCGCATCCAGCACCTTAGATCCGGCCGGCAGGGACAAGACCCTGGAATATATGTCAACCCAGGGTTCATGTCTGCAGGAAGTGGAGTCAAAGCTTACCGCCCTCCAGTTCCAGTAACTGGATATATGTCTGCAAACTGACAAATCCTTCATAAAATCCTGCCTCTTTAATGTTATTGATTGTAAAAAGGTAACATCTAAGGCCGGATCAGGTCAAGAAAAATCAATCCAGCTCCAGGTCTGACAGTTTTTTAAAAAAACTGAATACGTGATATCTCGAGCCAGCCAATCAAAAATTGGCCAGCATCCTTCTGAGACATTCAGCCAGGGCAGTCATGTCTTCCCTGCTCATGTCTGCTGTCAGCTCCTGGGTCAGGCGGCTGTGCAGCTTGTGGTGCTCGTCAGCATGAGCCCGGCCCTTGTCCGTGAGCAGGACCCTTATGGAACGCCGATCGGTTTCATGGGGACGGCGCTCCACCAGACCGGCCTTTTCCAGCCGATCCACCAGTACAGTCAGCGATCCGGTGGTTACTCCCATTTTCTCGGCCAGCTCCTTCATTTTAAGGGCTCCCTGGGAGTTGAGAATCTCAACAGTATGCATCTGGGACAGGGTCAGGGGCTCACCCCTGACCACTTCGTGCTCCCAGGAAGAAAATTTTTCATAAAACTCAACCAGTAATTTGGTCAGCTCTTCAACCTGTTCCATGACTGCTCCTTTTGAAACGTGCAAAAGCCAGGCTGGCCGATGACAGGACTACGATAACCGAGCCAATGTTGTGAAAAACTGCAGCCTGGATAGGACTAAGAAAACCGGCTGCGCTTCCCCAGACAGCCAGGAAATTGAAGCCCACCCCCAGAAAGACATTGATCTTGATCAGCCTGACCATCCTCCTGCCCATGGATACAATAACGGGCAGAGTGGACAGGTCATCCCTGACCAGGGCAATGTCAGCAGTTTCCAGGGCCACGTCGGTCCCTTTTTCGCCCATGGCAATGCCAATGTCAGCCTTGGCCAGAGCAGGGGCATCATTGATTCCGTCCCCCACAAAAGTCACTTTATGCCCTTTATTCTGAAAATCTTCAATAATGCCCAGCTTCCGGTCCGGTTTGAGCTCCCACCAGAAGCTCTTGATGCCTGAGTCTCTGGCAATGGTGGCCACTGCCTTTTCATGATCCCCGGACAGGATACCTGTCCGGCCCATGCCCAGCCTTTCAAGGTCGCTGATCACCCCTCTGATGCCGGGCCGCAGTTCATCCCGGACACTGATCAGGCCTACAGCATCCTTGTCCAGGTAGACCACCAGGGGTGTGGCTCCGGAGTCCCGGATCAGACTGATCTTTTCCTGAAAAAGAGGAGGCAGGGCAGCTGTACCGCCATTCATGTACGGGCTGCCAACCTCCACCAGTCTGTTGTCCAAAAGAACAGCCCTGATGCCCAGGCCGATTTCCGAAAGGACTTCCCTGGCCTTCTGGACCCTTACCCCGGCATAGTGGGCTGCCTTGACCACTGCCCTGGCCAAAGGATGGGTGCAGTCCTTTTCCACGCAGGCCGCCAACCCCAGGATATCATCCCTGGAATACTTTTTTCCCAGAGCCACCTGACTGACTCTTGGCTCTCCCCTGGTCAGAGTCCCGGTCTTGTCAAACAGGATCACATCAGAAGCAGCCAGCTCTTCCAGATATACTCCGGCCTTGACCAGGACCCCGGAGCTGGCCAGCCGACCTACAGCAGCCACAGTGGCAGTAGGAGCAGCCATGATCAGGGCACAGGGACAGCCTGCAATAAGAACAGCCACAGCCCTGCTTATTTCACCGGAAAAAAACCAGGTTAAACCGGCAATGGTCAGGATCAGAGGGGTAAACCAGCCTGCGTACCGGTCAATGAACCGGGTGGCCCTGGGCTTATGGGCTTCAGCCCTTTCCACCAGCCTGATTATCCTGCCCAGCATGGTGTCCCGGCCTACTTTCAGGGCTTCAATCACAACCACCCCATTATGATTGAGGGTTCCGGCCATGACCTGATCACCCTCCTGCTTCATACCGGGCACAGATTCACCGGTAATGGCTGACTCGTCCACCATGGTCTTACCCTGAATGATCCTGGCGTCCACCGGAATCCTTTCACCGGGTTTGACCAGCAGCTGATCCCCTGGCCTGAGCTTGTCCACAGCCACTCTGACTTCTTTTTCACCCTGGACAAGAGTGGCCTCCTGAGGAGTGACTGCAGCCAGCCGATGTATGGATCTGCGGGCACAATCACTGGTCACTTCCTCCACCAGCGCCCCCAAAGTCATGATAAAGGCCACCACCGCTGCAGTCAGGTACTCCCCTTGGACCAGACAGGCCACAATGGCCAGGCTGACCAGCTCATCCACATTGACCTGTCTTTTTAAAAGCCCCTTAACAGCCCCGATGATGATGGGAAATCCGTTGACACCAACAGAGGCCAGCACAAGAAGGATGGACACCAGTTCCGGAGTCCAGCCCTGTCCCTGCCATAGATAACCGGCCAGAGCAGCCAGGCCTCCAGACAGGGTCACATAAAACTTTCTGGTGGTGAGCAGCTCCTGGTAAACCCCAAGATTGGAAAAACGGCCGATCATAATTGTTTCCTCCGACTGATAATAATTTGATCAAATTAATTTATAATCAAACATCTTGATAATCAAGGCATATTTAAAAAGGCATTTTGACATCCCCTGGTCAAAGTAAGTAAACCATCATTAATACGGTCTGACCCCTGTGTTACCCTTATTAAAGATTTAACGGAGAAACTCTGATGAAAAACACTGCCCTGTTGCTCATTGACATGCAAAATGAAGCATCATTCAACATCAAAGAAATGGATCAGGCCCTGGACAATGCCGCTCTTGTTTTGTCCTCCTGCCGGAAAGCGGGCATACCTGTGCTCTATTCCCGCCATACCCACAGACCGGACGGCCTGGATGCATCACTGGATGAGCCAATCCCGGAAAAGGGTAATATCGCCTATTGCCAGGGCACTTCAGCTGTGGAAATTGATGACCGGGTCCGCCCCCGGCCTGGTGAGCCTGTCATTGATAAACACCGCTGGAGCAGCTTTTTTGCCACTGAACTGGATCTGCTTCTGCGTGCCATGGACATAAGGAATCTGGTGGTGGGGGGATTCGTCACTGACGGATGCGTTCTAAACACTGTGTATGACGCCTTTTTCAGGGACTACCGGATAACCCTGGTCAAAGACATGATGGCCGCCTCCAGTCTGACAGCCCACGCCTGCAGCATCATCAATATGGCCAACTGGGTCTACGGAATCACCATTCTCAAAGCCGATGAAACTGTAAAAATGGTCAGCGGCCGGGATTACCGGGCATGGCACTGGAAGGAACCGGACCAGTTCCATCCAGAACCAGAAGAAATCATGGAAGTTTACGCCAGCCTGGAATGAACAGCGCTGGACCTCTCCATTCCTTAGCAGGCTGTTTAAAATCTCCCAATTGCCGCGTCGCTCCAAAAAGTTCAAACTCTTACGCATGGATAACTACGCTGCGACCTTGAACTTTTTTTGCTTCTTGCCCTTTGGAATTTTTGAACAGCCTGCCTGATAAGGACTTTTTCACACTGTTAAGGACTTATCCTGGACACCCAGGGCTCACTGCCCGGCAATGGCCCTTTCCCTTTCAAACAGAGTCGGATGGGAATAATAAAACCCGCTGTACAGGGGGTGCGGGGTCAGATTGGACAGATTCTCCCGGCTCAGCTTCCTCAGGGCTCTGACCATGGGATCAGGCCCAACGTGCCGGGCCGCAAATCTGTCTGACTCGTATTCGTGTTTCCTGGACAGCTGGGCCAGGGCAGGAGAGAGCCAGAAGGAAACTGCCCCGAACAAAAGACCGAACAGCAACAGGCCGGGGCCGGGCCCACTCAGTTCATGATCAAACCCAAAGGCCTGAATGAACCAGGGCACACTTACAAGCCAGGCCAGGATCCAGAGCCCTGCCAGACTCATCAGGGCCGATACAGCCAGCATCCTGGGGACATGACCCTTTTTATAGTGGCCTATCTCATGGGCCAGCACAGCCTCCAGTTCATCTTCCTTCATCTGATCGATCAGGGTGTCAAAAAGGACGATCCGCCTGAACCTGCCAAAACCGGTAAAAAAAGCATTGGAATGGCCGGACCTCTTGCTTCCGTCCATGACCTGGATGGTCCGGGCCTTGAACCCGGTCCTGTCGGCCAGGTTCATCAGTCTCTGCCTCAATTCTCCCTGGGGCAGAGGGGTGAGTTTGTTGAACCAGGGCAGGATGATCATGGGATAGAGAACCATCATGATCAACTGAAAGATGAACAGGGCCAGAAAGGCCCACAGCCACCATAAATCGCCCAGGTTCATGACCAGAAAGATGATCAGACAAAGCACCGGCATCCCCAGAACCAGACTGATGACAAGCCCCTTGAACTTGTCTGTGACCCACAGCCTGACAGTGCTCCTGTTGAATCCAAAGCGTTCTTCCAGGTTAAACCGGTTATAGTACTCAAGGGGAACTCCAGGCAGGGAGATAAGGATCAGGGCAGCGATCATGAAGGCTGCTTCCCTGAGGATTGATATTTCCGATCCCGGTCCGCTGAACAGGGAATACAGCCAAGGCAGAACCCCGGAAAAAAGGATCAGAATCAGGACCAGGACTTCATACACTCCATTAAAAAGTCCCAGCCTCTCCTTGGCCAGAGAATAATCCACTGACTTTTGATAGGTCTTTTGATCCATGACCTCCAGAATTTCCAATGGTGGAGCCTTTTGTCTGCGCCTTGCTTCCTGCATGTTCAGCCAGGACAGAAAACTCTCCCAGCAAAGCTTGCCAAATATCAGCATCAAAACCGTGATTACTACTGTCTTCTCCATGATCAGTCCTTTTTATTTCTGCCTTTTCCAGATTTTCCAAAAGCCCTGGACCTTTTTTTCTTATCCCTCCCAGGGACCGACCTGCCGGGTATACTCTTTTTAATCGCCTCTTTCTGGCGCTGCTTTCCTGTCAGCCCTTTTTCCGTCCAGACTTTTTGACCGGTCAGGGGGTCAGCCCCGGTGTAATACATGACCGTGGACCTGGTGGCAGGGGTGGGCGTAAATATCTGGACCTGCTCCGGAACAAACCTGAGGTTCGTTTGGGCAAACCGGCTGAAGACCTGCATCTCCTTCAGAGTGCAGCCGGGATGAGCCGCCATCACATAGCAGGAAAGAAAAATATTTTTCCTGAATCTTCGGGCCAGTTTTCTGTAAAGACCGGCAAAGGCCTCGGCCTTGTCAGCTGGAGGCTTGTTCATGAGCTTCAAAATGCCGTCAGAGCAGTGTTCCGGAGCAATCTTCATCTGGCCGGCCACATGATGTCTGATCACCTGCTCCAGATAGGCCGGACCATGTCTGGTATCGGCCAGGACCAGATCATGGCGGATCCCGGAAGCAATATTTACCCTTTTCACCCCGGGCAGGGCCTTAAGCCTGGCCAGGAGACGTTTCTGTTTGTGATGCCCTTGACCAAGCCTGGAGCAGACCCCCTTAAAACCGATGCACTGTCTGTCTGAGCAGGGATCACCACGCAGCAAACGGTCACATCCTGATCCGTACATGTTGGCTGTGGGACCGCCCACATCCCTGATGATTCCGCTGAAACCAGGTTCTCCTGCCATGGCTTGAGCTTCCCGCACTATGCTGTCCAGACTGCGGCTGATCACGCTCCGTCCCTGGTGGACTGCAATGGCGCAAAACGAACACTCCCCAAAACATCCCCGGTGGGTAGTGATGGATTCCCTTATGGTTTCCACTGCCCTGACTTCACCTTTAGCTCTGCATAACGGATGGACATCATTAACAAAGGGCAGCTCATGAATCCGGTCCAGCTCCTTTCTGGTCAGCAGTTGGGGCTGGGGGTGATGGACAAGGTACCTGGGTCCGTATTTCTGGACCATTCCCTGCCCAGCAGGTCCAAGACTGTTTCTGTAAAATATCCGGAACATCCGCCCAAAGGCTTCAGGATCATGCTGGACTGCTTCATAGCCCGGCAGAACAAGGTAGTCATCCGGGGCCAGGTCCGACATAACACATGTTCCAGGAATACTTTCCAACCCCTGGTCACTGGAAAGCCTGGAAGCAATTTCCAGAACCGGCTTTTCACCCATGCCGTAAACCAGGATGTCAGCCTTGGAGTCCAGAAGGATACTCCTGCGCACCCGGTTGGTCCGCTGATCATAGTGGGCTACTCTGCGCAGGCTGGCTTCAATTCCTCCCAACACAATGGGCACCGTATCCTTGAAATACCTGCGGATCAGATTTGCGTAGACAATGCAGGCCCGATCCGGCCTTTGGTCATTTTTGCCGCCTGGAGTAAAGTCGCACTGCCTGCGGGGCTTGCCCAGGGCCGTGAAATTGGCCACTTCCGAATCAACACAGCCTGCACTGACCCCCCAGAAAAGCCTGGGCTGACCCAGGGCGGTTATGTCCTGGGGACCTGAGGTGTCTGGCTGGGCAATAATTCCCACGCTGTATCCTGCTCCTTCCAGGACCCGGCCAATGACGGCCACTCCGGAAAAAGCTGAATCAATATATGCATCCCCGCTGACCAGGATTACGTCTGGACGGCTTATTCCCCGGACCAGAAACTCATCCCGGGTCATTGACAAATATTTTTTTCCAGACATAATTTCAGCTTTCATGGTCTTTAGCAGTGTGAAAAAGTCCTTATCAAACAGGCTGTTTGATTTATTACCTCTTTTCTGTGACCTTGCAGTAACTTTCAAAACATGTCAGTCACCTTGGCCAGCCACGGGGTGCATCCAAAATATTTTGTTAAAAAATCAGCTTAGCTGCCAGTCAGGGGATTATCCTCTTTATTCTTCAGCTGCATGGGATCACTGCTGGCTCAACCACTAAACCTGACCAGATAAAATTATCATGACCACACTGACCTGGATTGGCATTGCAGTCTGCATATCACAATCAGCAATGCTCTCTGGACTGAACCTGGCCTGTTTCACCATCAGCAAGCTTCAGCTGGAGATGGAGGCCTCCAAAAACAATGGGCACGCCCTCAAGGTCCTGTCCCTCAGACAGGATTCAAATTTTCTCCTGGTCACCATCCTCTGGTCCAACGTAGGTGTCAACGTTTTACTGGCTCTCCTGTCCGGTTCGGTCCTGACCGGGGTCCTGGCCTTTTTCTTTTCCACTGTGGTCATCACCATCTTCGGAGAGATAATGCCTCAGGCCTACTTTTCCCGAAACGCCCTTAAAATGGGAGCCCTGCTCTCACCTGTGCTCAGGGTATATCAGGTGATCCTTTATCCTGTTGCCAAACCCACAGCCCTGATCCTGGATCGCTGGCTGGGCCCTGAAGCCATCACCTATTTCAAGGAACACGATTTGCGTCAGCTCATTGAAATGCACATGAAATCCTCTGAAAGCGAAATCGACCGGGTCGAAGGCAAGGGCAGCCTCAACTTTCTGGCTTTGGACGACCTGCCGGTGGCTGCCGAAGGTGAGGCCATAGATCCTCAAAGTATAATCAGGATTGAATTTAACGGCAATAAACCGGTATTCCCGGAAATCACTTCTGATCTTGAAAACGACTTCCTGACCAGGGTCCAGGCTTCTGGGAAAAAATGGATCATTCTGACCGACCAGGACGGTGAACCGCGACTGACCCTGAATTCTGACAAGTTTCTCCGTGACGCACTTTTTAATCCGGACAAATCCAGCCCTTCAAGACATTGTCACCGACCCATAATCGTGAAAAACGGCCTCATGAGTTTGGGCCAGGTTATCCCTCGCCTCAAGGTCAATCCGGAAAGGGCGGACGACGATGTCATCGACCAGGACATCATTTTGTACTGGGGGGAAGAAAAGCACGTTATCACCGGCTCGGATATCCTGGGTCGGCTTTTGCGGGGAATTGTCCGAACCGCCCCTGTCTCAGGAATGAAATAAAGACCTGTTTGCAAAACAAGGCTTCCTTTGACTTAAAGTACTTGGCAGATATCGACCACACCAAACTTGAAAGAGTCTAAAAATTCCAGACTCCAAAGATCGTACAACCCACAGGAGGTGCAGCTTGGCCGAGAATAAATCTGACCACCAGCGTTCCTGGTACAAAATCAATCCCCCGGTCTTTTTTGGATCCGCTGTAATTACGGTCCTGTTCGTAGTGTTTACCCTGCTCAGCCCGGACAAAGCTGCTGAGATATTCGGGAGCATCCAGGGATGGATTACTGAGACAGTGGGCTGGTTTTACATCCTGGCAGTGGCCTCCTTTCTTTTATTCGTGGTCTTTCTGGGTCTGTCCAAATTCGGCAGCATCAAATTAGGGCCGGACCACAGTGAACCCGATTACTCCTACATGTCCTGGTTTGCCATGCTCTTTTCAGCCGGCATGGGCATTGGTCTCATGTTTTTCGGGGTGGCAGAGCCTGTCATGCATTACATGAGTCCCCCGGTGGGAGAGGCTGAAAGTATTGAGGCCGCCCGGGAGGCCATGAAGATTACTTTCTTTCACTGGGGAGTCCATGCCTGGGCCATTTATGCGGTGGTGGCCATTTCCCTGGCTTACTTTTCCTACCGCCATGACCTTCCTTTGACCATCAGGTCGGCCTTTTACCCCCTGATCGGGGAGCGCATCCACGGACCCCTGGGGCATGCCATCGACATCTTTGCCGTATTCGGGACCATGTTCGGCGTGGCCACATCCCTGGGACTGGGGGTTATGCAGGTCAATGCCGGTCTTGAATACCTGTTTGGTGTACCCAACACGGTGTTTGTGCAGATAATCCTGATTGCAGTCATTACCGCCATGGCCACGATTTCGGTTGTGCTGGGGCTGGACGGAGGAATCCGCAGACTGTCAGAGCTGAACATGATCCTGGCTGTGTCCATTGTGGGCTTTGTCCTGGTGGCAGGGCCAACAGTATTTTTGATGCAGGCCTTTACTCAGAATGTCGGCGCTTATGTGGCTGACATCATCTCCATGACATTCAACCTCTATGCCTATGAGCCCACCACCTGGCTGGGCGGATGGACCCTTTTCTACTGGGGATGGTGGATTGCCTGGTCCCCCTTTGTGGGCATGTTCATTGCCCGGGTCTCCAAAGGCCGGAGCATCAGGGAATTTGTCATGGGAGTGCTCATGGTCCCGGTGGGCTTCACCTTCATGTGGATGACCTTTTTCGGCAACACAGCCCTGCACATGATTCTGGTCCAGGGCATAACCCAGCTGGGAGATGCCGTGTCCGCAGACACCACTGTGGCCCTTTTTCAATTTTTTGAACATCTTCCCTTTTCCACCCTGGCCTCTCTGGTTGCCACCATCCTGGTGGTGACATTCTTTGTCACATCTTCAGACTCGGGCTCTCTGGTCATTGACATGCTGACTTCAGGGGGTGAAGAGGATGCTCCTGTCTGGCAGAGAATTTTCTGGGCCTGCACCGAAGGAGTCGTAGCTGCAGCCCTTCTTTTGGCAGGAGGACTGGGTGCCCTGCAAACCGCAACCATTGCCAGCGCCCTGCCCTTTACCGTGATCATGCTTCTCATGTGCTGGGGCCTGCTCCGGGCTCTGCGTATTGAAGTGGTCAAACGGGCAAGTCTGCGCACCGCCACCCTGATGCCCACAATTCCTCACCACAGTCCGGATTCCTGGAAAAAAAGGCTAAAAACTCTTATCCACCAGCCCACCATGGATGAAGTTAAAACCTTTATCAGGGATACTGCTAAGCCAGCCCTGAATGAGGTGGTCCAGGAACTGAAAAAAAGAGACGTCAAGGCCAGGGTTCTGGACGAAGATGATGGCCGGGTCTGGATGGAGGTCCTGCACGGTGAAGAGATTGACTTTTTCTATTCGGTCCGGCCAAGACCCCACACCCCGCCCGCCTTTGCCCTGCGCGACACCAAAAAGGACCGCACGGAAAAACTGAAGTATTACCGGGCCGAAGTCCATTTAAGTGAAGGCGGCCAGGACTATGACGTAATGAACTGGACCAGGGAACAGATCATCACTGATGTCCTGGATCATTATGAAAAACACCTTCATTTTCTGAGTGTGGTCAGGTAGAGACGCCCTTCAGCAGATCCTGTCCGGGCCTCTAAGACCAGGCCCGGACAGGAAACAATCCAGAAACAATCAGGTACCGGAAAAAATTAATGGTTTCCATTAAGGCCAGCCTGGAGATATCTTTTAGGCCTGGCCCAGGGCAGCCTTTTCAAAGACCTTTAATCTTTCCCGGTAGGGAGGATATCCGAAAAAAGCCGACCCAGATACCAGAACATCAGCCCCCTGACTGACCAGTTCATATGTATTCTCTGGAGTAACCCCCCCGTCCACCTGGATCAGGGTCCGGGCATTTTTTTTCCTGATCATTTCCTTGAGATCCCTGATCTTGTCCATGCTGAACGGAATAAATTTCTGCCCCCCGAATCCGGGATTGACACTCATGATAAGAACCATGTCAAGCTGTGGCAGAATATACTCAAGGACATTCAAAGGGGTATGCGGGTTCAGGGACACAGCCGGTTTCACTCCCAGGCGGGCGATTTCAGCCACTGTACGTTCCAGGTGAGTACAGGCCTCAGCATGGACACACAAAAGATCAGCCCCGGCCCTGGCAAAGTCCTCCAGATATCTGTCGGGGTCCTTGATCATCAAATGGACGTCAAAGAAGAGGCGGCTTTTTTTCCGACAGGCAGCCACCACCGGAGGGCCAAAGGTGATGTTGGGCACAAAGGCCCCATCCATGATGTCCCAATGGACCCAGGTCAGGCCTGCCTCTTCCAGATCAGTCAGTTCCTGGCCCAGCCGGGTAAAATCAGAAGATAAAAGGGAAGGGGAAATTATAACTGAATTATCACTTTTCATCACGCTTCTCCAAATGGTTGCAACAAGGCATTGCCCGGCCTAATGGGGTTCCCATGAGGCTGGGGCTGCCTTTATGGGAAAAACCTGGACCAGGCCGGCTGGCAATGGGTTTATTAAACAAGGTCCGGCAGCAGCCAGGACCGGACAGTGGTCAAAAAAACAGCCAGAGTCATCTGTACTTGATGGCGCTGACCCGCATGAGCTTGTCAAAGGAGTGCAGGGCCTCGATGCGTCTGAAAGTTCCTGTTCTACCGCGCATAACCATGGAATGGGTAATGGCTCCTTCTCCGGTAAACTCCACTCCCTTGAGAAAGGTTCCACCGGAAATGCCGGTGGCTGCAAAAAATACGTCATCGCTGGAAATCATCTCTTCCAGGGTCAGGACCTGGTTCAGATTGTACCCGGCATTCAGCAAGGCCTTGGTTTCCTCTTCTGACTGGGGATCAAGCATGCCCTGCATCTCTCCGCCCATGACCCGGATGGCCGTGGCTGCCAGCACACCTTCGGGAGTGCCGCCGGTACCCATCATTACATCCACGTCTCCTCCCGGAGTAACAGCCATGAGGGCTCCGGCCACGTCTCCATCTGTATGGAGCTGGATCCTGGCGCCGGCCTGACGAATCTCACTGATCAGATCCCTGTGCCGGGGCTTGTCCAGGACAAAGACCACCAGGTCGTCCACTGCCTTGCCAATGGCCCTGGCCACCTTACGCAGATTTTCAGCCACCGGCATTTTGATGTCCACCTGGTATTTGGCCTGGGCCGGAACAACCAGCTTCTTCATATAATAGGCAGGGCCGGGATCGTACATTGACCCTTTGGGGGCCAGAGCCACCACTGCAATGGCATTGGGCCGCCCGTAGGCCAGAAGCCTTGTTCCTTCAACCGGGTCAACCGCCACATCCATTTCCGGACCTTTGCCGGTACCCAGTTTTTCGCCATTGTAAAGCATGGGGGCCTCATCCTTTTCCCCTTCACCTATAACCACTGTTCCCCTGATCTCCAGAGCATTGAAACTGAGGCGCATGGCATCCACTGCAGCCTTGTCCCCCTGGACCTTGTCTCCCCGGCCCAGCCAGCGGGAGGAAGACAAGGCAGCGGCCTCAGTAACCCGAACCAGGTCAAGGGCCAGATTTCGATCAGGTGCTTCCTGAATCATGGCTACTCCTTTGTTATTGTTGGCAGTTTTGATTCTCTTTTTTCTGGACACTGGACTGTCCTTTTGCTGGTTCAAAAACATAGGATATCTCCCCTGGAAATTAAAGAGAAAAAATCCAGTACTCCAGGTCCTGCTAAACTGTTTTCTCAGCCTTTGAGGATTGAGCCCTCTGACTTCCATAGATGCCAGGCAGCAGATTGAAGCAGTCCACCTTTTTCCTGTTCTTGAAAATCAGCCCACAATTGTATACATAGTGACACATGTGCAACAAAAGACAAAAGCCCTTGGGCAGAATCCATGGATTCCTGGCCAGCTTCAGCCTCCGGGCCGCCCTGGTGGCATATGTCATCATTCCCCTGACCCTGGCCCTTGGCATTACTGGTCACCTGGCTCTGTCCGCCCTGGAAAAAAACGTCGAACAAAGCATGCAGCGGGATCTGGAACTCATTGCCAAGTCCCTCCAGCTTCCCCTGAGCTATGCTCTGGAATGGGACGAAACAAGGGCCATCTACAGTGCCCTGGATTCAGTCTTTTCCATTGGTGAAATCTACAGTGCCTATCTTTATGATCAGGATGGAAAGGAAGTGGCCCTGGCCGGAGCTCTGGAGGCTGAACCTGAAAGCGAAAAGCTCATCGGGCTCCTTGACGAAGGTGAAGAGCATGGAGAATACGGAGACGTGGCTGGAAGTGAAGTCTACTCTTACTTCATACCTTTGACGGATTCAGGGGGAAGGGTAAGTGGAATGCTCCAGCTGACCCGCAAAAAAAGCGATTTCATAGAATACATCCAAAGCATCAGGACCCAGGGACAGGTGGTCATGGGCCTAGGCCTGCTCATCATGACCGGCCTGGTGCTCTACGGCCAGCACCGGGCCCTGGGCAGACATTTTGCCAAACTCATCAAGAGCATGTCCAGAGTGGCTGACGGAGATACCAGACACCGCTTTGAAGCCAAAGGTCCCAGAGAGATCATGGTCATCGGCCGTCAGTTCAACCAGATGTTGGACAGCATTGATGAAGCCCAGATTGAGCTGAAAAAGAGACGCCAAAAACAGGAACACCTCCAGGAGCAGCTCAGAAGATCTGAGAAGCTGGCCGCCATTGGCCGGCTTTCAGCCGGCATAGCCCATGAACTGGGTACACCTTTGAGCACTGTCAGCGCCAAAGCCCAGCGGGCCCTGCGGCACAAGGATATTCCCGGACATCTGGCTGAATCCTTCCAAAGCATCCGGGGTGAAGTCAGCCGCATGGAATATATTATCAGACAGCTTCTGGATTTCAGCCGAAGTTCCTCACTTCAGAAAAGGCAGACCTCCTTGAGCATGCTGGCCCATTCATCCCTGGCTGCGGTTTCTGAAGAGGCTGTCAGGCTGAACTGCCAGATCAGGGCAGATGGAGAACGCCTGAAAAAAAATATCCTGGTTGATCCCATCCGCATTGAACAGGCCCTGGTCAATCTTTTGCGCAATGCAATCCATGCAGCCGGTCAGGGCCAGGTAGTTCTTTCCTGGGGGATGGATCATAAAAATGCCTGGCTCCAGGTGGATGACAATGGACCAGGAATATCAGCCGAGATCAGACAAAGGATATTTGAGCCTTTTTTCACTACCAAAAACGTAGGCTCTGGAACAGGACTGGGGCTGTCAGTGGCCCATGGAATCATTGAAGAACACAAAGGTAGGATCATGGTGGTTCCAAGCAGTCTCGGCGGAGCCTGCTTCCGGATCACCCTTCCCCTTAACAGCCCGGAAAAAAACAACCAGACCGGCCTGGAAAGCAAATCTGACCGGTCTTCTTTAGAGGATGGATCATGACAATCCACACCCTGCCGGATAATGCCCGGATACTCATTGTTGAAGACGACCAGGAACTGGGAAATCTGCTCAAGGAGGAAGTTCTGGACCATGGACTTGAGGCCCGGTGGACCGGAAGTGCAGAAGAAGCAGCCCAGATCATGGAAAAATGGCTTCCAGACATGGTCATCACCGATCTGAGGCTGCCCGGGGCCAACGGACTGGATCTGCTCTTGAAGACCCACAGGGATTACCCTGAAACCCCGCCCGACTTTCTGGTCATCACCGCTTTTGGCACCATTTCCAAAGCTGTGGAGACCCTCAAGGCCGGAGCTGAGGATTTTCTGACCAAACCCCTGGACCTGGACCACTTTATGATCACTGTCAGCCGGATCCTGCGCAACCGCAGGCTTCGCATGGAAATAAGCATGATCAAGAGCCTGCTCCACGACGACGGATTTCACGGTCTTTTCGGCAAAAGCAGGGCCATGAATCTTCTGTTTGATCAGATCAGAAGGGTGGCCAAGGCTGACGGTCCGGTTCTTATTGTCGGTGAATCAGGCACTGGCAAGGAGCTGGTGGCCAGGGCTATCCACCAGGAGAGCCGTCATCATGAAGGTCCTTTTCTGGCTGTAAACTGCGCAGGGGTGCCGGAACACCTTCTGGAAAGCGAATTTTTCGGCCACAAATCCGGAGCTTTTACCGGAGCCGGCAGATCCAGAGACGGACTCTTTGCTGAAGCCCATAACGGAACCCTTCTTTTAGATGAAATTTCAGAAATGCCTCTGCTGCTGCAGGCCAAACTTTTGCGAACCCTGCAGGACGGAAAAATCAGGCCGGTGGGGGCCAACCATGAACAGGAGACCAATGTCCGCGTCCTGGCCGCAACCAACCGGGACCTTGAGCAGGAAACCAAAAACGGCAACTTTCGAGATGATCTTTTTTTCAGGCTGGAGACCTTTACCTTAAATATCCCTCCCCTGCGAGACCGCCAGGAAGATCTGGAGCTGCTGGCTGGAAAATTTCTACAGACATTTAATGTCCAAACAGGCAAAAACATTCAGGGGTTTGACGAATCATCCTTGCTCCTGCTTGAACAGTATCCCTTTCCAGGCAATGTCAGGGAACTGAAAAATGCCGTGGAAAGGGCCGTGACCTTTTGCGACGGCAAGCTGATCCTGCCGCGGCATCTGCCCTCAAGGATACGGAAATCAACTGCCCTGATCCCCGGGATAAAAGATCTGCCCACCCGGACAGCCTGGAACTCTGAACATCTGAAATCCCTGGCCATGGTCGAGCAGGACTACATCAGGCATGTCCTGGAAAGAGTCCAGGGCAACAAGAGAAAGGCGGCCTCAATCCTGGGCATCGGCCGAAGAACCCTTTACCGGAAGCTGGACCAGTCCGGCCGGGAAGAGCAGGATGGTTAACAGAACCTGGTCAGACTGGTAAGGGTCCAGGGAGGGCTCATGCATCAGGAATTATCCGGCCGGCAATGTCCCGGACCAGAGACAGAACTTCAAAAGGCTTTTTCCCGGCAATGCGACTGACGGTCCCTGGACAGGAATCAGTCATCCAGAAATGGGTGAAGTCATCTGCTGCAAACCTTTTCCAGGCACCATCCGGAAAAACTCCATGGGTGACAAAGGCACTCACCTTTGCTGCCCCGGCCTTCATCAAAACCTCCCGGCACTGGATCAGAGTACCTCCAGTCATAACCAGATCGTCAACAATCACCACATGCCTGCCTCTAGGCTCTCCATCCCTGATGACCACTCTGCGCCCATCCTTTTCCCGGACCTTGTGGGCCGTGACCAGGGGGTAGCCTTTGAACATCCGCCCAAACCGCTTGCAGGCCCCCTGGTCGGGAAAAGCTACTGTAATATCATTCATTCCTCCAATCCGGTCCAACAAAAGGGGGATCGCTGTTTCCAGCCTTGGAATGATCTGGTCGGAAAAATAAAATCTCTCCTGCAGGGCATGGATATCATAAATAAGAATCTGGGCCGGCCCGGTCATGGTACCTGGAACCCGGGAAAGCATCCTGGCCAGGGTGGCTGCTGTGGCGATTTCCCCTTCTTCATCCACCCTTTCTTTGGTTCCAGTGGGGAAATAGGGCAGAACGACCTTCAGAGACTTTACTCCCAGTCTGGGAAGTTCGTAAATTATTGAAAGCTGTCTGAATATTTCTCCTGGATCTTCCAGAGATGCCAGGAACACCACCGGCTTGTTCCGGAGGGACGGGGCATCCAGGACCTTGAGATCTGGAAATCCGTCTCTGAAATTCCGCCAGGATATCTCGCCCAGCTCAAACTCATGGCTGATCCGGCCAAGCTCCTGAGCCAGGGTGGCCATCTGGGGGCAATAAAATATTTTGATCACAACGTCCTCTTTTTTAAAAAACAATATGTTTTTTAAACTTTATCCAACCTATCCAAATCCGGTGGAAAAATAAAGTGCTGGAACCAGATATCCTGTATTTCACTTTTTAAACTGCAGTGCTATAATATTCAAACAATAACATTGACAAAGGCACTTGACCCAAGATAAGGATATTAAAAATCAATTTTATACATACAGGTACCATGCAGGAAGCACGAGACCAATTCTTCAATTATCTGGCCAAAAAAAAGCTGAAGATCACATCTCAGCGAGGCATTATTTTTGATGTGTTCTGGAATGTAAAGGATCACATCTCTCCTGAAGAACTCTACGGACTGGTCAAGGAAAATGACCCCTCCATAGGGCAGGCCACTGTGTACCGCACCCTTAAGCTTCTTTCAGATTCAAAGATAGCCAGGGAAGTTGATTTCGGAGACGGAGTCACCAGATATGAGCCTTATTTCGGCCAGAGCCATCACGATCACCTCATCTGCAAGGAATGCGGCAAAAGTGTGGAGGTCGTGGATGAAAAAATCGAACGGCTCCAGGAGAAACTGGCCAAGAAACACGGCTTCACCCTGAGTGGCCACTGCATGTACCTTTACGGCCACTGCAGTGAATGTGCTAAAAAACTGACTTGACAAGTCCTGCCAGTCCAGGCTAGCAGAACTACCTGCGAAAGACAGTCTAAAAAAGTCAACTTTGCTTGACTTTTTTTTAATGCAAATTTAATGATTATGAAAATCAGTCCGCTAATCAAGAAGAGGTTTAAGATGAGCTGGATACCTCCTGTAATTAAAGCCTGGGAAAAATTAAGCAGTGCCTCCAGGGTATTGACCTGGGTCTATTCCAAGCCGTACAAGCAGGTCCTGGAGAATGAGATCCGCCTTGGCAGACTGTGCTCCACTGATGTTGTTTTAAACATAGGCTGCGGAGCAGTACCTTTCACGGCTCTCTATCTGGCCACTTTGACTGGAGCCAGGGTCTATGCTGTGGATATTGATCCCCGGGCTGTGGCTCTGGCCAGAAAATGTGTGCATAATGCCGGTCTTGGACACAGGATTTCAGTAATCCGGAAAAACGGTACAGAGCCTTTTGACAGGCCTTTTTCCGCCGCCATTGTTGCCCTGCAGGCCGAGCCCAAGAACCGGATCATGCAGGTCATGAAAAAAACCGCCTGCTCCGGGGCCAGACTCATTTTCCGGCTTCCCAGCCCGGCCTACAGAGATCATTACGACAACCTTTTGACCGACCAGACGGCTGCCGGAGTGGCCAGCCAGCCCATGCGCACCTTTGACCGTTCGGTCTTATACCTCAACGCAGCCTGAAGGATTCATGACCAGGATAATTCTATTTTTCTTGGGAGTGGCCGGACTCATAGTCCTTGCCCTGGCTTTTGGCGCCGGGCAGGTCAGAGAAGCTTTGACAGTCATTACCGCGCAGTCCGTGCTGATCCTCTTTTCCCTGCAGCTGGCGACTCTGCTGGCTGGCGCCTGGATATGGCACTTTCTTCTGAGCCGCAACTCCAGGATATCCTTTGGAACTGTTTTTTTGATCAACCAGGCCGCAGCGCTGGTGGAAAGTCTGACTCCGTCAGTTAAGCTTGGAGGGGAGGCAGCCAAGATATACCTGCTCAGAAAAAAGACCTGCCAGCCCCTCGAGGGGCTGGCAGGGGTGATGCTTGTCCACAAATTTCTGACCATGTCACCTTTTGCCCTGCTCTGCCTGCTCCTTCTGGCCCCTGGACTGTTTTATTTTGACCTGCCCTGGGTCTTTTATGTTTCTCTAGCCGGACTGGTCCTGATCTGCCTTGTCCTGGGCCTGATCTGTTACCGGCTTCCTTCTTCGTCCAGCCCCAAAACAATCAAACCAGCCAGGGCCGAACTTTCCAGACTGAAAAAGTTTTTTTCCAAAGCCGGCCTTTTTCTGGCTCAGGCCAGGATTTCAGCTTCTGGGCTGCTGGACTTCAGGCAAACCATGGGGGTCTTCACGGTTTCCCTGGCTATCTGGATACTTTACCCGGTCAAGGTATATCTGGCCTGCTCTTTTCTAGGCATGGATGTCCACCCGGTGGTCATCGGGCTGGCAACAGTTTTTGCATACATGATCAGCATGATCCCGATTTTCCCTGGAGGCCTGGGCAGTTATGAGGGCGGCATGACCTTGCTCTTTACCTTGGGCGGATTGAGTCCGGCTGAAGGGCTGGCCATAGCACTTGTTTCCAGACTGACAACCTTCTGGTTTCCTTTGCTTCTGTCAGCAGGGTCCTGCTTGGTCCTGCTCAGAGAAGACAGCCTGGCCCTGCACCGTTCTGAGCCTGACCAGTCCACGATCCAGGCCTGACCATCAATCTTCAACCAAAACACAACTTCAGGAAAAAAATGAAAACCATTCCCGTAACCAAGGAAACAGCCTGGGCAGAAACCGGGCAAGGCAGCATTAAGCTAAGCTCCCTGTTTCTTTTTTTCATTAAAAAAATGGAGTCACTGGGTTCTGCCTGCCCCTGGCTGGGCAGGGCATACTTCAAGTTTTTTTATTCCAGCATGGTCCAACGAGAATTATCCCTGTCCAAAGCTCTTCCCGGCATGAAAGTACTGCACATTGGCTGCGGCCCCTATCCCATGACCGCCCTTTTTCTTGCCTCCAGAGGTTTGATGGTTACAGCTGTCGACACTGATGAAGGTGTTCTGGACCGGGCCAGAAAGACCGTAGCTCATCATAAGCTTGATCATCAGATCAGAATTACCCAGGGCTGTGGCACATCAATGAAATATTCCGGGTATGACTTTATATGGTTGTCCCTGCACGTCAGTCCCATGGGCCGGGTAGTTGAACGGGCCCTGAATTCCATGGATCAGGACGCAGGCATAATATTCAGAGGTCCCAGAGGCAGTTTAAAAACCATATATAAGGAAACCAACCCTGCTGGAACAGCAGACCGGGTCGTTTGTCAGGAAGTTAGCCAGCCTTTGGGTAAAAAAAGTGTTCTCCTGAAAAAAACTCCTCTGAAGGATTAATTATGATATTTGCTCTTGACTTTTTCTAAAAAATATAATTTGATAATTACATTCAAAGTCAAGCCAGTCCTTGACTTTTTTATAAAATTTCCTGGTGATATTGAAAGTCAAATCGGCAATCACGGCAATCGCACTGCAAGTTGCTGATTTCGCAGAAATAAAGGAGCCTGAATATGTTTAAGCAATGGTTTGGACGAGGAAACTGTCCTGCTGACGCTCAATGTTCTGACATTGCTGCCTCCCCTGATACAATGACTCTTGACTGCCTTCAGTTGAATGAGACAGGCGAAATTGATGCTGTTCCTGAAGAATCCCTCCTGAGTGCCCTGGGTTTCAGGCCTGGAAAACAGGTTTGCCTGCGTTGCCGCACACGGTTCGGAGGACCGGTGGTAGCTGAAATTGAAGGCCGGCACACAGCTGTGGCCAGGTCCCTGGCCCGGAGGATCCGCCTGAGGAACCGACACGCATCCTGCCCTGCGCATGACTAAAAATCATATTCTGCTCATGGGCCCGCCTAATGTGGGCAAGAGCGTTATTTTCAATCACCTGACCGGCCTCAACGTAAGTTGCGCCAATTATGCCGGAACCACGGTAGAGTTCGTGGCCGGAAAAACAAACTTTGGCAATGGAAAGCTTTTTCTGGTGGATGTCCCGGGTACTTACACCCTGAGTGCCACCAATCAGGCCGAACAGGTAGCCGTGGACATGCTTCAGGGAAAACACAAGCCCGGAGCTAAATCCACCTGCGCCCACTGCCGGGAGGACACAGAGGTCTGCGCTGACGACCTCTCTGCCAAACCGGCCGCTGTTGTCTGCGTTGTTGACGCCAACAATCTGGAGAGCAGCCTCTACCTTCTGCTGCAGGTCCTGGAATTCAATCTTCCCACCATTATTGCTCTGAACAGAATAGACCTGGCCAGGGACAAAAACCTGGACATCGACCTGGACGCCCTTGGCAAAGAACTCGGCGTGCCAGTCGTCCCCATGGTGGCCATTGAAAAAAAGGGGCTGCCCGAGCTGGAAAAAGCTGTTGAGTCGATGTTAAGGGCCCCGTCTGCGCCCAAAGTCAATTGGAAGCCAGGGGATGCAGATCTGTGGTCCATGGCTGAGCAGCTGACCAGAAAGGTCTGCCGCCCTGGGCAAACCCAACAAATTTCCAAAAGAAAGGTCTGGGGGGAAAGACTGGTCCATCCCTGGCCGGGCCTGCCTCTGGCCATCCTTATCCTGATCCTGTCCTTCGCCTTAGTGGTGGGCATCGGCATGCAGATGCGCCAGCTCATCCTTCTGCCCCTCTTCCGCGGCCTGATTATTCCCCAGATCGTACAGATCGTGGAGGCACTCATTGCTCCAGGCATCATCCGCAATATCATGGTGGGAGAGTACGGCTTTCTGGTCAAAGGCATTGAATGGCCCTTCACCCTGGTCATGCCCTATGTGCTGTCATTTTACGGGGTCATGGCCGTGCTTGAAGACAGCGGCTACCTGCCAAGGCTCGGGGTGCTCCTGGACGGCCTTTTAAATAAGATAGGCCTGCAGGGATCAAGCATAATCCCTTTACTCCTGGGCTACGGCTGTGGAATTCCCGGAATCCTGGCCAGCCGGGCCCTGTCTTCGGGCAAGGAAAGGATTATGATCGCCACCATGATCTGCATGGCCATTCCATGCATCTCTCAGACCGGGGCCTTCATCGCCATGCTTTCGGAACGTTCGGTCAGCGTTGTGGTGGCAGTATTTCTAGTCTCCTTTGCCGCCCTGATCCTGGTGGGGATCATCATGGACAAGTTCTTTAAAGGCCCCAGGCCTTTGACTATCATGGAAATCCCTGAACTTCTCCCCCCAAGAGTGGACGTACTTTCCAAAAAGATCTGGGTCAGGCTCAAACGCTACGTTACTGACGGAGCCCTGCCCATGGTGGTGGCAGTGGGAATTGCAGCTGTGCTCTATGAAACAGGAATCATGGCTGCAGCGGGCAGCTTCCTGAGTCCCCTGGTGGTCCACTGGCTCAGGCTCCCGGAGGAAGCATCCATTCCTCTTATCCTGGGAATCATGCGCCGGGAACTGGCCGTGCTTCCCCTTATTGAAATGCAGCTCACCACCCTGCAGCTCTTTGTCGGGGCGGTGGTGGGTCTATTTTATGTGCCATGCATTGCCATTGTGGCTACCCTGGCCAGAGAGTTCAGCGTCAAGACCGCGTTTTTCATGCTTCTGGTGACCAGCACCACTGCATTCCTGGTGGGCGGAATTTTTGCCAGGATGAGCTTTCTCTCCCTGATTTTCTCCTGATCATCGCTAAAAACTCTTATCAGCCTCAGCCCGGTCCAGACCGATGAGCCGGCCCATCCTTTCTGGAAACCGGCTAAAATTCATTGACCTGTGAATTTTTTCCTTTTAGTACAAAAATTCACATTAACATTAAACGCAGTACTGTTTTAAACGAGGTCATGTCATGCAAAATGTTTTCGGCCCGGGTGGCCCCACCGGACCGGGTGGTCCACACCAGCAAACTCCCCAGTTTAACCTTGAAGACCTGGACATCTCCAAGATCTACCGTTTTACCAGGTATGGTCTATTTGCCCTGGCCCTCATCTTCCTCTGGATGGGAATCAGCTGGGCCCAATCATTCTACACAGACTGGCTCTGGTACCAGGGCCTTGGCTATGAGTCGGTCCTGCTGAAAGTTGTCACCACCAAGGTCGGACTCTTTCTGCTGGGAGTTGGCCTGGTCCTGGTCCTGATAGTGCCCAACCTCTATCTGGCCCATACCTATGCCGGAAAGTACAAGCTCATCAATCCTCAGGTCCCTGCTCATCTTTACCAGTCAGCCAGAAGGCTCCTGGGCTGGGGCCTTGTTGGAGTCACCGTTCTTGGAGCCTATTTCCTGGGCCGGGCCCCTGCCTATGAATGGGAAATGGTCCTTCGCTTTCTGAACCACGTCTCCTTTGGAGAAACCGATCCAGTATTTGGCAGAGATTTTTCCTTTTACGTATTCGTGCTTCCAGCCCTTGACTTTTTCCGTTCCTGGCTGGTGGCCGTGTTAATAGCTGTCATGCTCTTTGTAGGAGGCTACTACTATATCAGCGTAACCATCCGGGGAGAAATGTTCTCCTTCACTGGAAGGGTCAAATCTCACCTGGCCCTCCTGGGTGCCGGGGTCATGGTCCTGGTGGCTCTAGGACACTGGCTCAGCCGTTACGAACTTCTTTATTCTCCCCTGGGCGCTGTCTATGGTGTCGGGTACACAGACCATAATATTGTGCTTCCAGCCCTGACCACCATGACCCTTGTGGCCCTGGCCTGTGCCGGAATCCTGGTGGCTGCGGCATTTTACAAAGGCAAAAAGGCTATCCTGGTAGGCGTGGGCCTCTGGTTCGGCCTGAACATCCTGGCTGGAAGCGTAGCTCCGGGCCTGGTCCAGCGTCTGGTGGTCGAACCCAGCGAACTGGCCAGGGAAAGAAGCTATCTGGCTGAGAACATTAAGCACACCCGCGATGCCTTTAACTTGAACCAGATGACCACCAGAAGCCATCCAGCCAGGGGTGCTCTGGACAGGCAGACCATTGAAGACAACCCCGGGACCATTCAGAACGTCCGCCTCTGGGATGAAGGTCCTCTGCTCCAAAGCTACAACCAGATCCAGTTTTTCCGGCTGTATTACGACTTTCTGGCCGTGCATACTGACCGGTACACTGTAAATGATGAACTGCGGCAGGTCATGCTGGCCACCCGGGAACTCTCGGCAGACAAGCTGCCCACCGAAGCCCAGCGCTGGGTTAACAGGCATCTCCAGTTCACCCATGGATACGGGGTGGCCATGACCCCTGTTACTGAAGTTGAGGAAGGCGGCAGACCCGGCTTTTTTATCCAGGATCTCCCTCCAAGGGGCGAGATTGGACTTGATCGGCCTGAGATTTATTATGGACTCAAGAGCCTCAACTACCTCATTGTCCGGACCAGGATGCAGGAATTCAACTACCCGGGTGAAGAAGGACCGGTTTATACCCACTATGAAGGCGAAGGCGGTGTTGCCCTCAATTCCTTCTTCCGCAGGCTCATGTATGCCTGGGAATTCAGAGACATCAACATCCTGATCTCCGGCGAAATAACCCCTGAAAGTCTTATTCAGTACCGCCGGACCGTGCCCCAGAGATTCAGGACCATTACTCCCTTTTTAAAGAAAGACCGGGAAGCTTACAGTGTGGTTGCTGACGGACGGCTCTTCTGGATCCAGGACGCCTACACCACTACCACCCGCTATCCATACTCAACCCCGTGGCAGAACTCCTTCAATTACATCCGCAACAGTGTCAAGGCTGTAGTAGATGCCTATCACGGCACCATTGATTATTATGTATCAGATCCTGATGATCCCATTATCCAGACCTATCAGGCCATCTTCCCGGACCTTTTCAAACCCATGGAAGAAATGCCTGAATACCTCAGGGAACATGTCCGCTACCCTCAGGACATGTTCACGGTCCAGACCCAGATGCTTCTGCAGTATCACATGGAAGATCCTGTTGTATTCTATAACAAGGAAGATCAGTGGTCCGTTCCGGTCCAGCACTCCTTTGGCCGGACCGAGGTGCTAAGGCCCTACTATATCGTGGCCAGGCTCCCTGGCGAAGAAAAAGAAGAATTCCTCCTTATTCAGCCCTTCACTCCCATCAACAGGCACAACCTGGTGGGCTGGATGGCGGCCAGGAGCGATGGAGAGAACTACGGCGAACTGATGCTCTTCAGATTCCCCACTGGCCGGCACGTGGACGGACCCAACCAGGTCGAGGCCAGGATTGACAACGACGCTATCATCTCCGAGCAGTTCACCTTGTGGGGTCAGGCCGGTTCCGAGGTCTTCCGGGGTATCCTGCTGGTCATTCCAGTGGGAGATTCCCTGCTGTACGCTGAACCGGTATTTCTGACGCCAGACGCCCTGGAGTTCCCGGAACTCAGGCGAATCATCCTGGCCGATTCCAGGCAGGTGGTCATGCATCAGACCCTGGACGATTCCATTGATGCTTTAGTGGGAAGGCTTCCAGCTGTGGCCCCTGTGGTCGAAGTTGACGAGCCTGACCAGCCAGCAACCCGAATCCTTCCGGACCTCAGAGATAATCTGAAGGACGGACTCACGGAAGCCATTGACAAACTCCAGGAAGCCCTGGACCATCTCAAGGGGCTTGTCAGATAGAATAAAGCATCCTTGATTCCTGCGGGAAAATACATATAATCTGTATATGCCCAGCATCAAGACAACCCAGGCGCCACCTGTCCGGACACTTTTTATAATCCTGTCCGGGCTGGTGGCCCTTGTTTTATCCTTTAAACCGGTCTTTTCTCATCCCCATGTTTTTGTGGAGTCAGAACTTGAGATTGAGCTGGACCAAAAAGGAATCAAGGGTTTCTGGCAGCACTGGTCCTTTGATGAATATTTCAGTGCCTGGGTCATTGATGAGTACGACACTGACAAGGACGGTCAATTCTCTCCTGAAGAGACCCAAAGGCTTTACCAGGAGGCATTTAAAAATTTAAAAAACCACGGCTATTTCACCAGAGTACTGAACAACGGTCAGGAAATCCCGGTCAGGGAAATCCAGAACTTTTCCGTCAGAATCGAAAACAACATGGCTGTGTATTCCTTCTTTGTTCCCCTGAACATCAGCATTGATTCCAGTACAAAAGATATCTTCATTGCTGTTTATGATGAGTCGTTCTACTGCCAGATCTTTTTCCCGCCCCAGGAAGTCGAATTCAGGGGAAGCACCGCTGAGTGGAAAACCAGCGTCACTACCCAAAAAATGCCCGAACTGACCTACTATTTCGGATTCGTAACCCCTGTTGCTGTCAGGGTGTCCATTGTTCCTTCATGATCAGACCCTTATCCATCACTCTATTTTTTCTGCTCTTCCTGGGTCTTTCCGGCCAGGCATCAGCCCAGAGCCCTTTCCAGGCTCCAGCAGCAACTGATCAGGAAAAAACAGAACAAACTTTCTCCCCAGGGAATCTTCTGCCTGGATGGATCAAGGAGCAGGGTCAGAAGGCCATGGCCAGAATAATTCTCTGGCAGTCCCAGATCAGACAGACAGCAGGAACTTATGCCCGCCAGATCAAGGAAAACCCCTGGGGAACTGCTTTCTGGTCTTACCTGGGGCTGGCCTTTGCATACGGTGTGATTCACGCCCTGGGTCCGGGCCATGGCAAGGTCTTTGTCAGCACCTATTTTTTAAGCAGAAGGGCCAGAGTCAAACAGGGGGTGCTCATGGGCAGCCTCATGAGTTTTCTCCACGTCCTCTCAGCCGTTATCCTGGTCTTTTTATTCTATTTCGTGCTCAAATCAGGAGGACTGGGATCAGTGGACGATGCCGGTGGGCATCTGCAGAAAATCAGTGCCGGTCTGATTGTCTTGGTGGGGTTATTTTTGGCCTGGAAATCGCTGCGCTCAATTTTTCAAGACTCTTCTGATCAATGCGCCTGCTGCAATTCTGATCCTGACAACAAAGGCATTCTCTCCCTGTGTCTGGCTGTGGGACTTGTGCCTTGCCCAGGAGCAGCCCTGATCCTTTTCTTTTCCATCAGCCTGGATATCCTTGCTGCCGGAATCCTGGCCATGTTTTTCCTGGCTGCCGGCCTTGCCCTGACCACGGTTTCCTTTGCCCTGGTCTCCCTCTGGGCCAGAAATATTCTGGCCAGGGCTTTTTCATCAACCTTTCTAAGCTCAAGGATTTACCATATCCCTGCCTTGATAGGAGCAGTGTTCATCACTTTTTTAGGAGCAATTCTTTTTTTTAACCCGGTCGTCTGATCCCCCCTTACCAGGGCAATCATCAAAAACCTGAACCATCAGGAAAAAAGGCCAATGAGCAGGGGCATTGATCCTGCAGCAACAACGGTTTGAACTGTGATGATGGCAGCCATCATGTCCAGACCTCCGCCCAGCTGTCTGGCCATGACAAAGGCTGCAGCTCCACAGGGCAGAGACGCAAACACAACCACCACCAGAATTGAGGGCTGGTCCAGGCCCACCCAGACAGACATCAGCCCCATCAGCAGAGGGAGCAGAACCAGTTTGAATACTGAAGACCATAGAATTGGTCTCCATTTGGAGGCAATGCCCCTGAACTCCAGTCCTGCCCCAACAGCCAGCAGGCCCAGGGACAAAGACGCCTGGCTCAGAATTCGCACCACCTCTTCTGTACCCAGAACAAGTCTCAGTCCGCTCAAATTAACTCCGATCCCCAGAAAGCAGGCCAGAATCAGAGGATTGCTGACCAAAGAGATAAAAGCTTTTTTCCACCCCTTGCTCTGATTATTTCCAAACCTGGTCACCACTGCCACACTGATGAAATTGGCCAAAGGAATCATTACAGCTATGACCATGGCCGCCAGGGCCAGGCCCTCGGCCCCCAGGAATACAAAGGCCGCTGAAATACCTACATAGGTGTTGGGCCGGAGCCCACCCTGAAACAAGGAGGAAAAATCAGCTTCACTGACCCTGAACACAGGCCGAAGCAGGAGCATGATCAGACTGGTAGCAAGCATGGGAACGCTTACAGCCAGGGCCATGGACCAGAACCGGGTCTGGCTGAAGTCGGCGCTGTACAGGCTGAAGAACAAAAGGGCCGGGAAAAAAACATAATATGTGATTCTTTCAGCCATGGGCCAGAATGATGATCCTGGGAATCCAATGCGCTGAAATACCCATCCCATGAGGATGAGGATGAATATGGGTGACAGGGCCAGAAACACGCTGTTCAAATCCATTCCTTTGCAAATATCCTTGACAGGAGTTTTTTCATGTTCTTAGCATGTAACTAGTTTTAACCGAAACCGGTCATTTGAACGTATCCTTAAGGAATGCCTTTCATTTCGAGCACTCAAGGTGGAGTGGGAATCTCGTAATAACCGGCCGAAATTGTCTTAGCCAGACCTGAATCTCACCAGAAGGATCTCAGCCTGATGACCGCCAAAAAACCGCCCCTCGATCTTAACATGTGAAAGCATAACCAGAGTCCAGGCTACCTGCAATATCCGGATTTTCAAAGTCCTTCAGGAGTCTGGTGCCTTGAATAAACAAAGGAGGTTCTCATGTCCATCACCAGAAGAAAGTTCATGCACAGTTCAGCCCTGGCTGCAGGAGGACTGGTGTTCAGCTCCATGGGCATGCGTTTATACGCCTATGATCCGGACCAGATCAGCCCTGACCGGGACGAAACCCGTAAAAGCTATTGCGGGCTGTGTCATCCCAGATGCGGAATCCTTTTGCATATGAAAAAAGGGAAGGTGATTCAGGTCACTGGTGACCCGGACCACCCTTTGACCAGGGGGGTCATATGCCAGCGGGCCCTTTTGATGCCCGAGCATATCCACCACCCCGGACGGATCAATTATCCCATGAAAAGAACAGGTCAACGCGGACAGGGACAGTGGGAAAGAATCTCCTGGGACCAGGCCCTGGACGAAGTGGCCGAAAAGCTCTCCCGGCTCAGGGATGAACATGGACCTGAAACCCTGGCCTTTACCCACGGAACCAGCCGGACCCACCATTGGGACTGCAGGCGTTTTTTCAACTTATTCGGATCACCCAATATTGGTGGGGCCAACAATATCTGCATGTGTCCCAGCTATGCTACTGAATTTGCCACCTACGGAGGCATGGCCAGAGGTGACGTCAGAAACGCCAGGTGCGTGGTCATCTGGGGCAGGGCCGCCTCCAAGTCAGCCCCGGTGACTTCCTATCCAGCCCTGGAACATGCCAGGCAGCAGGGTGCCAGATTCATCGTCATTGACCCCAGACAAATTGAGGAAACCAAGTTTGCGGATAAATGGCTTCAGATCCGACCCGGAACAGATCTGGCCCTGATGCTGGCCTGGATCAGGATTATCATTGAGGAAGACCTTTACCACAGGGAATTCGTGGAAAAATGGACAAAGGGATTTGACCGGCTTAAGCTGGCAGTCCAGGACTACACCCCGGAAAAAGTGTCCAGAATCACCTGGATTCCTGAAAAGGATATCCTGGAGTCGGCCAGGATGTATGCCACCACGAGCCCGGCTGTAATTCCCTATGGATATGGCCTGGACAAGCAGGGTATCAACTCCAACCAGTGTGCCAGGGCCAGAGCCATATTAAGGGCCATAACCGGAAACCTGGAGATCCCCGGCGGCGAAATCATGAGTCAGGCCCCGGAAATGGCCAGGGTCAGGGGTGAGTTCGACCTGGTCCAGAGCGATGCCATAGGGCCGGAACAAAGGGCCAAGCAGATCGGCATTGACAAGTATCCCTTTTTCGGCTTCCCGGGTTGGGAAAAAAATGTCCAGAACAATAAACGGCTTCCCCAGGGATACATTGACCCGCCCTCCATGTACCGGACCTGTGTAGGTCATCTGCGGGAAATCTTCAAAGCTGCCATAACCGGAAAACCTTATCCAGTCCGGGCCATGATGTCTGTGGCCAACAACCCCATGCTGGCCTTTCCTGACGTCAACCTGACCCATAACGCTCTTACTTCCCTGGATCTTTATGTGGTCATGGAGTACTATATGACCCCGTCAGCAGCCCTGGCCGACTATGTATTTCCATCGGCAACCACTGTTGAGCAGCCTCAGCTCTGGACCAGCGGAGGCTTCTGCATGACCTGCCCCCAGGGACTTGAACCCCTGTATGAACGCAGGGATACCTATCAATTCTACCGGGGTCTTGGGCTTCGTCTGGGGCAGGGACAGGACTGGCCCTGGAAAAACCTGGAACAGGTTTATGACTACTGTCTGGAGCCGGCAGGAGTGACCTTCCGGGAACTGAGTGAAACCTACGGATTCTTTGGCAAACGGGAATACAGACAGTATGAAAAATACGGCTTTGGAACTCCTTCAGGCAAAGTGGAGCTGTATTCCACAGTGTTTGAGGATCTCGGCTGCGATCCCCTGCCCAGATATAAGGAACCCCTCTGGAGCCCCGAGGCTGATCCGGAACTGACCAAACAATACCCCCTGATCCTGATCACCGGCAGCCGATTCATGCCCATGTACCATTCTGAACATCGCCAGATTGAATCAGCCAGGGAGCAGGTGCCTGACCCGCTGGTCTGGATGCATCCAGACACAGCCGTCCAATATGGATTAGCGGAAAATGAATGGGTTCATGTTGTCAACCCCAAGGGCAGAATAAAAATGCGTCTCAGGACTTCGACCATCATGCATCCTCAAATGGTGGATGTTCAGCATGGGTGGTGGTTTCCTGAAAGAAAGGAGGGAACGCCTGATCTGTTTGGAGCATTGGAGTCCAATGCCAACGTGCTCTGTCCCATGGACGAGGAACACTGCAGCCCTGAAATCGGCAGCTGGCCCCATTCAGCCCTGATATGCCGGGTGGAAAAAATCAGCTGAACAAACCATGATCAGCAGGCAGGCCGGGCCGCCAAGAAACATCCCAGCAGCCCGGCCCGGCTCAAAAAGAGTCCATTTTCTCCTAGAACCTGTACCTCAGACCCAGGACATAGAAGTCCGAGGCCCCCCGGACTCCTCCGAAAAGTCCGAACACCCCGGATCGGTGATGGATTCTGTAAACCAGACTGTACTTCGGATATCCGGGCAGGGTCAGGGCCAGTTCAAAGGCCAGATAATTCAAAAGCCGCTGGGACTTTCCCCTGATCTGAACTTCCCGCTCAGGAGTCTTGGAAGTAAGAGACATGCCATCGCCTATAGCCGCTGACGTATGCAGGACATGATTCCATGGAAAGTTGTCATACCTCAGCAAAAAGGCCAGCACGTACTCTTCGTAATCCTGATGACCCTCTTTGTGCCTTCCATGATGCTTGGCAAAAATGCCTTCCAGCTCCAGGGCGAAATCATCCCAGAACCGGGTCAGCTCCCTGGAAAGACCCAGACCATGCAGATACTTTCTCTCAAATTTGCCCGGGATATTGAAAGTGGTCTTGCCAAGGGTCCGGTTTGTGTAAACGCCGTTGTAAAGGGTCAAGGCCCATTGGTAATCTTTTACCCTGGCTGGGGGAGAATCATTCTCACCAGCTGCACCTGGTGCAGCCGTCAACAACATCACCATAAGGCAAAACCATGCCCCAAAAAATTTCAAGCCCACGTCATTCCTCCCTTGGGGAAAACCAGTTCCAGAAAGAAAAGCAGTTTTACCAGAATGCACCAAAAGCCGTTTGAAAAGGAAAAATTTCAAGCCAGGTTCAAATTCATCTGGACATGCGCTTCTGCAGAAATTCCAGGGAGTTTTTAGAGAGACCCAGCTCTTCCAGGCTGCCATCCAGCATCTTTGAATCTGTGTATCCGCCAAGGATGCCGTTAACTCTGGCTGCAGCCGTAGAACGGACCAAATCCTTGAAGTCAGGATAGATGACCTGAAATTCATCCCTTAAACTGGAATATCTCTGCAGGTAAAATTTCTGATGATAGTCTTCAGCTGGAAAAAATTCCACATATCTGAGTACCTGGGTGACCACATTTCCGGAAAGCCTGTCCATGCTTTTAAGGATCTTTTCCTTTTGCTCATCCGTGTGATAAAATACCGCATTCATATACTGCCTGGACCAGGGCTGACTGTTGTAGTCATGTTCGCCCCAGAATTTCCTGAGCAGATCTTCATAAGAAATCCTTGCTGGATCAAACCTGATCTGAAGGCTTTCCATGTGATCCCCGATATTGCGATATGTGGGATAAGGACTTGTTCCCCCGGTGTAACCCACTACAGTTTCATAAACCCCGTCCATGATGCCGAATCCGGCATCAGGCCCCCAGAATCAGCCCAGGGCAAAGGTTGCTGTTTCCAATTCATGGGGCCTGGACCCGTCTACAGGTGGAATTGCTTTGGGGATAAAATCTGATTGACTTGATGCAGTGCCCATGCTTCCTCCCATCCCGAAAATATTAATCAGCAAAACAATTGTAAAAGTCAGCCGGAAAAAGAAATATCTTAAAGACAAACCAGAGCCTGGCCAGCAAGCTCCGGCATTGTTCATTCCAGGCCTGTCAAGGGTCAAAACGGTTGTTTCCAGCCGGAATGCTTATGTTGTGTTTCTTGATCTTGTAGTGGATGGCCCTGCGGCTGATTCCCAGGATATCAGCCGCATGTTTTTGAACCCATCCGGTCTTTTCCAGGGCCCGGATAATGGCCTGCTTTTCACTTTCATCAAGGGACATGGGGTCCTGGTTCAGACTCTGACCGGTTAAGGATTCCTCAAGCTGCAGGTCCTCAGCCCTGAGCATCCTGCCCGGACAAAGGAGTACCCCAGCCTCCAGGACGTTGGACAGTTCCCGCACATTGCCTGGCCAGTGATATCCCAGCATCCTGTCCATGGCCTGGTCAGAGATCACCGGCCGCTCCAGGCCGCTTTTCTTAGAGAGGCTGTCCAGAAAATAGTCTGCCAGAATCGGCAGGTCTTCCAGACGATCCCGCAGCGGGGGAACCTCCAGCTTGACCACCTTCAGCCTGAAATAGAGATCCTCCCTGAATTTTCCGGCCCGGACCAGATCCGGCAGATTGGCATTGGTGGCAGCCACAACCCTGCACTCAACCTCAATGGACCTGGTGTCTCCCACCCTGCGCATGGTCCGCTCCTGTAAAAAACGCAGCAGCCTGGTCTGCATTTCAGGAGAGATGTTGCCTATTTCATCCAGAAAAAGAGTGCCGCTGTGGGCGGTTTCAATGAGTCCTTTTTTGTCTTGAACCGCATGGGTGAAAGCACCTTTAACATGTCCGAACAGTTCGCTTTCCAGAAGGGTCGGCTGGGTTGAACCGCAGTCAATGACCACAAAGGGGCCATCGCTGCGATGGCTCCACTTATGGAGCATATTGGCCACCAGCTCCTTGCCTGTACCTGACTCGCCCTGAATGAGGACCGAGACATCACTGGGGGCGATGCGGCGCATCATCCGGCTTAATGCGGCCATGCACGGACTTTTTCCCAGGACCATGCCCTGTCCGGCATCCAGAGCAGCTCCCTCTTCAGGATAGGCCCGGGCCAGCAGCCTATTGATCCTGGATACCAGCTCACCACCGTCAAAGGGCTTGGAAATGTAGTCAGCCGCCCCCTGGTGCATGGAGCTCACCGCATCGGACACATTGCCGTAGGCTGTCAGCAGGACAACTGGAATCCCTGGCCAGGTCTCGGTTACGGTCTCTAAAAGCTCTCTGCCGTCCATTCCGGGCATCTTGACATCTGAAAGCACCAGATCCACAGCCTGACTGCTCATTATCTCCAGGGCCTGACTGCCATTTACAGCGGTCAGGACCTTGTATCCGGCTGAGCCAAGCCTGGCTTCCAGAACCTGGACAATGCTCGGATCGTCGTCAACCACGAGGATTGACAGTCTTCCTGGATCAGAAGGCAAAAAAGTTTGACTGGCCATTATTCCAGAAGCTGCCTTTTCTGTTGCTCTATCAGGCTGGAAAGCTCTTCCAGCTCCTGGATCTGCCGCTGCAGGGTCAGTTTTTCCTCTTCCAGCTCACTGATCCGGTTTCTTGAGGCCCTGTGCCGGGCATTCAGGGATCGGTTCTCCATTTCCAGGGTCCTGTTTTTCTCAATGACCTGGGCCAGTAAGGCCAGCAGTTCCGGGTACAGACTGTGGTCACTGCTGATTTTTTCAATCCCTTGTTCCAGTTTTTTCTTCCAAGCCTGGAAATCCGAGTCGGTTTCCGAGGTCAGCATTTCAGCCAGAATCACTCCCATCCTGGCTTCCAGCCTGGTCAAAGGCTCAGAAGCAATGTTCTGGGCTTCCTGGAACATCTGCCCGGCCTGGTGGTAATCTCCTGAACGCATCCTGACCATGGCCTTGTCCAGGAGGTCATGGGTTAGTTTCTGCAGTTCATGGGCTTCCTGGGAAATGGGGCGGTCCTGAACCTGGACCTGAGTTTTGAATACAGTACATCCGCTCAAAGTCCAGGCCAGCCAGACAAAGATGATCAAATTCCATGAAATGCGAAGATATGACAACAACCTGTGACTCCTCTTATCCGTCCTGATCGGCTTCAGCCGGGAGGTTAAAGCAGAATACGCAGCCGGATGAAGAATTTTTTTCCAGCCACAATTCACCTCCATGCGCCCTGATGATATGCCTGGATATATTCAGGCCCAGCCCGGCCCCGTCGGTCATGTTGCTGATGTTTTTGCCCCGGTAGTATCTTTCAAACACCAGATCCTCTTCTTCTTCAGGTATTCCAGGGCCCTGGTCAACAACACAGACCACAAGGTCCCTGCTCCCGGAACCAATTGACGCGCCAAGGATAATTTGACTCCCGGCCGGGGAAAATTTCACTGCGTTTCCCAGCAGATTAAAGAGCACCTGCTGGATATGGCTGGGGTCAGCATGTAGAATTGTGCTTGTCTTTGGCGTGGTTACTTTTATGTCCACCCTTCCGGCTTCAGCTACCGGCCTGATCCTTTCTACAGCCTCCTCAAACAGTTCATAAGCCTTTACCCGGACCGGTTCAAGTCTGATCTTTCCGGACTCCAGACTTGAGGCCTGCATCAGGCGCTGGAGCAAATCAGACAGCCTGATGGTTTCCTTGTGGGCGATTTCCAGGAATCTGGCCTGATCCACGGAACTGCTCCCAGCCACTCCATCCCTGACCAGGTTAATGGACTCCCTGATGCTGGTCAGGGGCGTCCTGATCTCATGGCTCAACATGGATATGAACCTGGACCGCATTTCTTCTTCCTGTTTGAGCCTGATCCCCATCCTGTTGTAAGCCTTGGCCAGCTCCCCCAACTCTCCATATGAACCTACCCTGACCGGCTTGAAATCCTCACTCAAACTCATGGCTGAGATACTTTTCCTGAATTCACGCATGGACCGGTTCAAAAAATAGGCAATGATCAGACTTCCAAGCAGTCCCACCAGGGTGACCAGCACGAATCCGGTGAACCCAAGACGCTGGGCCTGCACCCCCCGGTCATACATCCTCTGCATCCTGTTATTTATCCGGTCCAGATATCCGGCCCGCAGGGTGGTGACACTCTGGATCCAGGCTGACAAGGCTTCTTCGCTGGGAAGGCTGATTTCCACTGCCTCTGAACCATCCATCCGGCTCAGACCCATTATCTCCAGACCCTGTTCCAGCTCAGGCAGGCCGGTTCCACGGGGCAGACTGGTCAAAAGGCGCTCAAAGGACTTGAGATGTTCCAGGGACGCCAGATGATACTCCTGCCGGCCCAGGATCTCATATTTTCTTCTGTTTTCCACAAAAAGCAGGGTAGTGTCCACCAGTTGTTCAGTGATGGCCACCACCTCGAAATCCTTGTTCACGATACCATCGGTGGTGGAGACCAGATCCCGGATGCCATGGGAAAAATAGCCGATGATCAGGCCGAAAATCACCATCAGAGACAGAGACCAGGCCAGCAGCCTGGAAGTGATGCTCATTCTTGAGAAAACCTGTCTGATTTTCATTGGTTATTCTCCAAAATATCCGGTGCTGGCAACAGGATCAGCCAACCGTTTTTAGTGTCCATTGGAATATTTTTTGCATATTTTTCCAGAATTATTCCAGCACTGCAAGATTTTCCATCCTGCCTTGCTGGTTTGTGAGCCTGGTATCCCTGGAGACGCTTGAGCATAAGCAAAGCCTTTTGTTTGGGCCCCGATACTGCTGGCAACTGGCTTTGGGACCGACCTGAAGCCCTCTGGCAAAGGCGAGAGCTATCCAGTCAACCTTTGGACTTCCCTACGGACAAATATGTCGGACAAAGTTCTTCTGGTGGACGATGATCCCCAATTTCTGGAAATCTTTGAAGCAATCCTTAGCAGACACTTCAACATCCAGGCTGCATCAGGCCCTGAACAGGGTCTGGAAATCCTGAGCAGCGACAACTCATTCCAGGTGATAGTGGCCGATCTCTACATGCAGCCCATGGACGGCATTGAATTTCTCTACCGGGCCCAAAAGCTTGTCCCTGCTGCATCGGGTATCCTTATCACCGGCCACCCCAGCCTGGACAAAATCATCCAGGCCGTAAACAAAACCAGAATTTTCGGCATTTTTGCAAAAAGCGATCCCGTATCCCAGCTTGTAAGCAGGATTCGCCAGGGAATCCAGGCTTCAGGACCAGCCAGGCCAGGAAAGCATTCAGCTAAGGTCTCCCTTTCCCGGGACGAATTGATTTTCTTACAGACCTTTCCTTTTTCACACTCCAAAGAGTAATGCGCCCCCAAGGGCCTAGCCTGCCGGGTGGGCAAAAAACGTAACCGGATCCACAATTTTTTCCCATTTCTTCCCTTAAGCCGGATGCAAATGCCGGAGCTCATCGTCCATTTCCCAGTGGCACCATGCTTGCAAAATTACAGCGTATACTTTTAACCATTTATCAAACCTTTTTTCTCACTATGAACAACATTCGCTTTTTCAATCTGCTGCTGCCCATGATCCTCATTTTCCTGCTCCGGCCAGATCCGGCCTGGACAGAGCAGGAAAGCCATTTGCTCATTATGGGGTGGGTGGAAAAAACCAGGCTCCTGCCTGACGGCCCTTTTCTGAAGGCCAAGCTGGACACCGGAGCCCGGACATCTTCCATGCATGCCCGGGACATTGAACCTTTTGAAAAAGATGGCCAAAAAATGGTCCGGTTCACTGTAGATGCCCAGTGCGCAAGGACTGGAGAAAAACAGGTTCTTCAATTTGAGAAACCCCTCAAAAGAAATGTGCTCATCCGCCAGCACCAGCGCGACCCCATGCCCAGGCCTGTGGTTGTCATGGATTTCTGTCTGGGCGGCACAGTCCATTCTGCCCAGTTTTCCCTTACTGACCGCTCAGGGTTCAACTATCCGGTTTTGCTGGGCAGGATATTTCTGGAAGATGTAGCTCTGGTGGACTCAGGCTCCACCGGTCTGATGTCCCAGGTCTGTCCCGGACCGTGACTGGTCACCAATAAACCCATACACCCAGGAAAACATGCTCCACAATAACCGCACAACCATCATCATAGCCCTTCTGATCTGCCTGGTGGCTGGATCAATTTTTTTCTACAAATCCAACCGGCTTGGTCTTCCAGTTACCAGCGACCAGACCGTGGATCTGTGGAACATTGAGGTCAGAATCAGCTTTGAAGCACCCCCAGGACCCACTCAGGTCAAAACGGTCATTCCCATGTCACTGCCGGGATACCGACTCATAGGAGAAGACTTCATTTCCGGCAGCTACGGGCTGAGCGTTGAATCCAACGATCTGAACCGCTACGCCCACTGGACCGTGCGCAGAGCCCAGGGTCATCAGTCCCTGTATTACCGCATCCAGCTGATAAAGTCCCCTGACATTGAGCTTCAGGATACCGAGCTTCCCCTGCCTCCTCAGGTCCCTGACTACGGAGACATGGAAAAGGCTGCTGCCATGGCCATACTGGAGGAAGCCAGGAGATCCTCTGCTGATGTCGCCACCTTTGTCCGGGAATTTCTGAAAAGATTCAATGATCCCAATCCATCGGAAAACTACCGTTTTTTTCTCAGACAAGCATCCAGTCCCATGGAGCGGGTACTCCTGCAAAAGCACATCCTGGCCGGAGCCAGAATTCCCACCAGAATTATTCAGGGCTTTGTCCCGGTGGATGGCAGCAGGTCCCTGGAACTCACCCCCTGGCTTCAGGTCCACAACGGGACCAGGTGGCTGACTTTCAACCCAGAAACAAGTGAGCAGGGACTGCCTCCAGGCTTCCTGACCTGGCAGGTAGGTGGTGATCCTGTGGTAGCAGCCCAGGGAGCCAACAGTATCAGAACCACCTTTTCCGCCTCCAGAATACCTGAAAATCTGCTGGCCCTGGCCAATGACCAGGCTGGCCAGAACAGATCTTTCTTGGTCAAATACTCGTTCTTGAATCTGCCCCTGCATATCCAGAACCTGTACAAGACAGTGCTTCTGATTCCCCTGGGGGCCCTGCTGGTGGTTTTCATGCGCAATGTCGTGGGGGTGCCCACCTTTGGGACCTTCATGCCTGTTCTGATTGCCCTGGCTTTTAAGGAGACCAACCTCATAATGGGCCTGACTCTGTTTTTGATCATCATGGCCCTGGGGATGACCCTGCGCTCTGGCCTGGATAAGCTGCGGCTGCTTCTTGTGCCGCGCCTTGCCTCGGTCCTGATCCTGGTCATCATGTCCATGGCCGCCATAAGCCTGATTTCCCATCATGCCGGAATACCCAGTGGACTCTCTGCAGCCATGTTTCCCATGGTTATTCTGGCCATGACCATTGAACGGATGTCCATTGTGTGGGAGGAAAGCGGACCATTTGATGCCCTGGGCCAGGCCCTGGGAAGCATGGCCGTTGCAGTAATGGGTTTCTGGATATTTCAAAACAGTTTTCTGGAACACCTGTTTTTTGTTTTTCCTGAACTGATCCTGGTTGTCCTGGCCGGATGCATCCTCCTGGGCAGATACACAGGATACAGGGCTGCTGAGCTCTTTCGGTTCAGGACAGCCTGATAAACCCGGGATAAAGGATGCTAGTAACCAGAGTATTTATTTTTGCGCAACCAGCAATGCTAATCACTTATAGTCCCTGGACTGGGCCATGATCGCAACACCCGGCAGACTGAAAAAACTTGGGATTCTTGGAATGAACAGGCGTAACGCCGATTTCATCCTGCCCTTTAACCCCCGCCGGAATTATCCCCTGGTGGACGACAAGGTCCTGACCAAGGATCTGGCTGGCCAGGCCGGTCTGGCAGTTCCCAGGCTTTTCGGGGTGGTGGACTCCAACTATCAGCTCAGGAAACTTGCAGAACTGCTGGCTGACCTGGACAGTTTTGTGATTAAGCCTTCCAGGGGCAGTGGCGGCAACGGTATCCTGGTGGCCCAGTCCCGCCAGGGCAGCCATTTTTTCAAACCTGACGGAAGCGTTCTTGACCTGAACAGGATCAAGTACCACGCAGCCAATATCATCAGCGGGATGTACAGTCTGGGAGGGATTATGGATAAGGCCATGATCGAATACAGGGTCAGGTTTGATCCGATATTCAGGGAAATCAGCTTTCAGGGTGTGCCTGACATCCGGGTAATCGTGTTCAAGGGGGTCCCGGTCATGAGCATGCTCAGACTGCCCACCAGACTTTCTTCAGGCAGGGCCAACCTGCACCAGGGCGCCATAGGTGTCGGGGTGGACATTTCTTCGGGAACCACCCTCAAGGCGGTCTGGAAAAACAGACCCATAACCCGTCATCCAGACACGGCAGCCCCTCTGAAATCCATCACCATCCCCTGCTGGGATGAAATCCTGCTCAATGCGGCCCAGTCTCGGGAAATCGCAGGTCTGGACTATCTCGGAGTGGATATTGTGCTTGATGCGGAACTGGGACCGCTGATCCTTGAATTCAATGTCAGGCCTGGTCTGGCCATTCAGCTGGCCAATGGTCAGGGTCTGGCTCCAAGGCTGGAAAAAATTCAATCCCTGCCAGCCATTCCGGAAGACCCGGAAGAGAGGGTCGTGCTGACCAGGACGCTGTTTTGTCCTGATCCTGAGTCGTGACCCCTGGCTGGTTCAATACTTTCCACGGTTGCATCGGGTTGCATGAGCAGTATAAATAAATTAAGCTTGGACTCATCCAAGCCTAGATTGTTTTTTAACATCATCCAGGAGGTCCATTATGGCTAAAACATCAGCTCTCATCTTTACCCTGGCTCTTTGTCTGGTGTTTGTTTTTGGAGTCAACCTGAATGCCGGCATCCAGGAGGAAGGCGACCGGATCCTTTCCCAGCGCTGCTCTGTCTGTCATGATCTGGCCAGGGTCAAGAATGCTGACAAGACCAGAGCTGAATGGGAAAATACTGTAGACCGGATGATCAGCATCGGCGCCAGAGTCACTCCTGAAGAAAAGCCGGTCCTGATCGACCATCTTGCCCAATAGTCAGGCTGGACTAAAAGCATATGCAGTACTCATTTGTCTATATAACCGCATCAGACCTTGCAGAGGCAGAAAATATCGGTCAGGTCCTGGTCAGGGAAAAGCTGGCTGCCTGCGTCAATATTTTCCAGGGCATGAAGTCCATTTACATGTGGCAGGGAAAACTGGAAGAATCCAGAGAAGCCGTGCTCCTGGCCAAGACCAGGGAAGATCTCAGGGAAAAACTCCTGGCCAGAGTCAAGGACGTGCACAGCTATGAATGTCCTTGCGTGGTCTTTATTCCTGTAGCTGGAGGAAATCCTGAGTTTCTGGAATGGATTGGTCTCCAGACCACTTCCTGATCCCCTGCTTTCTGGGAATGATATGTTTTAATCTGAAGCTGCAGCTGCCCGGGACAGGGCCGCCAAGTCAACCTCAACCCTGCTGCCTGGTAAGCTGCAGCAGGAGCCACGGAAAAACTATATGCTGGAAATGAAGCTGGAAAACCTGGAAAATTACTTAAGATCCATCCTGGACGGCAAGATCGAACTGACTGGTATCGGAGAAATTGGATCCCTGGACGAACAGGGGATGAAGGACTTTGGATACGGCAAGCCCATGCTGATCAATTTCAGACAGGACGGGAAACCCGTCCAGGCCGTGCTTTCAGCCATGAAGGGTGACCGGTACGGGCATCAGTTCTACTGGGACCGGGCCGCAATCCTCATGTTCCAGTATGAAACCGGTGGCCTGATGAAGCATCATGTCCGGCCCATGGGTCTGGGCTATGTGGATGGATCAGGCCGGCTGGTCCCGGTCAAGGACGTCAATGAATTCTTCATCCTCAACGAAAAGGTCGAGGGTAAGGACTACTTCCTGGATCTGGAACGGATTAAATCCGGACAACTTCTGGAAAGGGATATAGGTCTGACTGCTGAATTCGCCCTGTGGCTGGCTGACCTTCACTCAGCCAAAAGCCCGGAAAAAGACCTCTACCACCGCAGGATCCGGCAGCTTATCGGTGATTCCGAATGCATATTCGGCCTCATCGATGCCTATCCCCATCCCTTTGAGCACTTTCCTGAAAAAAGATTCATTGATCTGGAAAAAAAACTCATTGAATGGCGCTGGAAGCTTCGCAGGTATGACCACCGTCTGAGTGAAGTCCACGGAGATTTTCACCCCTGGAATGTGCTCATCCGGGAGGATGGCGGTTTTTCCGTGCTGGACCGCAGCCGGGGACAATGGGGAGAACCGGCTGACGATGTATCCACCATGACCTGCAATTATCTGCTCTACTCCCTTTATTCCGGTCCCAGGCTTTCAGGAGACTTTGAACAGCTGTACCGGACCCTCTGGGACACCTATCTGGACAAGACCAATGACCGGGAGATCCTGGAAGTTGTAGCCCCTTTTTATGTCTTCAGGGGGCTGGTCATAGCTTCGCCTGAATGGTATCCAGGGCACCCCCTGGAAGTCAGGCAGGCCCTTTTCCGATTCCTGGAAAATATCCTGGAGGAAGATGTCTTTGATTACCAGAACATCAACAAATATCTCCAGGGATGACCTAGACAAAAAGGATCAAGACTCAAGTGACAAACATCAGTTCACCCCCTGCTGAAGGCTTTGCTGTCTGGTTCACCGGTCTGCCCGGATCCGGAAAGAGCAGCATCAGCAGAAAAGTGTCCCAAGAGCTGAAAAAAGCGGGAATAGATGCAGTCCACCTGCAGATGGACCAGCGCCGCAAGGTTTACTTTCCTCATCCCCGGTACACTTCTGAAGAAAGAAGCAGGGCTTACCAGCTCTTTGCTGAAGAAGGTGCTGATCTGGCCGGGCAGGGCAGGTTCGTGGTAATGGATGCCACAGCTCCCAGAAAATCCATGCGGGATCTGGCCAGAAAACTTATTTCCCGCTTTGCTGAAATCCATGTGTCTTGTTCCCTGGAAACAGCCATGAAGCGGGAAGGCAGCCGGCCCGAAGGTCTGGTCATGGCCGACCTTTACGCCAAGGCCCTGGAAAGGAAGAATACCGGCCGGGACTTCCCCGGACTTGGCCAGGTCATAGGGGTTGATCTTGCTTTTGAAAAAGATCCCCAGGCCGAACTGGTCATTGAAAACGACCAGCTAAGCCTTGACCAGGCTGTTCAGCAGGCCATGGATTTCATCCTGAACCATTTCATCCAGCATTGACACCTGGATCTGACGGGTTAAGTTTCCTGTAAATGAAGTATCATATTCTTACTTTCGGCTGCCAGATGAATGTGGCTGACTCCGGCTGGCTGGACCGCTCCCTGACCAGCATGGGATATGAAAAAACACCGGACGAAGACCAGGCTGATTTTTTCATTGTCAATACCTGCAGTGTAAGGGAAAAGCCAGAGCAGAAAGTCTACAGTCTGCTGGGCAGGCTCAAGGAATTTCAGGAAAAAAAACCTTGGGTTTTTGCCTGTGTGGGCGGATGCGTGGCCCAGCAGGTGGGAAACTTTTTTTTCCAACGCTTTCCCTTTGTCCGGCTGGTCTTTGGAACGGACGGTCTGGCTATGGTGCCAGCAGCCCTGCAGCGTCTGGAAAAAGATGAACACCTGAAGATCAGCCTTCTGGACTTTCAAGATCTGTACCCGGAGCGGACCAACCACTGGCCGGACAAACTTGGCCCTCAGGCCTTTGTCAACATCATGCAGGGCTGTGATAATTTCTGCGCTTACTGCATTGTGCCCTATACCAGGGGCAGGCAGAAATCCCGCTCTTCAGCGGAAATCTTAAGGGAGTGCCGGGAACTTGTGGATCGGGGGGTCAAGGAAATCACCCTGCTGGGCCAAAACGTCAACAGCTACGGCCAGGACAAAGACGGGCAGGAAATCTCCTTTGCCCGCCTGCTGCGGGAGGTGGACCGAATTAACGACTTAAAAAGGCTTCGCTTTACCACCTCCCATCCCAAAGACATGAGCCCGGAGGTGATAAAGGTCTTTGGAGAGCTGGAGACCCTGTGCCCGCAACTTCACCTGCCATTGCAGTCCGGATCCGATGACATCTTGAAATCCATGGGCAGGAAGTATACCTCCAGTAAATACCTGGATCTGGTTGAAGCCCTGCGTTCTGTATGCCCGGACCTGGCCCTGACCACGGATCTGATTGTGGGCTTTCCTGGTGAAACTGACACGGATTTTCAGCAGACCCTGAACGTAATGAACAAAGTGGGCTTTGATTCCTGTTTTTCATTCAAATACTCGGACCGGCCAGGGGTGCGTTCCAGCCTGATGCAGCCCAAGGTGTCTGAACAGGAAAAAACCCTGAGGCTGGACATTCTGCAGCAATTACAGGAAGAATGGACCAGGAAAAGGCTGGAGAGCAGGGTCGGCCGGAAAGACCTGGTGCTCATCGAAGCCCCGAGTAAAATGCAGAAAGCCGGAACCAGGTCCTGGAAGGGACGGGACTTGGGAGGCCGGGTGGTTAACGTGGGTCTGGACAGCAGTGACGACTTGACCGGTAAAATCCTGGAAGTAGCTGTTATCAGGGCCAAGAAACATTCCCTGGAGGGAGAGGTGATTAGATGATGATCAAAATGGAAATATTCGGACTGGCAATGGATGAAAAGACCAACATGCCCCTGGTCATCCTCAAGGACAGCGAAGACAAGTACATTCTGCCCATCTGGATCGGAGCCCTGGAGGCCATGGCCATCTCTCTGCCCCTCAAAGGCATGTCCATGCCCAGGCCCATGACCCACGATCTCTTTCTGGATACCTTGAATCAGCTGGATGCCAAGCTGCTGCACGTTGAAATCAGTGAAATCAAGGATTCCACATATTATGCCATCCTGGTCATGGCCAAAGGAGATGAGGAGCTGAGGATCGACAGCCGGCCCTCGGACGCCATAGCCATGGCGGTCCGGGCCAAAATTCCCATCCTGGTCAACAAGACCATCCTGGAACAGATCATGAAGGAGCAGGACGGAGACTATCAGGTGGTCTTAAACGACGAGGAAGGCAAAAAATGGACCGAAATCCTGGAAAAGTACAATCTGGATGACATAAAGTACAAGATGTAAAAAAGCTGGCCATGGCTTTTAAACCTGATTTTTCGGAGCAGAACATTGATAGATTTGCATATGCATACCGTCTACAGCGACGGTGAGCTGATCCCGGCCGAGCTGGCCAGGAGGGCCAAAGTGGCTGGATACCGGGCAGTAGCCTTTACAGACCATGCTGACCACTCCAATGTTGAGCACATCCTGGCCGGGATGCTCAAGATGGTCCATGACTACTCCCTGTACGCTGAAATCGATATCCTGGCAGGGGTTGAACTGACCCATGTCCCTCCGGCCCTTATCCCGGATATGACTGCCAGGGCCCGCCAGCTTGGGGCCCAGATCGTCATAGTCCACGGCGAAACCATTGTTGAGCCGGTTGCCCCCGGGACCAACCACGCTGCCATCATGGCCGGGGTGGACATCCTGGCCCATCCAGGGCTCATCACGCCCCAGGACGTGGAACTGGCGGCTGAAAAAAACGTCTGTCTGGAAATAACCACCAGAAAAGGCCACAGTTTGACCAACGGCCATGTCACCAGCCTGGCCAGAAAGCATCAGGCCAGACTGGTCATCAACAATGACGCCCATTCCCCCGGGGACCTGGTGGACAGGGACATGCGCCGCAACATCGCTCTGGGAGCCGGAATGAGCGAAGATGAGTATCTTCGGGCTGAACAGAATTCTGTGGATATCCTGGCCCGGATAAGGAGCAGAGCCAAGTGAGCAGCTTTCAAAAAGAACTCTGGGCCAAAGCGGCTGATATTTTAAAAGAATCCAGGCTGGCCATTGCCATGACTGGAGCTGGGATCTCCGTACCCAGCGGGATTCCGGACTTCAGAAGCCCTGGTGGACTGTGGTCCAAATTTGATCCGCAACAGGTCTGCTCAGACTGGGCTCTGATCAACAACCCCCACGGGGTGTGGGAATTTTTGCTGGAGGCTGTCAAAATGTTTGCCGCTGCCCGGCCCAATCCAGGCCATCTGACCCTGGCCAGGATGGAACAGACCGGCATCATTAATTCCATCATTACTCAGAATATTGACAACCTTCACCAGCTGGCCGGTTCAGCCAATGTAATTGAATTTCACGGAGGATGCGGTTCATTTTATTGCAACCAGTGCAGAAAAGACTTTGACCCGGCCCTGGCCCTTAACCTGAATGAAAAGGATATTCCATGGCTTTGCAATGATTGTCAGGGTATCATCAGGCCTTCAGTGGTCTTTTTCGGGGAGCAGATCCCGGCCCAGGCCATGCTCCAGAGCCAGGATCTGGCTGAAAGGGCTGATGTGGTGCTTATTGTAGGCACTTCTGGCGAAGTCGCCCCTGCCAATGTCTTTCCCCAGTGGATCAAAAGACGGGGCGGAAAAATAATCGAGATCAACCTTGGCTCAACAGCCTATGACGGCCTGTCCGACCTGAAGCTGGATATGCCGGCAGAGATCGCCCTGCCAGGAATCATGGATATGCTTGACAGACAATAATCCCCAAACAGCAGTGTAAAAGGTTACAACCATATGAACATGTTCATGCCTGAACAGGGTCTTTGGGCCATGCTGGTCCAGTCCTCCCTGCTCATCCAGATCATCATGCTGGTCCTTCTGGTCATGTCGGTTTCCAGCTGGACCATCATCATTTTCAAATTCGTCACTTTCAGGCGGTTCAAATCCCTGATCCAGGACCAGATCCAGAATTTTGAACGGGCTTCAGATCTGGCTGAAGCCATGAAGGCCTCCAGACAGAGCGCCCAGTCCCCCCTGTATATGATAGGTCTGTCCGCTCTCAAGGAGATCCAGAAGCTGGAGCAGAGCCAGCTTTCAGCCAGTGTCAAATTCCGCATTGCCGAGGACAACGTCAGAAGAGTACTTCGTCAGGGTGTCAGTGCCCAGCTCAAAGAGCTGTCATCATCCCTGCCCTTTCTGGCCATCTGCGCCAACTCCTCCCTGCTCATCGGACTGCTGGGTACGGTCTGGGGGATCATGAATTCCTTCCATGCCATTGGCATTCAAAGGGGGGCCACCCTGGCAACCGTGGCTCCAGGCATATCCGAAGCTCTGATAACCACTGCCTTCGGACTGGTGGTGGCCATCCCAGCCACCATTTTTTACAATATGCTCTGGGAAAGATTGAACAACATCCAGTTCGATCTGATTAACTTTGCAGGATCATTTCTGAACAGGGCCCAGCGTGAGCTGCCCTGGATGGAAAAAAAGTAGGGGACAGCCGTGGATTTTGACCCATTGGGCAAAGGATTCATCACCCAGACCAATGTCACTCCCATAGTGGACGTGATGCTGGTTCTGCTGATCATCTTTATGATCACCGCACCCATGCTCACCCAGGGCATTGAGGTGGATCTGCCCCAGACCTCCACAGTGGATGTCCTGCCCGAGGACCATGACAACCTGGTCATCAATGTGGACCGGGAAAGCAGGATCTATATTGATGAGTACGAGGTCGGACTGGAAGAGCTGGCCGGCCACCTGGAAAGAATGATCCAGGGCCGGGACAGGCTGGTCTACCTGCGGGCTGATGAAGTGGTGCCTTACGGACTGGTGGTCAAGGTCATGTCCAGGGTAAAAGAAGCTGGAATAGACAGACTGGGTGTGGTGGCTGAACCAGAGGGGGACTGACTGTATGCGGTTTGCCGCCCTGATGGCCTCTTTTTTCATACATCTGGTTCTTATCCTGGGTTCTCTGACTTATATTGGAACTACCAGGCCCCTGTCCATAGACCTGGACAGGGAGATCCACATGGTGGAACTGGTCTATCTGGCCCAGCCAGAGCCGGAACCGGCTCCGGCCCCTCCAGAAATTCCTGCTCCAAAGCCGCCGGAGCCTCCCAGACCTGAGCCTGTTCCCAGTCCGCCTGAGCCCAAAGTGGAGGTTCCAGCACCTCCCACACCAGAGCCTGAACCAAGACCTGAGCCCAAGCCCGAACCCAAGCCTGCTCCCCGGCCTGAGCCTGAGCCAGAGCCGGCCCGGGAAAGGGCTCCCACCCCAGAGGAAATAATGGCTCAAGAGCTGGCTGCCTTGCGCAGGGATGTGGAACGTTCAGCCCAAAGTCAGGCTCCCAGAGAGCAGGCCGGGCTTCTGGAGATTTATGCGGCCATGGCAGAGGCCCGGATCAAGGCCAACTGGCGCTTCCCCCGGGTTGGAAGCACCCAGGATCTGGTGGTCCAGGTCCGGGTGGGCATCGATTCAACCGGACGCATCCACAGTGCCAGGATAATGAGAAGTTCCGGAAGAGAAGACTTTGACAATTCAGCCCTCAGAGCTGTAGAGGATACAGGACAATTGCCAGAGCCCCCTCCAAGGGGGATAAGAGAGCTGGATATTGCCTTCAACCTGCAGGATCTGCGCTGACAGCCAGATTTCCAGGCCACGGAAAAACTCAATTCGGAGAACATGATCTTTTGATGAAACAAAAACCAATTAAAAAACTGATCCTGGGCCAAGGCCCGGGCAGATGCCTCTTCCTGATCATTCTGGGTCTTTTTTTGCTGACCCCTGGCCCGGCCATGGCTGAAAGCCTGAAAATAGACATCTTCGGCCCTGGTCAGGACAGGATGAACATCTTTGTGGCTCCAGCCAGATCCCTGGATCAGGCCGACTTTACTGATAAAGAAGTCCCGGAACAGATCCGTTCCCTGCTCGTGGACAACCTGGCTCTTTTGCCCTTTCTTCGCAATACCAGGGACGGGGAAATTCTGGGTGGTCCAGGAGTGGACGGGATCCGGGGAGCAGACATTGACTTTCGCAAGTTCAGCCTGTCCAGAGTGGATCTGCTTTTGACCATAGGAGTGGACCAGAGGGCCGGCCTGCCCGGTTCAGTGGAAATAAGGGCCTTTGAAGTGTTTGGACAGCGCATGGTCCTGGGCAAGGCCTATACCCTGTTTGCTAAGGATCAGGTTCCCCTCATGGTTCGGCGGTTCTGCGCTGAACTCATGGAGTACCTGACCGGTCACGGTGATTTTTTTCGCTCCATCCTGGCCTTTGAACGCAAACAGGGTGACGTCAAGGAGATCTGGTCCGTCAACCCCCTGGGTCAAGACCTGGAGCAGCTGACCAGTCTGGGGTCCATTGCCCTTAGTCCGGACTGGTCTCAGGACGGGGAAAAAATTGCCTTTACCCTGCTTCAAGACAACCAGCACTCCCTGGGGGTCTGGTCCAGGGCCAGCAGGCAAGTCCAAATCTACAGCCTCCCAGGAAACACTGTCATTTCCCCGGCCTTTTCACCCAATGGACGCCTGGCCGTCAGCATTGACCCTATGGGCAGACCCGACATATACTGGCTTGATGGGAACTTTCGCATGGACCGGTCCATAATGGAGCATTGGGCCATTGATGTCTCTCCCAGCTTTGACCAGGCAGGAAGGAAAATGGCCTTTGCCTCAGGCCGGCTGGGCAATCCCCATATTTTCGTCCTTGATCTGGAATCCAACCGGGTCCAGAGGATCACTTACGAAGGCAGGTACAACACCAACCCCAGCATCAGTCCTGACGGCAGGCATATTGCCTTCACCCGCCAGACCCCTGATGGGCACAGGATTTTCCTGGCCAACCTGGAAACAGGCCGGGAAAGGCAGATCAGTTTTGGTCCTGGAAATGATGAAGACCCCGGCTTTGCCCCGGACGGGTACTTCATCGCCTTTTCCTCCAACAGAGATGGAAAATACAGACTGTACCTGACCACCAGGAATGCGGACAGTCCGGTTCTGATCCCCACTGGAGACGGCCATGCCACTTCTCCGGCCTGGGGTCCGGAGCCCGGATTTTAAATAATGGCGGCGTAACAATTGGCTTATACATTTTTTGGTTCCCAACAGGAGGAAATCATGAACAAAAAAACTTTTCTGATTACGGCTGTTCTGCTTCTGGCCTTTATTCTAAGCATGGGTTGCGCTAAGAAGGAAGTAGCTCCCACTGATCCGGCCCGGGCTGAAATCTCGGCCGAGGAACGGGCCAGGCTGGCTGAAGAACAAAGAAGAAAGGACATGGAAAGGCAGGCCCTTGAGGAAAGGCGCCTGCAGGAAGAGAGACTGGCCAGGGAAAGGGAGATGGATCAGGCCGAAAAAAGGGTCCAGGACGCAGTGGATGAAATCCTGGCCAGCAGGATCCACTTTGATTTTGATTCATACGAATTAAAGCCTGAAGCCAGGTCATCCTTGCAGAAAATATCCGAACACATGAAAAGGTTCAGAGATCTGCGCCTGGTCATTGAGGGGCATTGCGACGAACGGGGCACTGCTGAATATAACCTGGCTCTGGGAGAAAGAAGAGCCAGGGCTGCATACGAGTTCCTGATCCTGCTGGGGATTGAATCCAACAGACTGCAGATCATCAGCTATGGTGAGGAAAGACCCCTGGATCCAAGGTCCAATGAAACAGCCTGGGCCCAGAACAGAAGGGCTGAGTTCAAGATTCTGCAGTAACACCAGACTTGGCATTCTGAGGATTTTTTTAAGCTGTGCCCCGGTGGTGGGACCCATGGTCATCACCCATTGGGGCGCAGCTTTTTTCCGGTATCCTTCTACTGCTGTTCAGCTTTAAACAGACCCTCCAGCTTGGGCAGGTTGATTTTGGGGCACGAGCTCAGCAAGTAACAGGTGTCGCATCCGTCCTTGAAAGGATAATAGGTCAGGGTGGAATACTTGTAGTTGAGGGAGCCCTCATCAAAGAGTTCCAGCCCCACCTTGGCCAGGGATTTCTTAAGCACCTTGCCCGGCCTGGGAACAGGAGCACACTGGCTGGTCCCGATCTGAGGAATAAGCTCCCGCAGGGCTCCGATGATCATGGTCTGGACCAGAGCCTGCAGTTTGAACCCTTTTGAAGGCGATTCTTCCCACAATCTGTCAATTTCATCTTCAACCTGACGATCCATAAAGGCAGCCAGATAACCTCTTTTTCTGCCAAAGGTGTACACCTTGAGGTGCGGCCTCCACCTGGACCAGAACTCCACGAGTTCAACCGTTTCTCTGCCTTCAATCCCTTTGACCTGGGCAAGGCCCATGAAGGTTTCCATGTCAAAGGGAATATGTACGTCCATTTCCCTGGCTTCCAGTATCTTCAATGCTCTCTCCTTGTTTGGCTTATTTTCAGACGTCCTGGACTTCATTCTGGCTGACAGCCTCAATCAGACCTGTATCTGCATACCGGTCATTTTTGCCGACCCCCTTATAATTCATTCCAGTCAAAGATGACAGCCATAAAAATCTAAGCATTATGTCTAATTATTACAGGATATTACATTCAGCTTGCTCAATCAGGCCAAATAAGATTAATATTAAAACTTTTGAACTTGCATAGTGAGTTTGCTGCTGAATCCAAGTTGAGCCTTCCCCAAAATTCCAAAGGATGTTTGCCATGAAAAAGTACGACCTGAGCCTGACTGATGAGCTCAAAAGCATTGACAGAAAAATTGCCTCCCTCATCAGCAAGAGATCCAGGCTTATGGGCAGGGTGGCAAAGCTCAGGCAACAGAACAGCAAAAGCCTGGCTGATGCAGCACTGGAAAAAGAACTCTGGATCCTCTGGAAGGAGGAACTCAAGAAATCAAATCAGAGCCTGGTCCGCCAGCTCTATACTCTGGTCAACAGCCTTGGCTACTCCATGGCGGAAAAGGCCTCCTCGGATAAACCCTTTTGTCTCTATCCCCCCAATGCCCCGGTCAGCCTGGACATTCCCGGACCTTCCTCCATCAGCAGGTCCCTGTACACAGCCTTTCTCTGTCTCCAGACCAAAAAGCAGGTGGAGCTTGCCGGTTTCATCATCAATGACAACATCATTGAACTCATTAAAATGGCCAACCAGTGCGGGGCAGGCCTCACCTGGCAGGACAGCACCCTTGCCAGCCAGGGAGGACATGACCTGGACATGGACAACCAGAGTTTATTTATCAATCACAGCCTGCAGAACTTCTATCTCTTCCTGTGCCTGGCCCTCGGCCAGGCCAACAGGCTGAAATTCAACAGCTCCTCCATGCTCAAGACCGTGGACCTCAAAAGGATTCAGCACCTTCTTCCTCAACTGGGCGCCCGGCTGAGTTCCATCGAGCCCCAGAGTTACTCCCTCCCGGCCAGGCTGGAAACCAGCGGCCAGCTGCCCCGGGAGATCCATATCCCGGCTGAAGTGGATCCTCTGTTTGTGGCCTGTCTGACCCTGGCAGCACCTTCCTATGAGCACGGTCTGGCCATCAGCTATCCCGGCCTTGGGCATCCAGTCTTTTCCCATGTCTTGAGTATCCTGGAACAGACCGGAATAAATTTATCCAAAAAGGATCAACAGGTGGTTGTTCATCCAGGTCAGCCTGATCCGGACAAGGCCACCATCTTTCTGGATCCTTTTCTGTCCGGATTTGTCCTGGCCATGGCCCATCTCAGCCGGGGTAAAGTCAGCCTCAGTGGTGTCTGGCCGGCCAAGGACCCGGTGGCCCGTCTGGTCCAGGGCTTCCTGAAGCAATGCGGCGCTGACCTGAAGGTTGAGGCTGAAAAAATCACTGCAGTGCATGGAACCAGAAAAGCTGACTGCATGTTTGACCTGACAGACACTCCTGAAGCAGCCCCCCTGGCCCTTCCATTGGCCCTTTGCTGTTCCAGTGGAGAAGACATGGAATTTTTAATGGTCCCGGACACGGATCATTACCATGCAGCCCTGGATTTCCTGACCCATGCCGGCTATGATTTTTCCACCCACTCCAGGGGAATCAGGGTCGGCTCCCACCGGAAAATTTCCGAAAAAAATGACCCCTGGATCAGTCCGGACCCTTATTGGATCCTGGGCTACTGCCTGCTTTCATTTAAGCACAAAGGAATATGTCTGGCCAATCCAGGACTGATCACCGCTCTCTGGCCTGGATTCTGGAAGATATTCACCAACCTGTCTGGTAAGCTTGGTGAAAAAAAACCCTCTCAAGGAGACCTGAATGACAAGCCCTCTCGTAGAAGAATCCGTATCTGAAGAAATAGCCCGACTGACCAGTCAGATGGAGGATTTTATTAACCAGCGCAGCCAGTGTCGAAAAAAGATCAGGGAACTAATGGCTGCTGAAGACCCCAAAAACAGGATCTTTCACCATCAGGAGATCTTTACCCTGCAGCAGGACAGTCTGCGTCTGGAGGTGGAAGCAGAACTGTGCCGGAAAAAGATCAACCGGCTGAATCTGGGATACCAGTAGGCTGTAGGCCTTGATTCTTCTGCATAATCCACCCGGACCATCCAAGATTTTTTTCAAATGACCAGGAGGCAAAGTGAGTCTTAATCTTACCCAGAAAATCATAAAAAAACACCTCATCCATGGAACCATGGAGCCGGGCCGGGAAATCGGACTTGGAATAGACCAGACCCTGACCCAGGATGCCACCGGGACCATGGCTTATCTTCAATGGGAAGCCATTGGGCTTCCCAGGGTTAAAACTGAACTCTCAGTGAGCTACGTGGATCACAACACCCTGCAGATGGGTTTTAAGAATCCGGATGACCACAAGTATCTGCGCAGCGTAGCTGCAAAATACGGTATTGTTTTTTCCCCGGCCGGCACCGGCATCTGCCATCAGCTGCACCTGGAAAACTTTGCTGTGCCGGGCAAGACCCTCATTGGCTCGGACAGCCACACCCCCACTGCCGGTGGTCTGGGATCGCTGGCCATGGGGGCCGGCGGCCTTTCCGTTGCCCTGGCCATGGCTGGAGAGCCTTATGTCCTGAACATGCCCAGGGTTGTGGGTGTCCGCCTGGAAGGTGCCTTGACCGGCCATGCCGGGGCCAAGGACGTTATCCTGTACATCCTGAAAAAACTCAGTGTCAAAGGCGGCACAGGCCGGGTCATGGAATATTACGGACCCGGAATCAGGGATCTGTCCGTCCCGGAACGGGCCACCATCACCAATATGGGAGCTGAACTGGGAGCAACCACCTCCATTTTTCCGGCCGATGAAATCACGGAAAAATTCCTGCGGATCATGGGCCGGGAACAGGATTTTGCTGAACTGGGTCCGGACCCCGGGGCTCATTACGATGAACAGCTGGTCATTGACCTGTCTAGCATTGAACCCATGGCAGCCAGACCCCACATGCCCGACCTGGGGGTCAGGGTGGCTGAACTGGACGGTCTCAAAGTGGACCAGGTGGCCATCGGGTCCTGCACCAATTCATCCTACTCAGACCTGAAAATATCAGCCCAGATCCTCAAAGGCAGAAAAATCAGTCCGGACACGGACCTTCTCATTTCACCCGGCTCAAAACAGGTCCTGAAAATGCTGACCACTGAAAGCCTTCTGGGTGATATCCTGGACAGCGGAGGTAGGCTTCTGGAATGCGCGTGCGGTCCGTGTATCGGCATGGGGGGCTCCCCTGTCTCCAAAGGAGTAAGCGCCCGGACCTTTAACCGGAACTTTGAAGGCAGAAGTGGAACCCAGGACGCCGGGGTCTACCTGGTCAGTCCGGTAACAGCAGCCCATTGCGCCATTAACGGCAGGTTCACAGATCCGGCCGGATGGGGCGACCCCCTGCCCAGGCCCGGGTTTCCGGATAAGGTTCCGTCCATCAGGGATCTCTTTGTATTCCCGGATGACACCAGAAGGGTGGATATCTACCGCGGCCCCAATATCGTGCCCCTGCCCCAGTTTGACCCTTTGCCTGAAAAACTCGACCTGCCCATTGTCATGAAATGCGGAGACAACATCTCCACTGACCATATCCTGCCCGGAGGGGCAGAAATCACTGCCCTCAGATCCAACATCCCGGCCATCAGCGAATACATATTCTCCCGCATTGACCAGGAATTTCTGGCCAGGATCAAAAAGACCAGCCAGGGAATCGTCCTGGGCGGCGAAAATTACGGTCAGGGTTCCAGCCGGGAACACGCCGCCCTGGCGCCCAGGTATCTCGGGATACGCATCGTCCTGGTCAAATCTTTTGCCAGGATTCACCGGGCCAACCTGGTCAACTTCGGAATCCTGCCCCTGACCCTGGCCAGGGCTTCAGATTACGACATCCTGGAACAGGACCAGTTCCTCAGTCTGGACACCACCTCCTTAAAACCGGGGCAGAACTCCTTCATCCACACCAGATCCGGCCAGGCCATTGAGGTTGGAAACGATTTGACTGAGGCTGAATTGGCCATTATTAATGCTGGAGGACTGCTGAATCATGTCAAAAACAAGGCCCGGTAATCCACAGGAACCGGGGTCAGGGAGAAAAAAGAATGCTTGATGTTTTAAGAGATAATGCCCAGTCATGGATCGTGAAACTGCTCTTTGCAGCCATTGTCATTGTATTCGTGTTCTGGGGAGTGGGCAGCTTCACCAGCGACCGGGAAGGGATCCTGGCCATGGTCAATGACCAGCCCATTCTCATCAATGACTTCATCCGGGCTTATGAGACCACTGCTCAGTCCGTGCGGGAACAGAACCCGGATCTCACCAGCGCAGACCTGAGGGAAATGCGTTTTAAACAGCAGATCTTTAACCAGCTTCTCAATTCCCAGCTTCTGCTGCAAAAGGCTTCGGATCTGGGTCTGAGTGTCAGCACTGCTGAACTGCAGAAACAGATCACCAGCCTGCCTGTCTTTCTGAGCGAAGACAACCGGTTCGACCCCCAGATCTATGAAGGGGTGCTCAGATCCCACCGCATGACCCCGGCCCAGTTTGAAAAAGATTTTCAACACAACCTGCTCATGGAAAAAATTGAAAATTATGTATCCCTTCCAGCCAGGCCTAATCAGGAAGAAGTCCTGGAATTCTTCAACTATATCCGGTCCACTGCCAGGGTTGACTACCTCAAGGTTGCAGGGGCTGATTTCAAGGATCAAATTGAGATAAATGACGACCAGATAGAAGCTTACTACAATGAAAATCTGTCCAGGTTCATGGAACCGGAAAAAATCCGGGCAGCCTACCTCAAGCTGACTCCCAGGGCCCTGGCTCCCATGCAGAATGTGACCATGGAGGAGATTGAGAGATACTACCAGACCCATCTGAGTGAGTTCACCCGGGAGGAAAGGGTCTCAGCCAGGCACATCCTGATCATGGTGGATGAAGATGCAGCCCAAGAGGACCAGACCCAGGCTCTGGAAAAGATCAACCGGATCAGAGCTGAGCTGGACCAGGGAACCGGATTCGCCGACCTGGCAGAAAAATACTCTGATTGTCCCAGCGCAGCCCAGGGAGGAGATCTGGGCAGCTTCAGGCGGGGCCAGATGGTCCCGGAATTTGAACAGGCCGCTTTTGCCCTGGAACCAGGCCAGATCAGTGAACCGGTTCGGACCATGTTCGGATGGCACCTGATTATGGTGGAGGAGCATATTCCTGCCGGCACCAGGGACCTGGACGAGGTCAGAGCCCAGATCAGGATGCGGGTGGGAGAAGAAAAGGCCATGGATCAGCTGGCTGACATCATGGACGATATCCTGGAAATAATCTTTACTGGAGGAGACCTGGCTGATGCAGCCCAGAGACTCAACCTTGAAACCAGGACCACCGGCTTTTTCTCCAGGCAGGACGGCCCCCGGGAGATAGACCTTCCAGAGACTGCTGTTCACAGGTTGTTCAACATGGCTGTTACCGAGATTACTGAAACGCCCATCATGGTTGAGGACGGATATATTTTTGCCCAGAAGCTTGAGGCTGTGGATGCCCGAGTCAGAGACCTGGAAGAAGTCAAGCCCAGGATCAGGGAAACTCTGGCCCGACAGAAAAGCATGGACATGGCCAGGGAAAACGCTCATGACTACCTGAAAAAATTCATGGCTGGGGAAGAATCAGACCAGGCAACGGCCCGGCTTCAGACCAGCAGCCCCTTTGACAGACAGGGATTCATCCCGGATCTGGGGATGGTTCCCGGCCTGGCCAGGGCTGCCTTTGCTGTCTCACCAGGCCAGTGGCTGGATAACACCTTTCAGGTGACTGAAGGATATGTTGTGGCCAGGGTAGCTGAGCATATATCCCCGGCTCCGGAAGAATTTGAAGAGGAAAAGGATTTCTGGCTGGAACAGTATGGCCGCATGCAAAAAGAAGAAATGTTTCAGTCCTTCATTACCATGCTCCGCAACCAGGCCAAGATCAGGATTCTGCGACCTGAGATCCTGGAAAACTGATTCTGGGCTGAATTCACAACAAAGGCCACAGAGGAAGGAAGACTTTAATATTGCTGATCAGCTGGTCAGCCCTGGCAGGGATTCTATCCATTGTGGCCTGAGATTCAAGGGACCAGCAGCCCCTGGACCTGGCAGTCAAAGCCTGTCTCCTTTATAGAGCCAGGCCGTCCTTTCGATACTCATTGAGCTTATTGCGCAGGGTCCGCACGGATATGCCCAGAAGCTCTGATGCCTGGGTCCGGTTGCCTCCGGTCTTTTCCAGCCCTTTGATGATCAGCCTTTTTTCCATCTCAGATATGGGGATTACTTCATCAAAATCCAGGCCCTGAGGACTGCCCGGCCTTTCCACCTCTTTAGCCGGATGGGGCTCGTCAGATTCTGCTTCATCCAGCCAGTCTTCATCACCCAGCAGGAAATGGGCTTTTTTAATGACCCCTCTGGAACCGGCCAGGAGCACGGCCCGTTCCATAAGGTTCTGGAGTTCGCGGACATTTCCCGGCCAGTCATAGTCAGTTAGCCACTTTTCAGCTTCAGGATCAAAGACCAGCGCTCCCAGTCCGTACTGGGAACAGAAATCAGCCACAAAATGTCTGGCCAGCAAAAGGACGTCATCTCCACGCTCCCGCAGGGCCGGGAGTTTCAAAGGGATCACATTGAGCCGGTAAAACAAATCCTGCCGGAATTGACCCCTGCTTACGCACTCTTCCATGTCCCGGTTGGTGGTGGCCAGCACCCTGACATCTACTTTGACGGTCTCAGTACCCCCCACCCGGTCCACCTCGCTTTCCTGCAGGACCCTGAGCAGTTTGGCCTGCAGAGCCATGTCCATTTCAGATATCTCGTCCAGCAGGATGGTTCCTGTATCAGCCAGCTCAAACTTGCCCATTTTCCGGCTGATGGCCCCGGTGAACGAACCCTTTTCATGGCCAAAGAGCTCACTCTCCAAAAGATGCTCAGGCAGAGCTGCGCAGTTGATGGCCACAAATGGCCCTCCTGCCCTGGGGCTGTTGGAATGCAGGTATCTGGCAAACATCTCCTTGCCTGTGCCTGATTCTCCGCTTATAAGAATGGTGGCCTTGGACGGGCCAACCTGTCTGGCCAGGGTCAGAACCCGCTTGATGGACTGATGGTTGCCAATTATGGCCTGGCTGGACGGCCTGGGTTTTGGAGGCCGGGGATGGGGTGCAGCAGGTTCCTGGGGCAGGACAGCCTGGATCTTTTCCCAGACCAGGGGGGCCAGCCAGTAGTCTTTGGCTCCAAGCTCCAGAATCTTTCTGGCCTCCTCTGAAGTACCGTGTTCAGCAACAACAATTACCCGGCCTGAAACAGCCTGATCCTCCATCCCGGAAAGGAACTGGTCCGCACGGAATCCTGGCAGGACGGCCTGGGAAAAGATAAGTTCTGGAGTCCGGTCCTTCAGAATCTTCATGGCTCCGCTAAGACTTTCGCTCATGAGGATCTCAAAACCCTGATCCCTTAGCTTGGACATGACCGGCCCCGCAAGATCAGGCCTGGCAATAAACAGTATGGATTTAGCGGACATGATTATTTTTTCATACAAGTAACAGGATTAATTTTCAATGCGTTTGTTGCCCTGGTCCTGGATCTGATTTGCTTTTTTAAACAGTCTGATTTTTTCCGCCCCTGATCCGCAGTCTTGGGCGTAGTGGGATCAGAAACAGCCAAAAGCTGCCTTGCAAAACCCCTGGGGTTAATCCCTGCAATTGGTATCTAAGCATGATGAAAAAAGAACTCTTGTCAATCCTCGAAAAAATATCATCCGGACAATTGACTCCGGATGAAGCCTTGAACCAGATTGTCCACCATCCGTATCAGGAAGCGGCCAACGGTCTTAATCTTGACCTGCACCGGGGCATGAGAACCGGAATATCCGAGGTGGTCTTCGGCCAGGGCAAAAGCATTGACCAGCTCCACTCGGCCGTGGAGACCCTGGCCCGGGACAAAAATCCGGTCCTGGTGACCAAGGTTGGCCAGGATAACGGACTGGATCTTGAAAAACGCTTTCCAGGCGGCAGATACTGGGATGTGCCAGGAGTTTTTATTCTGAATAAGCAGCTGGACCTGTCCCATCCCTGGCCTGGTACCGGCCGCATTCTGATCATTTCAGCCGGAGGAGCTGATCTGCCCGTGGCTTTGGAGGCCCTGACCACCTGCCTTTTTTTTGATCAGCAGGCCGGACTTATATCTGATGTTGGTGTGGCCGGGCTGCACAGACTCTTTCCCCACCTGGACACCCTTTCCAGGGCTGAAATCCTCATAGTGGTGGCCGGCATGGAAGGGGCACTGCCCTCTGTAGTGGCCGGACTGTGTGACAAACCCGTGGTTGCAGTCCCCACCTCTGTAGGCTATGGAACAAACTTCAGCGGTGTGACCCCCCTGCTGGCCATGCTCACTTCCTGCGCTCCCGGCATATCCGTGGTCAACATAGACAACGGCTTTGGCGCGGCCTGCTTTGCAGTCAAGGTCTGCTGCACCCATGAGTAAAACAAGCAAGAAAAAATTCAAAAAAATTAAACGGCTGTTCTATCCCCTGGGTGGAGGATTTTTCCTGTTGCTGGGTTTTGGCCTCAGAATGATGAGCAGGAACCAGGCCCTGAAACTCAGCCGGATCCTGGGCACCCTGGCTTTTGACCTCTTGAGAATCAGGCGGGGTCTGGTTCTGAAAAACTTAAGTCTGACCTTCCCGGAAAAAAACAGCCTTGAAATTCAGGGACTGGCCCGCCAAGTTTACCAGAATCAGGTCCTGAACATAGTGGAACTCCTGCGCATTCCCCTGATCCAAAACAGAGAGGATGCCCTGCAGCTGGTTTCAATGGATGCAGATGAAGAATTCCAGCAGGTTATTCAGCAAAACAGCGGAGCAGTGGTTGTCTCCGGACACTTGAGCAGCTGGGAGATTATAGGCGTCTGCACTGGACTGATCCTCAAGCCCATGCACTTTATTGTCAAGCCCATGAGAAACCAGTATCTCAATGATCACCTCAACCATTTGAGGACCCTCAGAGGCAATAAGATCATCACCTCGGACAAGGCCCTGCGGGAAGGCATCCGGGCATTGAAAGAGGGAGAGGTGGTGGTTGTCCTGGCTGATCAATCTCAGCGCAAGGTGGACCGGCACATCAGCTTCCTGGGCCGCAGGACTTCGGTGTTTCTGGGTCCGGCCTTTCTGGCCCTTAAGGCCGGAGTACCCCTCTTTGTTGAGGTTTCAAGGCGGACCAGGGACAACACATATCAGCTGGAAATAGTCCAGGTCAAAACAAGCGATCTTGCCTGCTGCAAGGACGATATTGCAGAACTGGTCAGACGCTATCACCAGGTTCTGGAGGAATTCATCAGAGACCATCCCCAGGAATGGCTCTGGCTGCACAACCGCTGGAAAAGATCATCCAGGATCTCCTCCTGAACCAAAACCGGAAACATGTCAGACAGTCGTTTATCCCAGCACATAGGAAAATCTCTCAAGAATTCACCTGGCAGGACCAGTCCGGCTATAACTGAAAAAGCCTTTTTGGAACTCTGTCACCCAAGGCTTTACCCGGCCATGTTCAGGGCTAATGTTCAGAAATTTATCCGGGAGTGTCTTCAGAAAGTCATTACCCGCCCGGCTGAAGAACTGATGTTCAGTCTCTGGCAGAAAAAAACCAGCCTGGGAAAATGGGTGGAAAAGGCCGGTCTGCCCAGACGGAGCATTGAAGCTCATTTTCAGGCGGCCTTGACCCTGGAGGTTGATCCTCATTCTTTGAACACTCTGATTGCTTTTGAAAACAAGTATCAGCGCCGCAGCCTGGGCAACCGGTTCATCTGGGACGGAGACTGGGACAAGAACACCAGGCATTTTCATGATACAGAGCGCTACAGGTTTCTGGCTGATATCTGGGAGCACCGGTCTGATCTGACCAGAAGTTCCAGGTTTCAGGAGCTGACAGCCATGTACAGAAATAAAAAGCCCTACAGCTCGTATCACAAAGGGGTTTATCTGGACACCGACTCCAAGGTTCACCGCTTCCTGGAAATATATCTGACCTTCATGAAACAGCTTGAACAGGACGGCTACAATCCTTCTCTGGCAGAGGATCACATTGGCATAGCCCTTGACAGAAAAGGGCACATGGTAAAGATTAACAAAGGCCTCCACCGCCTGGCCATGGCCCAGATCGTGGGCTTAAAAAAATTACCTGTATGTATCAGGGCAGTCCACAGGTACTGGTGGAACACCAATAACGCTGAGCCGGGAAAAAAACCATGGGCAATCCCCGACCATCTCACTTCACAGCTGTTCTCCGAACATTGAGGGCTATGAACACTCTACCCACAATCCTTTGATTTTATTGACACCTTAACAATAGGTTATATCCAAACCAATTATTGAGAACATGATGCAGATTAAAAAAATCTTTTCTTCCCATCCACCTGACTACTGGTTGCTTGGATTGCTAATTTTACTTTATCCCACTGCAGTCTGGCTAGTACCCAGCGGTGGGAGCAGTATATTCAATATCCTGGGATTAGGTGGTTTGTTATGCTGGCTGACCATCAGGAAATGGCCCTGCGACCAACAAACAAATATTGTCATAATCACGCTTCTGCTTTACATGACCGTAACCGCAATTTCCTGGCTGGTAAACGGCATGGAGGATGCTGCTTATAAGTTACTTCGCAGGCACATGCTTTTTATCCTTGCAGCATTCGGAGCGGTTTGGCTGGCTTGGCGAAAGCCAGGAGAAGAATATTATTGGTGGGGCGTTACCATTGGTGCCAATTTTATTGGATTAACAGGCTGTTATATTTTTTTCCTCGGTGATAGTTTCCGTGCAAACATTAACAATCTCACTCAAGTAAATCCTATCGTCTTTGGGCAGCTCTGTGTTCTTTTGTTTACATTAACATCAGCATCGTTCACCTATTTTTATAGATTTAAGCCTTGGGGATTTCTGCTTCCAACTTCAGGCTTAATACTAAGCTTAGTTGCAGCAATCGGTTCTGAAACTAGAGGAGCATGGCTAGCCCTTCCAGTAGTATTAATAATTACAATTTTTCACTACCGAAAAGCTTTAGTTAATAACTTCGGGAAATCATTAATTTCCATTATTGTTTTCTTTACTCTCTTCTTTTCATTTTCTGGCTGGCAAATTGTAGAAAAAAGGCTTAAAGATGCTACTGAGGAAATCAACACATACTTTGAAGAAAAAAATATAAATGATAGCATTTCTGTAAGAACTCGTATTGATATGTGGAAAGCAGCATTCGAATCTGGCAAAAGATCAATCATAATTGGTCCAGGCAAAGATGAGTTTCAAAGAGTAGCCAAGGATGGCGTAGAAAAAGGGTTATACATAGAAAGCGCTGCATCACATCATTTTCCACACAGCGAACTCGCTACTGCGTTTGGCTACCACGGCATTATAGGAATAACCGTCTTGCTATTTGTATTTCTTACACCAAGCATCATTTTTATAACTAAAATAAGGAATAGCTCTATACCAGAAAAACAAAGCCTTCCTTTGGCTGGTCTAATGACTGTTGTGTGCTTTGCCATATTCAGCCTAACAGACTCTCCATTTGAACAAAGGCCAACTATAATGATTTTCTCCCTCTTGATACTACTACCACTGAATCTCAAAACAATGTCACATATAAAAAATGAAAGCAAACAAAAGCGATTAACACAATCTCATTCTATCAAACAATAATCTCATAACACTTAAAAGTTAATTATGAATTATAAAATAGGACTTGAAGCAACTGCTTTACTTTCAAGTCGCCTTTCAGGGATACAAAGATACATCCTTGAACTATCTAATGCATTGATGAAATTAAGTTATCCAGCATCAGACACAAGATTCGAACTTTGTCTTAAAGGAACAAGAATTAAAAAAGCATACTTACGACCCACGACAAGCATGGACCATCGCTGGTACCTGCCTTTCCCCGGCTTTTCATGCAAGCGTTACTCACTTGTCCATGCATTGGATACGATACTTCCATCGCCACTGCCACCCAGGATAGCCTGTACTATACATGATCTTTTTTCTATCGTTATAAAAGACTATAGTAAACCTCGTTTCAGAAGACACAAGATCCGCTCATATCAGAGAATTATCAAACACTGCAACGCCATTATCGTCCCAAGCAACACTACTAAACGTGACCTGCTTAACAACTTCAAGTATCCTGAAGAACGAATCTTTGTTATTCCGCATGGAGTAAGCCCAAGATTTTTTCGACAACCTAGTTCCGAACCCTCTAATAAAATTGAACAGCTGACAAGGCCTTATATCCTCGCCTTTGGAGGAAGAGAAAGAAAAAATTTTCCTAGAGTAGTCCAGGCTTTTGTGCTCTCCAAACTTAACAAAGACTATGACCTTGTAGTCATCGGAGGCATAGATAGGGGTATCCAAGATGTTGTTCAGGATGATGAGCTTGGCCAATCCATCCGAATAATGAATAATGTTTCAGACGAACATTTACCGACGTTATATCATAAAGCTTCGCTTCTTTGCTTTCCGAGCCTATATGAGGGATTTGGCTTGCCAGTCTTGGAAGCGATGGCGTCCTCAACGCCTGTATTAACCAGCAATGTCGGAGGCGTGGCTGATATAGGACTGGGACACGCTACCTTGGTTGACCCTCTTTCAGTAGCAGGAATAGCCACAGGGATGCACGAAGCATTGGCAGTTAGTAAAGAAGGACTTGAACAGGCAAGGTTATATGCTAAAAAATTTACCTGGGAAAAAGCCGCACTTGCCACCAAGAACGTCTATAAATATATTTTACATTCTGAATAAAAATTTAATATGGATACCACCAGGAGACACCTTTAGGTTCATTGCGACCTGCACCGACCAAAAGTCTACGGAATCTTTTGAACCAACGTCTGAAGCTGAAGCCGCCCAAATACCAGAATCTAAATAATATCCAGTCTTGCCAGGATAGCTCACGACCTAGGTATTGAGCCAAAAAAAATCTCTGTCCCTCAGTCGAGAGGTCTAAACGTCTCAAGCATCGTAAATCATAGAATCTTTGCATCCATTCAGGCAAAAGAAAATTTCCTGGCCTTACATGATCGGTGTCTATCAAGGCTAATTCACAGCCTTTGTCACAGACAAGAAAATTATGAGTAACAATATCTCCATGTCTTATACGAAATTGATGCATTTTACTGCTTAAGTCAGCCATACAGGAAAGAAGGGCGATGGCCTCGCCTGTGGCTGACTCACCTTTTTCTCTCCATAGCCTTTGCAAAGCTTGACTAAGAGTTTCCCTGGCACACACTTTCTCATAAATGTAATAACTATCTTTTGCTAATCCTGATCCAGACTGCCACCAAGCCAAGGGGCTTGGCGTTGGAATACCCGCAAGTTCTAAAGCAAGTGAACCATTGAAAGCGGTACGAGCATAATTCCTATGAATACCCTTAATCAAAATTTCAATTTTTCTAGAAAATGAAACCCCACATCCTCTTCCAGATGTCCTTTTAAGAACTACCGGCCTTCCATCACCTGGCAACTGGAACACTTGCAAAGTGTTTTTTGCTCTCCCGGTTTTATAATTTGAATAGTTAATATCACCATTATACTCCAAACTCTTAATAAACTCCATAATGACGCTTGAACAACCGGCCCCGGTATTTATCGCGCCCTTAACATATCCAGTATTGAAACTCCCCTTTTCTTCTGAAGAGTACACTTGGCACCAGACATTCTTATGTACTTGGCGATATTTTTTTTCCTTCTTGAGCTTTGTCTTCATCTTCTTAACACATTATGCCATTCAGAAAGATAGTCAGCATGAACCAAACCTAATTTGGCGGGTATAATCTGAATGCCCAACGAGATAGCCATGGCAATCCTGTGACATCCGGATCCTCCGAAGATCGGATTTCCCTGTCTATCCAAATGAATAAGTATGCCTGAGTTCTCCAGATTTTTTTTTCTGGCTCGGCCTAGTTCACTGGCATTACGCAATTTACCTTCATTTTTAACTTGCTTATATACTTGATCAAGCCTATAGTATCTAGCCTTAATATCGTCCAGGGTACGCAGGCCATCAACCCTGCCTCTTTGTCGAATAATTTCCAGAAGGTACTCAAAGCACCCAGTTTCTGCCCAAGGAATCCCCTGCTGCCAGTGCATAAGGCTGAACTTCACCTTTGGGCAGGTATAGATGGATGCAGTCTTATTGTCCCAATCTCCGCCAACAATCAAGCCGGACAACCTGTGAGGTCGAACAGCGTAGGGCTGGGCTTCAGGCGGGAGGAAGGGTATCTGCTCTGACACCTTGGCATATATGCGCTGACTGTGTCTTGGCGCATTTATTCCATATATCAGCTTGTTGCGAAGATTTCTTAAAATAACATATAAACGCATGCCATTGCCTGTGGTTTATTCAGGTGATGCCTGAAGCGAAGAGGTCTCTTTAGTTATTGGCTTTTTTTCAGCCTGGCATTTTTTTTATATAGAAACAGCCTGTAACCTGGTGCAGCCAAGTACCTGGCTGTTCGCATCCATCCTGGTTGTTTTTTCCACTGCTCAAACGTGCGCCAGATTCGATTCCAGATGAAATCAGCCCATAACATGGTAATGGCCTTGTGGGTAAACTGCTCAGCCTTGATATTACCTCTGGTCACCAGGGCATTAAAAAGATCAGGAGAGTTTTTCAGCATTTCAATCTGGTACAGAGCTTCCTGCATGGTATCTGCTCCAAGGTAATCCTTGCCCGGCTCACCGACTTGACAATATGCTGATTCAGTTCCTCCAATAAATGGTATGCCCGCAAGCCATGCATTGATAAGCTTGGTTGGAGGCTTGTTGGGAAAGCTTGTTGCTTTGTTGCTGGTGCGGATGCCTACCAGGCAGTCAATATCCTGAAGCTGTGCCCAGCTCTTTGGTCCCAACACTCTGAACTTGATCCCAATTTTTGCAAGTGCCTGTTCCCATGCCCGGACGTCACCCTGCAGGTGCTTTTCCCGGCCAGCAAATGCGCATACTCGGAGATCGCTTCCCCGTTCTTTGTTCCGGACTTTTAAACCGGGTTGAGGCCAATGCGGCATCCAAAAAAAATGCCTGTCATCAGCTTGCAGTTTGTTTTGAACCACATGCTTGACTGCCAGTCCTGAAGGCCTGCGGTCAGCCATGATGGCTACCAGAAAATGATCCGGCCTGAAATGGACCGGGTTAATCCTGGCCACATGAGCGATATTCGGGCAACCCTTCATGGGACGATTGCTGGCCAGAACCGGAAAACCCATCTTTTTCAGTTGCAGGTACAACTGCACTGCCCAGGCAATGGGACCGCTGCGAAAAGACCTCCAGTCCTTTTCCAGATCTAAACTCGTCAGTTCTGCAACTTCCTGTGGTGATTTATTGGAAAGCAATACACAAACATGCTTGTCCTTGGGGATGTCTTGCACAAATCCGTTGATCAAAACATCCCCCCTGCAATAAACCATATAGGCTGACAGCTCATATCCTTACAGGTCAGCAACGCTTCTTCCACCACGATTATCTTGACGTTTCAGCTGCATCATTTTGGCAGACATGATCATTTCAGCAAATGCGGACATGGCTGCAATCAAAATACCGCGCCAACCATCCAGCAAACCCAGCCTGAGTACACTGTCTTTAAAAAACCTGATTGGAGGGCGCAAAAAAAAATGTATCAGTGCTGCAGGATTGCCCTTTTCAACCTTGTCCATGGCCTTCCAGGTGGTGTAGCGGTTAATCTTGACCACCCAGGCTTCCATGGATGGAATAGGATAATGAAGGATTGCTTCTTTCAACCTCCCGGCTTTTGGCACCTTAAACTCAGCATGAACTCTTTTATTCTCTTTTCTCCCTAAGTCTCTGCGAAAAAGCCTCAGCACCCTGTCCCGTCCCCAACCGGAAAAGCGGATTTTTTTCCCGAATAGGTGATTACTCCGTCTGATCCAGTAACCATCGATCTTGTTATTTGCCAAATCCAGATCCCTGATCTCTTTTGCCAAGGTGTCTGGAACACGTTCATCAGAATCCACCACCAGCACCCACTCATGACTTGCCTGAGGAATTGTCCAGTTTAGCTGGTCTGCATGGCTTTGATACTCCCTTTGAAAAACCCGGTTTGTATACCTGCCTGCAATTTCCAAGGTGCGATCTGTACTGAAAGAATCCACTACCAGAATTTCATCAGCCCATGCAACGCTTTCCAGGCATGCGCCGATATTGTCTTCTTCATTAAAACAGGGGATAACCACACTGATTGGCACATGAGCCATAAACTAAGCCTTCAGGAAGTCTTACATTGTTAAATGTTTAGACAATTATTGTCCCGGTATAAAATGGTGGTTCTACAGCTCCTGTAGTTGGTAGCTTTCAGTCCATCCAGATTAAGAGGTCTAAAACCTTTTTTCACGGCATATGCCTGGACAATCTGGTACTTCTCTCTTGAGGAGTCATCAAGTATAATAACTCCCTTTTCCGAAAGGACAGTAATGGCCTGTTTCATACAGTTCATTCTGTCTTTGCCATCAATGACAACCACATCAAACGACTTCTTGAATTCTTTGACAGTTCGGCAGTAATTCCCGTCAACATCCTCTTCCTTATAAAACAAGGAAGCATTGTCCGGCACTTTGTTCTTTATAAAATCGAACCATTTTTTGTCATGTTCAACCGACACAACATCTTTCACCAGTCTGGAATAAAAGAATGTTGAATAACCACTGCCAAATTCAAACAGACATAAATCTTTATTCAGCCTTTCTTGAAGAATGTTAACAACAGCATAGTTCATCCAGGGTATTTCTGAACCATCTTTTGTGCATGGATAGCCCCGCTTAACAGACTCAATCCACCCGGTTGAATGAAGATAAGATTTTTTCCGAATTAACAGTCGGTTAATTACTGTCAGAAACCATAGGTATTTCTTAAGCATGCTCGTCTTTTTCACTATTGTCCCTTTACATTTTATACCTGAACTGAGTTTTTGGTTAATCAGTCCGCATTGCTGCCATTACAAGCATCCGTACAAGCATCCGTAGGGCGAACGCAGCAGTGCCAGCCAGGCCTGGCACTGCTGCGTTCGCCCATAATAAAAACTTCGTCCGGTTTAGAGCATTAATTGACTCAAAATGCTGAAAAACAGCATTTTTTATCTCCTGCAATTATTGCCAATAAATCTTTTTCTCTTTACAGACGCTTAAATAAACATCCAGGGTCTGGTCCACGGTCTGAACAATGTTGAACACCTCATGCATCCGCTGCTTAGCCTTGAGACCGAACTTGCGACGCAGTGCTGTATCTTCAGCCAACTTTCCTATGGCCAAAGCCATGGCCCTGGCATCATCAACAGGCACCACATAACCGCTTACACCATGTTCCACCATCTCCGGCAGTCCGCCGGCCTGAGTAACCACGGCAGGAACACCCTGGGCCATGGGCTCGATGATGGATTTAGTCAGGCCTTCCCTGCCCCTGGACGGAGCCACAGCCACATGGCAACAGCCAAGGATGGCCGGGGCATCCTTTCTGAAACCGGCAAAGTGGACCCGGTCTTTGATCTCAGGTTTGCTGCCCAGTTTTTTGACCAATGGATCACGCACCTCGCCCATGAGCAGGACATGGACATGCTCTGGCAGTTCAAACATGGCCTCAAGCAGAACGTCCGCTCCCTTGACCCGGCGCATGTTGGCTGCGCATCCCACAACAAAGGATTCTTCCGGAATTCCGAATTCCTGTTTCAGATCGATCTTAGGCAGATCCTGATACCAGGAAAAATCATGGCCCTTGTAAACGGTCACTATCTTATCCGGACGCACTCCTGATTTCTCCAGGTCTCTGCGCACTGCATGGGAAACACAGACAATTCGGTCCACCCTGGGATTAAGCCATTTCAGCCAGCAGTCCGGATCCCACCGCCGGACATGGCCGATTGCCCCTCTATAGACAACCAGGGCATGGGGCAGGCCATAGCTGGACCAAACCAGATTGCTGATGGGCCGGTTGGAGAACCCATGCACCACGTGAAATCCTTCATCCCTGATTTTTCTACGCAAGCGCCTTATTCCGCTTATATCCAGGCGAGATCTAAGGTTGAGACTTTCATGGGGGATGCCTGCATCCTGGAGGTGCTTAATATGGGGGCAGGCAGACTCGGTCATGACCTCCACATGCAATCCAATCTTCTTCATCCGGCACATCATGTCGATCTCAGTCATGTGACTGGTCCTGGTAACCATTAATACTTTAAGTTTGTTTTCAGGATGCACTGGCGAAAAAAGGGTTGTTAGTGGAGTGTTGTGTTTAAATTTTCATTTAACGACCTGGACAGACTGGTGTCAACCAAAAGCTTTGCCCTGCTGTCATTAATTCAGGTTTTCCACCTATTGTTTTTTAGGCCTAAACTTAATAGGCTATTTTTCTTGGGCAGATAAAGGCAAGCTTTTCGACATCTGGAGCGGTGGATATTTCCTGTCCTATAACCAAATAACCCATAACTATATAAAAGAAATGCGCTTAAAATCAGACTGGTCCAACATCAACAGCTGGGAGCTGGCCAAAAGAACCCTGGCCTATTTCAAGCAGTACAAACTCCTCATTCTGGTTTCTCTGCTCTCGCTGGGAGTTGTTGCTGCGACTTCCGGTGCTGCAGCTTTTTTGGTCAAACCAGCCCTGGACGATATTTTTATCAACAAGGACCAACGGGCTTTGCTCCTGATACCTATTCTGCTGGTCCTGATCTTTGCTCTGAAAGGGTTTTTCATGTTTGTCCAGAATTATCTCATGACCTATTGCGGGATCCAGGTTTTGGGACAGCTCAGAAGGGAGCTTTATTATAAGATGACCGACCTGCCTTTGAGGTTTTTTGAAGATAACCGCACCGGCATGCTCATGGCCAGAATAACCAGTGATGTCAATTTATTATCTTCAAGTCTGCCCAAGCTGGTGGAGCTCACCAGACATTTGTTGACCATGCTTGCCCTGCTCGGGGTAATTTTCTACAGGGATCCACTGCTGGCAGTTCTTTCCTTGGTCATTTACCCTCTGGCCATTTATCCCTTCATCTATTTTGCCAAGAAACTACGCAAAATGGGGCGTAAGACCCAGTCCAAGATCTCGGACATCACTACTTTTCTGCAGGAAACCTTCAGCGGGATCAGAGTTATCAAAGCCTTTGCCAATGAAAAAGGAGAACAGCAGAACTTTGCCCGGGAAAATGAAAAGCTGATCAAGATTGCGGTCAAGGAAAACAAATATGATCATGCCTCATCACCCATAATGGAGTTCATCGGCTCCATCGGTATCGGGCTCATTGTCTGGTACGGTGGTACTCAAGTCATTGCAGGGCACTCAACCCCCGGCACCTTTTTTTCCTTTATGACCGCCCTGATCATGCTCTACCAGCCCATTAAAGGCTTAAGCAAAACCAATATCGCCATTCAAAAGGCTTTGTCCGGGGCTGAAAGGGTCTTTGAAGTCCTGGATTCACCTGAACTCCAGGTGGAACAAGGGGGCAACACTGAGCTCAAAGGTCCTTTTCAAAAACTGGCTTTGAAAAATGTCACTTTTGCTTACCCCGACACGGGTCATCCAGCTGTGGACAATGTCAACCTTGAAATCCACAAAGGCGAAAAAGTGGCCATTGTCGGCCCCAGCGGATCAGGTAAGACCACCCTCATCAATCTGCTGCCCAGATTCTACGAGCACCAGCAGGGCCGGATCATTTTAAACGGCCTGCCCACCAGGGAATATACCCTGAAGAGCCTGCGCATGTTCATGGGCATTGTGGCCCAGGACAACTTTCTGTTCAACGCCTCCATCAGGGATAATATCGCCTATGCCATGGAAAACGTGGCTGAAGAGGAGATAATCAAGGCAGCCGGGTCCGCCTTTGCCCATGACTTTATTATGGAGCTGCCCCAGGGTTATGACACGGTCATTGGTGAGCGGGGCGTCAAACTCTCCGGTGGTCAGAAACAGCGCATTACCATAGCCAGGGCCCTTCTGAAAAATCCCTCCCTGCTCATCCTGGACGAGGCCACCAGCGCCCTGGACACGGAATCAGAACGCATCGTGCAGATGGCTCTGGATAATCTCATGCTGGAGCGGACCAGCATAGTCATTGCCCACCGCCTGTCCACTGTCCTGTCATCTGATCGGATTGTGGTCATGTCCAGGGGCCGGATCATTTCCCAGGGCAAGCATGACCAGCTCCTTTCCAGCTGCAGCCTGTATAAAAAACTGTACAACATGCAGTTTCAGGAAAATGGAGATTTACACCCTGCATCAGGGGACAGGGCAGGAAAAATATCCAAAGAGAGTATTTGATATTTACATAGGAGCCAGCCATGACTCAAGCCATAACCAATGACCAGGATTCATACGTAACCAACCCGGCCCGCTCTTCCATGATCTTTCACGCAGTGCCTGGGCTCTATTTTTATCTGCGCATGCTGGGCACGGTTTTCAAGGCAGCCCGCAAGGCCAGAAAAGGATACACCGACCAGGACTGGATAGAGAGCAGCCTGGAAATAATCAAGCACTTAGAAACAGTGGACTGCCGGTTTTTCATTGACGGCAAGAAAAACTTCATAAATCTGGAAGGCCCGTGCGTTTTTGTGGCCAACCACATGAGCACCCTGGAGACCTTTGCCCTGGCCTCCATCATCCGGCCCCACCGGCCGCTGACCTTTGTGGTCAAGGAAAGTCTGGTCCGCTATCCAGTGTTCAAACACGTCATGCAGTCCAGAAACCCCATGGTGGTTTCCAGAAAAAATCCCAGGCAGGACTTCCGGGTGGTCATGGAAGAGGGTCAGGACAGACTGTCCAGAGGAATATCAGTGGTTATCTTTCCCCAGGCCCGGCGGACCAGCCGCTTTGACCCGGAAAAATTCAACTCCATGGGCATCAAGCTGGCCAGAAAGGCTGGGGTCCCGGTCATCCCCCTGGCCCTGAAAACCGATGCCTGGTCAGCAGGCCGGCTGCTCAAGGATTTTGGCAAGATCCGGCCTGAACGCTTTATCCATTTTTCTTTTGGCCCGCCCCTTGTGGTTCAGGGCAATGGCCGGGAAGAACACCAGAAAGTGATCAGCTTTATTAGAACAAATCTGGAAAAATGGAACAGGATGTGATCATCCCCCTGAAAAAAGTCTTTAACACTGCCTATTCCTTGCTGCCGGCCCGGCGCAGCAGATACTGTCCATACTGATTCATGGCCAGGGGCCTGGCCAGGGCCACCAGTTCCTCCCTTCCTATGTATCCCATTTCATAGGCTATCTCTTCAACACAGGCCACCTTGAGTCCCTGGCGTTTTTCAATGACCTCGATAAAATTGCTGGCCTCCAGCAGGCTTTCATGGGTCCCGGTATCCAGCCAGGCATAGCCCCGGCCCATGAGTTCAACCTTGAGCCTGTCCTGCTTCAGGTATGCCTGGTTAACAGAAGTGATTTCCAGTTCTCCCCTGGCTGAAGGCCTGATGGACCTGGCAATATCCACCACGTCATTGGGGTAGAAATAAAGGCCCACTACTGCGTAATTGGATTTGGGATCCCGGGGCTTTTCTTCAATGGACACAGCATTCATGGACTGATCAAACTCCATTACTCCGTAGCGCTGGGGATCACTGACCCAGTAGCCGAAGATCACGGATTTCTGCTCTTCAGCCACGGTCTTTACGGAATTTCTAAGCAGCCGGGTCAGATCATGTCCGAAAAAGAGGTTGTCACCCAGAACCAGGCACACATCATCCTGACCAATGAACTCTGCTCCAATGATAAAGGCCTGGGCCAGCCCGTCAGGACTGGGCTGGACAGCATATGAAAAGCTCATGCCCAGCTCTGATCCATCCCCCAGAAGGTCCTGGAAAAGATTGATATCCCTGGGAGTGGAAATGATCAGCACCTCTCTGATGCCTGCCAGCATCAAGACGGACAGGGGGTAGTAGATCATGGGCTTGTCATAGATGGGGATGAGCTGTTTACTCACTCCCCGGGTCAGGGGATAAAGCCTGGTTCCGCTTCCTCCGGCCAGAATGATTGCTTTCATGAGGTGTTCCTTTTAGGTCCTGGAAGGGTTTCCAACTGGTTGCACTCTATTTCCTGCACTCAAGGTTTGCTGTCTGCGGCCTGGTCCAGTACAAAATCCACTTCCAGCCGGTCCAGATTCACATCCTGGAGCACCACCTCCACTTTCTGGCCCAGATAAAACCTCTTGCCGGTGCGCTTGCCCAGCAGGTCCTGTTTTTCCGGCCGGAAGACATAATAATCATCGCTCATATTGGACAGCCTGACCATGCCCTCGGCCAGGACATCCTCCAGTTCCACCCAGAATCCGAAATCAGCCAGGGAAGATATGACCCCGGTAAATCCCTGGCCGATCCTGGGTCGAATGGACAGGATAGTGGCCCTTTTCAGGATCTCCCGTTCAGCATTCATGGCCACCCGTTCCAGGGAACTTAAGGATTCAGCCACCTTTTTCATGCTCTTGAGTCTGGGCTTGACCAGGGTCTCCTGGTCCAGGGCGTTTTTCAGGGCCCTGTGCACCACCAGATCAGCATAGCGCCTGATGGGCGAAGTAAAATGGCAGTAAGATCTTGAAGCCAAGCCGAAATGGCCCTCATTTTCCGGGGAATACCTGGCCTGCATCATGGACCGGAGTACCAGCCGGCTGACCAGAAATTCCAGGTCAAAATCCCTGGAAACATCAATCAGCCTCTGCAGGCTCCTGGGGTCGCGCTCCTTGGGCAGCTTGGGTCCCAGGTCAGTGTTGGTCAGAAGCTTGAACAGGGAGTCCAGCTTGTCCTTGTCTGCAGGAGGGTGGACCCGGTACAGGAAAAGAGATTTTTTTTCCTCCAGAAATTCAGCCACAGCCTCGTTGGCAGCCAGCATGAATTCCTCAATGAGCTGGTGGGCGAAGTTCCTGGTCCTGGCCTTGATCTCCAGACCCCCGTCCAGGATGTTCAGCAGGACCTCTGGTTCCGGCAGGTCAAAGTCTATGCTTCCCCGTTTCTGCCGAAGCTTGAGCAGTTTCCTGGCCAGGATATCCGCCTTTTTGAGCATGGCCAGGACTGGTTCAAGCTCTTTTATGGTTTCTGGTTCTTCCAGGTACAGGGCTGCATTGACCTGGGCATAGGTCAGCCTTTTCTTGCTTCTGATCACTGCCGGATAAAAGGAAGCCTTGTGCCTGACCCCATTGGCATTAAAATGCATCTGGGCCACCATGACCAGCCTGGGCACATCCGGATTCAGACTGCACAGGCCGTTGGACAGACTTTCCGGAAACATGGGTTCCACAGACAGGGGAAAGTAGTATGAATTCCCCCTGGCCAGGGCCTCCTGGTCCAGCCTGGAGCCTGGATGGACGTAATGGGATACGTCGGCTATGGCCACATACAGGATGAACCCCTGGTTATCAGGCTCCACCAGGATTGCATCGTCAAAGTCTTTGGCCTGGGCTCCGTCAATGGTCACAAATTCTTTGGAACTCAGATCCCTGCGGCCCTTGAAGTCTTTCTTACCTGGTTCGCCGGGCAGGTTTTGGGCCTCTTTGAGTACACTGGCTGGAAATTCCCCCGGGACCTTGTGGTTGAGCTTGACGATCTCCTCCTGGACCTCAAGGGTATGTTCGTGGCCCATGATCCTGGAGACCCTGGCCGACCACAGCCCTGCTTCCAGCTGCTCCATTGGTTCGGCCACCACCATGGTGTCTTTGTCCAGGTCCTGTCCTCCTGTTTCCAGGACCAGGGAAAAATCAAGCCTGGGATTGGCTGGCCGGGCCAGGACCAGTCCCGGCCCCATGGGTTTGATCACCTTGGCTGGCAGCTGGCTGGTGGCCCGTTCAACCACCCGGACGATCCGGCCTTCCGGATTCTTTCCCTTTTTCCCGGGCAGGGTGGCCACCAGGATGGTGTCTCCGTGCCAGGCATCCTGAAAATTTTTAGGATGGATGAATATATCCCTGCGTCTCTTGTCAAAGGGTATGGCAAAGCCCACCCCGGACCTCTGGACCTCCAGCACGGCCTTTTGCACCGGCAGTTCATCCACCAGACACCAGGTCTTCCTGGTCTTGAAGACCCGGCCCTTGGCGGTCAGGGATTTTAAAATATCCCGGGCCCGGCCGGCCTCTTTTTTGCCGAGGTCCAGGCCGTCCCTGATCTCCCTCAGGCTCAGGGGTTTGTTCATTTTCTTGAAAAACTTAAGTACTGTTTTTTGATCTATTTTCTGCATTTTTTTTCTCAGTTAAATTGTTTGGGCCGGAAAAATATACTTTATCCCTGGCCTTTTTCCCCTCCAGAGCAGGGAGCACCTTAAGCAGTATCTCATTAAACTTGTTTAGAACTGCTGCTTAACTGTCCAGCGCATGGGGACCACTCACTTCTTACCTGCGGCGACCCTGGTTATAAGCAATTGATATTCTTTGCTTTTTGACCTTACTGGTTTTCGCTGATTAAAAGTCATTCTGATAGCAACCTAAAATAAAAGTCCAGGTTGTCTATGGACTTCAATTGCCGGGTTGATAATCTGTGAGGTACGCTAATGCCAGGAGCATCCTTTTTTCCAGTTCTTCTGCCCCTTCAACCATTCGCACCCCGGCCCTGGCCTCCCAGATATTCAACCCGGCAACAGGCCCCAGTTTTACCGCATCCTTGGAAGTACAGATTACATCTCTGACCCCGGCCTGCCCGGCCATGGCTGTTATGGCCTTGATGGACTGGGCGCCAAAGGGGTGGTGGTCGGCAAAGGGCAGATGTCCTCGCGGTCCATAGCCCAGAAAAGAACTTATGGATAAGACCACTTTTCCGGGATTGGCCACCCCGGTAACCAGCAGGTAAGGCCTGTTGTCCAGTCCATGAACCGGTTGATCCTGATCAAGCCTTTTTAATTCCTTGATGCTCAGATCAAAATAACAGACTGGCTTGCCTTGGAGCAAGGGTCTTTTATCCACCAGATCTTTGACCCTGGATAGCTCACAGCCCCACAAGTTGACCATGAACAGATCCGCCCTGGCCAGGGCCAGTTCATCCTCCCGCCACCTTCCGGCCGGGACAACCCTGTTCCAGCCCTCAGCCAGGTCATGGGGGGTCAGAAGCACCAGATCAGCATCCCTTTGGACCCTGACGTGCTGAAAACCGTCATCCAGGATAAAGACATCCGGATCAAGGCGGGACAAAGCCCAGCTGGCCGCCCTGACCCGGTCCGGGTCCACTACCACCCTGGCCCTGGCTGCCAGAGACCTGGCCAGCATAAGGGGTTCATCCCCGCACACCCCGGGATCATCACCTGGCTCCACCAAGTGGGGAAAAACATTTGTTCCAGCCTTGTAGCCCCTGGTCAGGATGACCGGTTTCCGGCCAGTGTCTGCCAGCCATGTGCCCAGAAACTGGCACAGCGGGGTCTTGCCGGTCCCGCCCATGGAAATATTGCCCACCGAGATGACCGGCCTGGACAGCCTGAGCGCTTTTCTGGTCATGGCCTGCTGGCGCATCCGGACTCCCAGGGCGTAAATCCGGCCCAGGGGGTAAAGGATCTTTGCAGTTCTGGAGGAAAAAAAATCAGCTTTCATCAATTGTCTCAGCTATTGTCCGGATAATCATCCTGGTCTTTTCCCTGGATCCTGAACATATATCCATTTCCAAACAGATACCCGGCCAGAACTGTTCTGCCTGGTTTAAACCAGGGCCATGCGCCCTTTTCTCCGGTCCAAAGGTCAGAGCCGGCTCATCCCCCGCGCATGGGTTTGGTCCAGGCCACCATCCTGCGCCAGATCCTCCGCCTTTTCCTGGCCAGGTTGGCCACCAGGAGCATCCGGTCCACATCAAAACGCTCTCCGCAGTAAGCTCTGAAAAAAAAATCCTGCCACTCATCCAGGTCCAGCCGGGCCAGATCCAGGGCCCTGGGTACCAGGGAAAGCTCAGGCCTGATCCTGGCCCGGTTCAGATCAATAACGTACAGGCTGTACTTGCCAGGACCGCCTGTAAGCAGAAAATTGCTCAAATTCATGTCCCGGTGCCAGAATCCTGAGTCATGCATTTTAAGGACAAATCCAGCCAGTTTCTGAAGCACTTCCTCCATCACCCCTGGTCTGGACCAGTTTTCCTTTAAAAAGGCCCGCAGCACCACATGGTGGGGAATTGATTCGCAAATAAACGCATTCTTCCAGGTCAGTCCCAATTTTCTGTGCTCAAAAGCAGCCAAAGGTATGGGAGTCAACAAATCATGCTTGACCAGATGGCTGGCAGCCAGATATGACTTCAGCGCCTTGGATGTTTTCAACGGATCCAGCACAAAGCTCTGAAAACCCCTTGGCTTAAAAATTTTTATCAACTGGCAGGGCCATGGAAAATCTTTTTCTGCAAAGAAAGAGCCCTCTGCAACCAGATTTGGTTTTTTTTTGTAGATGGTTGATGAATTTTCCCATCGCCAGGGCCTGTCAAGGATAGTCCGGGCCACAGCCAAAAGATCGCTGTGTCCACAGAAAAAAAAGCCTCTGCTTCTGGTTAGCACTGACTCATAAGGCAGCCCGTTTTCAGAACCGGCCCTGACACTTTGGCCTTGCTGAGAGTCGCAGTTTGATTTGCCAAATGTTTTCAACGGACGGCCTCTTATCTTGGAAGCACCATGGCTGTGGTCCTCATGTATTTTCAGTTCCTGAAAACTGGGACCAGCTTGATACCAACATACACCTTATCTCTACAATAGTGGTTACAAAAAAATACGTCTATTCCAGGCTGGGAACTAAAACAGTGCTGTGGATCAACCCCAGGACAGTTACCCATCATATCGGCACAAACCGCCCTGTTATCAGGCCTGTTGACAACATAATCAAGAATCTGCTGTTGCCTGCCCCGTCCCTGGCCAAAACTGTCCGAAAAAAAATACATAATTATGACCCATTTGTCATTCCACGCTTCTTCTTTAAAAAACCAAGAAAAATCAGCTCATTAAAAAAATTCAAGCTGATTGAAGACCTGGCTGAAAACCGGAACGATCTTGAACAGTCCAAATGGTTCCATGCATTACTCCAGGAAATCAAGACCAGAGGCTTTGCCAAGCATAAAACCATAATCATGCGGAACCACGAAGACGTATTGTCTTTTTTTTCCAGCTACATTCTGAAGCTGATAGCCAGCATGGAAGCCCAGGGATACCTCCCCCAAAAAACTAAAGATGCGGGCACGGCAATTATCGGTCCTGACGGAGAAATTTATAAGAGCTCAGCAGGAAACCATCGGTTTTTTACAGCAGCAATCATTGGCACAAGCAAAATACCCCTCCAGGTGGCCGGGGTCCACCAGCAGTGGTATCGCTTGCAGCTTATGAAACATAAAGACCAAACTAAAGCCATACAGGCTGGTCTCATGGAATCTGAAAAAAAACACCAGTAACATGCCTGCCCGTATTTTACGCAATCAGCCGGCCCCATGGCCAGGGCGCAAGATGCTCTTGGACCTCCCTCAAATTTCATCCAAGACGACATCTATCCTGACACATGGGGGCACCGATTTGACCGGGCAGGCAGATCTCTCAACAAAAATGAATAATCATCTTTTACTTCTGCGAGTTGCAGTGCGCCTAAACCGAGCGATTATCATACAGCTGCCCAATATTGCTCAATTCAGGAGTAATGATAAAGGGTCATCAGCTCCAGGCGGGACGGGAGACATTCTTAATTCTTTACATTACAGCTCAATTTCAAAAATACGCTTAAACCGGAAGATCCAAAAAAAAGGGGCCAGACTTGAAAAGCCTGACCCCTTGTCGTTTGATGGTCGGGATGAGAGGATTTGAACCTCCGACCCCTTGAACCCCATTCAAGTGCGCTCCCAGACTGCGCTACATCCCGTAAGCTTAAAATAATTATGTTTCCCAGGCAGGAATGTCAATCAATTTTTTAGGCCCTTCCGGTCCAGGCGTAGATTGCCGGAAAAAGTCTCCAGCCCAGGGCAGGAAACACCCATCCATAGCCGCCGGATCGGTGGATATAAATACTAATCATCTTAATTACCTGTTCTTTCTTCCTCGGTCCTTGCTCGGTGGCTCAAGGGCTGCTTCAGCCCGGGTGAGAGATATTCCTTAATTTTTGCTATCCAAATAATCCCATCCTTCAGCAGTAATCTCATTAAAATTGATCAGGAGCCCGATTTCCAGGCCTGACAGACACAAGTATAGCAACAAAAGCTGCCCTTGCATGTCACCGGTAATTCAAGCTCTGTCTAGCAGTCTGTAGAAAACAGTCATTATCAGGCAGCATGATGATCTTTAGGTTTGTTATTATCAATTGATAACGGTTTTCTTATCTGCGGAGATCAGCGGCTGATATTTTTTGTTTTTTGATCTTATCGGATACACCAAGAAACAGGATTTAAAATCGCTGATCTCGGTGACTTTCCCTGATTAAAATCATCTTTGACAGCAAGTCAGAATAAAAGGCCAGGTCCTAGTTGTCTATGGACTGAAGTGAACCTCATGGGCTGGACATCCAGGCTGCCATGTCTTGACTCAGCTTGCTTCTGGCCACACAATTTCCCTTTTATTTCCCTTTCTTTCATGCTATTTTTAGACTACAGCACATGCTTTGTAAAAGGAGGTAAGACATATGGCAGACAGGGCATCCAACAACTTCATGGCCGGTGTAATTCTGGCTTTGGCCCTGGTGGCAGGGGCCTGGATCCTGGGATCAGCCATCAAAGATTTCAGGGCCTATGACAGGTTTGTCAGTGTCCGGGGGTTTGCCGAGAGAGAAGTCCAGGCAGACCTGGCCTATTGGCCCATCTCCTTCAGTGCTGCCGGCAATGACCTGCAGAAAATCCAGCAGGAGCTGGACACATCAAGGGATGAAGTCCTGGATTTTTTGGCCAGACAGGGTCTTGGCCAGGCTGAGATTTCTGTATCCGCCCCCAGGATAACCGACCAGCACGCCTATGGCGTATCTGAACAGCACAGACCGGCCAACCGGTTCACAGCCCAGAGTGTCATCACTGTGCGCACAGACCAGGCCGACCTGGTCAAACAGGCCATGGCTGCAGCCGGAGAACTGGTCACCAGAGGCGTAGTCCTGATCCATTCCTACGAGTTTCAGCCCAGGTTTGAATTCACCGGCCTGGCTGAGATAAAACCGGAAATGATCGCCCAGGCTACAAAAGATGCCAGAAATGCAGCCCAGCAGTTTGCCCATGACTCGGACAGCCGGGTGGGTGCCATCCGCCGGGCCAGCCAGGGTCTTTTCACCATCAATGACCGGGACCCCTTCACCCCTGAAATCAAACTGGTCCGGGTGGTGACCAGTGTGGATTATTTTTTAAAGGATTGATCCCTGCACTGGGCATCATTTCCTTGCTGGCCAGGATGTCTGAACTTGATTTACTGCAGAAATCCGTTCAGCACTGTTTTATTATCTCAAGCATTTCCAGGGCCAGTTTTTTGCGGTCATAATCTCTGGCCAGCTGCAAGCACCCCTTCTGCAATCTGTCATACATAGACTTGTCCCGGTGAAGCTCATGCAGGGCATCAAGAAAGCTCTGCCTGTTTTCCGGTTCAAAGCAGATCCCGGCCTGATACTGATTCACAATCCTTTTTGCCTGGCCTTCCACACCCAAAAGAATTGGCTTATGCATGGCTGCGGATTCAAAAATCTTGGATGGTATCACTGTCTTAAATGTATCATTCTTTCTTAAAGGGACCAGGCATGCATCTGTAATGGAAATGTAACCGGCAATAGTTTCTTTGGGAACAGGATCAAGAAAAGTCGCATTTTTTAAATTCAGCTCTTTTGCCTTGTGCAGCAGATTCCTTTTCTCAGCTCCATCCCCTACGAATAAAAAATGGATCTGATCATTCAGGACCGAATCAGCACAGTCAAGAATAAAGTCCAGGCCGTGGGCCATACCGTGAGTGCCTATGTAGCCCAGCACAAATTTGTCTTCCAGTCCCAGCTTGCTGACCAGTTGTTTGTCCTTGGGCCGAGGGGAGAACAGGTCCAGATTGGACCCGTTAGTGACCACCCGGATCTTGTCCGGTGTAATGCCTCTCTTGACCAGGTCCAGCTTAAAGGCAGCAGACACAGCCACCACCTTGGTGGCCCTTCGGTACAGGAAAAGTTCCAGCCTCTCCAGGAAGCTCAGGAAAAATCCGTCCTGCATGGCCCCAACTGCCCGGATGGACTCAGGCCATAAATCACGCACCTCAAATACCCAGGGCCTTCTCTTGCACAAGGATAATCCATAGCCGGACAGAGTGGTGAAAAACTGGGGTGATGTTGCCACGATGACATCGGCCCGGACAAAAAGTCCGGCCAAAAAAGAGGAAAAGGCAAAACTCAAATAATCCAGAGAGCGGCGGACAAAACCTTCATTGGCCGTAATATAGCTTAACACCCGGATCAACTTGATCCCATCCATGTACTCCACATGGTGGACTCTGTTTTTGTAGCCCGGAAAGATCCGTCCGGACGGAAAGTTGGGAGCACAAGTGATCACGGTCACTTGTGCACCCTGCTCCACCCACTGCCTGCAGTGCTCATAAGTGCGGGTGGCCGGGGCATTGACTTCCGGCGGAAAGTTATCGGTTATAAATAAAATTCTCATAATATCAGGCTGTAGTTTAACTCTCGCCTAACTAAAATTACTTACAAAATTCCATCCGGGTATTTAGCTTATAAGTAAAGCCAACGCATATGCACATGGCCTGAGCTCTTTTGTTGAACCCTGTGGCGCAGAGATACGGTTCAATCCAGATACTATCATGACCGGCGAAATAGATACGCATGCTCTCGCAACGCACAATGTCCTCACTCACAGACGCTTCCAATCCCGGTGCCAGGTGAAATCTGGCAGTGCCCCGGCCATTGGGGTTGAGCTCGTCCGTGACATGTATCTCCTGGTCACCTGAATTAAAGGTCCGCCTGTGCCAAACCCCGAAACCGTCATGCTCGGCTGTTATGCCGGACTTGTTCTCCTCCAGGACCCTGACCCCGGCCCGCCTGGCCACCCGGAAAGCTGCCCAGGCTTCACTTTGCTCCCGTCCCTCCATGCTCACAGTATTGTGCGCGGCAGTGGAACGCTCAAACTGCCTGGTCCGGCCTTGTTCATAAGTGCTGGTCCCTGTATCCACCATCCAGGGCTTTCCATGTACATGCAGGACAAAGCTGAGCATATCGCAGTGACCATGGCCCGGGATATAGTCAGGCCCGATGGGGCCTGCATCCACGATGAGTTCATAGCCGCAACCGTCAAACCTGCGGTATCCGCTTTCTGCCAGGGGCCGAACCCTGGACTTTATCCCCAGCCGCCGGGCATAGCCCTCAAGCCCCTGGGTTGAGGGAGCAATGTCCGGGGCCGAATCATTAAAAAGAGGGATCTCCCGGTTAGAAAAGGCCATCTGCTTAAGCCATCCCAGCATCAGCGCGGCCTTGGATCGCAAAAGAGCCGTGAGATTGTCACAAAAACCACGACTATGCGCCAGCAGATTAATGCAGTCAAGCACCCTAAAGAGCATAAGCTGGTGATACATGGGACTCAGCTCGAAATGAGCGCCGTCATGCAGGATCTGTTCTTCCAACTCTGGCTTCAGAATATCCAGGGCCTTTTGACGCAGTTCATCATCCTGAAAATACAAGCCCCCGAAAACCAGGGCAAACCCGTTTTCCAGCAGGTGATTGCCCAGCAGATGGTATTCCAGGTTGTCCACAAGAACCATGAGCTGCGCGTACAACGACGCATCAACCTCCTGGTCCTGTAGCTTGTGCTTACAGATAAACTTTATCCAATTCATCACCCGCAGGGAGGTGGGGTAAGGCTCCATGCCTTCCCGGTTATTGTCTGCCCCGGCCACGAACTCATGCATCAGGCCCAGGCCTTCTTCCCTGGTCATGCCTTCCTGACCCAGGTACTCAAAGTAATTGAGATTATAAGCCCAGAGCTTGCCGTGCCCGGCAAAGTTCCAGTCTATCTTATCACCAAAGTCATGCTCCAGGTTCAAAAACCTGAATCGCCTGTCCCCAAGCCAGGAAGTCTGCGCCGGAATGGAATTTTCCAGGTCCACAGGAAATCCCCTGGCAGGGAGGCTAAGGTTGTACTTATACCCGGTCAACCTGCGCAGCCGTGCGCGCATGGCGTAGTAAAGGCGATAGCGGATCTGGATGGGCTTTAAGTGGCGGATGGTATGGTAGTGTTTTAGCATAGAACGTGTAAGAGTTGATTGTTGAATGCTGATAACGGCTGGTTTATTTTGAACATCGCTTTAACTGGGATGAACGCAGGGCTGAAATTTTGCCTGCCAACCGGCTGATCTCCATTCTTTCCTGATGATATGCATCTTCAGACTTGACATCCTCCTCTCCCTGAAGAAAGAGGATTCCCTTTTAATCACGTTGTTAGTGTGACAGGAAAAAAGGTCGGTACTGTATCACTATTTCCCGGTAGTTCCTGCTTCAAAGATGGCCGTCCGTCTCCACAGGCGTAAATTCCCGCATGCCCTGCGGTATGAATGTTTATGGCTGCCACGTAATCAGCATTGCCTTCAAACAGACACTTTACACACCTGAACCTGCTCTGACTCCTGCGGTTATCCTTGTCTTTATGGCCGCATACAGGGCAGGTTCTTGAAGTGTTGCATGGATTCACTTTTTCCAGCCAGCCACCAAGCCATGACAGTTTGTATTCAAGCTGTCTGAAAAACTCACTCCAGCCCTGATCCAGAATAGATCTGTTAAGATCTGACTTGGCTTTGACATTTCTACCAGGTCTCTCAAGTGTACCCCTGGCTGAAGCACTCATATTGCTGACTCTCAAATCCTCAACCACCACCAGCCCATACTTGTCGGCTATCAGTCGTGACAGCTTATGCAGATAGTCCCTGCGCACATCAGCAATTTTCTCATGCAGCCTGGTTATCCTGGCCTTGGCTTTCTTCCAGTTCTCTGAAAATTTAACTTTTCGAGCTAAGCCCCTCTGCAGTCTGGAGAGTTTCTTTGACAGCCTTTTAAATGAATTAAGGGGTGTGTAGAATGAACCGTCTGACAGAGTGCAAAATCTGGCTACGCCCATATCAATACCCACACTTGGCTTTTG
>NZ_KK365986.1:0-9393 GCF_000686525.1 Desulfonatronovibrio hydrogenovorans DSM 9292
TCTCCCTTGACTTCGGTCACTGAAGGACCCTGGAAGACTACCAGGTAGATAGGCCGGAAGTGTAAGCATGGCAACATGTTCAGCTAACCGGTACTAATAGTCCGTGCGTCTTAACCTAATCTTTTAAAAACTTACCCTTATTAACTATAAATTTTGTTCCGGCGGCCATGGCGGAGGGGTCACACCCGACTCCATTCCGAACTCGGAAGTTAAGCCCTCCAGCGCCGATGATACTTGGGGTCTACCCCTGGGAAAGTAGGTCGCTGCCGGAACAATCCTTACATGCCATAAGGCATAAAAAAAAGGGACTCATTATGAGTCCCTTTTTTTATGCCCTGGGGGAAAAATTAAATTGATCCTGCACCTAATCTTCAGCCGCGATAAAAGGCCAGATCATGAGCATAAGGCCTGAATGCCTCATGCAGCCTGGAAATGGTTTCATCAGGCATGGGCAGGGGAGTTCGGCCTATTTCAGCCACAATCTGGACCTGGCTGGGAGTTGAACAGCCGACAATGCACACATCAACATTTCTGGACAGGGCGTAACTTAAAAGAAAACGGGCATTGAGACCTTGGGAAATTTTGGTGTATTGTCCTCCCCCCAGGACCTTCATGCCGATGACGGCCATGTTTTTAGCCCTGGCAGCCGGGATGGTTTCATCCAGAAAACCGGTCAAAGTCCCTTCAAAAATATTTACCGGCAGAAGAACTGAATCCAGGGGCCATTGTTGAACGCATTTGGTCAGGATCGCTGGATCGTGATGGCCGGTCACCCCGATGTGTCTGACCATACCCTGCTCCCTGGCCTGGATAAAGGCCTCCAGTGCTCCACCAGGTCCGGCGATGAGGCTGAAATCTTCCATGGTCCGAACGTCATGAATCTGCCACAGATCGAGATAGTCTGTGCTGAGCCTGGACAGGCTGTGTTCAAGGTCTTTGAGTGCCCCTGCCCGGTCCCGCCGGGCTGACTTGCTGGTGTGAAAGATCTTTTCCCTGTTCCCGGGGTTGTTTTTCCAGAACCGGCCCAGGTAGTCCTCACTTCCGGAGTAGGCCGGAGCAGTGTCAAAATAGGTTATCCCCTGATTAAAAGCCTCTTGAATGACTGCATTTGCCTCCTCATGCCGGCCAGAGGTGCGCAGGACTCCTTCCCCACCCAGTCCGACCCTGGTTACCCTGGCTTCTGAACTGAAATCTATTTTTTCTATTGTCTTGTTGTTCATGCCTGTTCCTTCCAAGGTTTAATATTTAAAAGGCTCATTTTGAGGGCGCCTTGAGCAGCAGGGAAATCAGGGCTGCAAGGATACAGGCAATGCCGGCAATGGTGAAAGACATGGACCAGGTGGCAATTTCGCCTGCTCCGGCAATATCTTTAAAATAACCAGCTACCTGAGGTCCAGCTATCCCAGCAAGACCAAAGGACAGAAACATCCACCCATAATTGGCCCCGAGATTTCTGCTGCCAAAATAATCAGCTGTGATGGCAGGAAACAAAGCAAAATTTCCGCCAAAATTGAACCCGATTATTGCTGCAGCCAGGATAAAACTGCTGACAGCCCCGCCCATTTCAAAAAAGACCAACATGATAAAGGCCTGGAAGCTGCACATGGTCAGTAAGGACCACTTTCTGCCCAGTCGATCCGATATTCCGCCCCAGACAACCCGGCCCAGGCCATTGAATATAGCATACCAGGCCATGGCAGTGCCAGCAATGGCAGCAGCATGGGCCGGGTTGCCTGCTGCTGCGGATGCCTGCAGTGAGTCAATCCCAAAAAGGCTGATGCTGTATATTACCATCAGTCCTGCTGAGGCAGTGCTGAAAAACATAAGCCAGAGCATGTAAAACTGGGGTTTGCGCAGCATTTCCAATGTGCTGAATTCCTGATTTGATGATTCCTGAAAGTTATTTTCACTTGGCTGCACAGGGGTATAGCCCTGGGGTTGATAACCCCGGGGGGGATTGAGCATTACCAGGCTGCCTAATCCCACAAACAGCAGAAATATAAAACCATAAATCAAAAATACAGATTGAACACCAGGTAGTGAAAATAAGCTTGTAGTGTATAAAAGCCCTCCAAACCAGCTTCCAGCCAGTTTAACCCAGAGGGTTGCTCCAAACCCAAAACCTGCCACAGCAATACCTGAAATAAGTCCTTTTTTGTCAGGAAACCATTTAATACCAACTGAAATGGGCACAACATAGGCCAGTCCAATACCAGTTCCACCTATAATGCCGATAAAAATAAGCTGGGACCAGAAGGTGCTCCCCAAAAGACCCCCCAGGATGTAACCTGATGCCAGGACAATTCCGCCTGAAAAGGCCATGGACCTCGGCCCAAACCTTGTCTGAAGTCGGCCTGTTACAATCATACATAATGGAACAAAGAGCAGACCGACTGAAAAAATCCAGGCAGCCTGCTGGGCAGTGAAGCCGTAATGGCCACCCTGGTCCAGCGGCAGGGTGAGCAGCCCTGTAAAGGCACTCCAGGCATAGATGGTTCCCAGACAGAACTGGATTACAATGGCCCCCAGAACCACCAGCCATCTATTGTTGCCGGTAGTCAGGATATTTTGCATACGAGTCATATTGATTCCAATGGCAAAAAGTTTGATCAGAAAGGGTGCTGTCCAGATCCGGCTGAAATTAGCTTCACAGCCCTTTATTTTGGTTCTGGATTTGGATAGCAAAGACTTATGGATCAAACTCAAAATCTATCGGTTGAACGGTTCTCCAATTGGCCGGAAACGCTGGGGACCTGCCTTGACCGGCTGGGAATCGGTAAAGTCCTGAAAAGACGCAAGCTGATTATTATCAAGCCCAATCTGGTCAATTCCTCCCCTTTTCCCATCACCACCTCGCCGGATATGGTCCGGGTTCTGGTGGAGTACATCCGCAGACACTCCAAAGCCAGACTGATCATTGCCGAGGGCTGCGGTGACTGCCACCTTGAAACACCTGAGGTCTTTTCCAGCCTGGGCTATGATTACCTGGCCAGGGAATACGGCCTTGAGCTTGTGGATCTCAACCATGCCCCCCTGGTCCGGTTGAAGAATCATGCGTGCCGGGTGTTTCCTGAAATATTTCTGCCCAGGATTGCCCTTAAGGGATTTCTGATCTCGGTTCCTGTGCTCAAAAGACATTCCCTGGCCCAGGTCACTCTGGCCATGAAGAACATGATGGGCCTGGCTCCACCCAGTCATTATCAGCAGGGAGGAAAATGGAAAAAGGCCTTTTTCCATGCCCGGATGGACCGTTCCATCTTTGAACTGAACCTGTACCGGACCCCGGACCTGTCCATAATAGATGCTTCAGTGGGTATGGCTGAATACCACCTTGGCGGCAGAACCTGTGATCCCCCGGTGCAGAGGATGGTGGCCGGACTGGACCCGGTAGCCGTGGACTCGTACGGTGCCGGACTCCTTGGTCTTTCCTGGAAGGACATTCCTCATATCAGTATGGCCCACAGCATACTTGGCCGGGCCTGTTCAGGCTAGATTGATCCAGGCCGCTTGCATCCTGATACTAAGATGTTACCAGGCAGACAACACTGCACCTGCTTTCCGGATCTGCATTTGGCTCCTGGGCAGGGATTTAAGAGTGAACATTGGCACGTCTAACATAGTTCATGATAATACCCACAATATTGGTCAGTCCGAAAATGATGGATGCACCATACCAAGCATATATAATTGTGGTAACTTTTTGGCTGGCCTGGGGTCTTTGCTTATTTACAGAGCCGTCAGGGATAAGGGTAATATCTGTGCTCAAAAATAATAATGTGAAGTAAAGAGAATTTTAACGGTTATAACCTGTGTTCAATTGCCTAGGGTTAAAGGCCATCAATAACCACCTGCATAACCTGATCTGTTGTCAGCTGGCTGCCATGCCCAGGCGAGCCAATGATGGAGCTTCTCCCGCCCCAGCCCTTTTCCAATCTGCTCAACTCATACAGCAGGCCTGACACTTTCAACCCTTTTCCGGCAATGGTATATTTACTCATTAAAGGATGCACTTGTACTAAACTGTGCAGGACCGCCACTCCGCAGTCCTGCCTGTAAAGCTCTGCAGACCCGCCGGTTGCCTGTGACGAAAGCCAGCCTATTTTTATCCCTTGCCTGGACAGCATGAACTTAGCTGACTTCAGATCAGTTTTGAGTATCTGCAGATTTTTAGACTTGGCTCTAACATATACTTGCCAGTCGTCATAATTCGGCATGGGAGCAAAAGGTGACAAACAGTGCTTCAGCACTCTGTCCAGCATGGCTATGCCCTTAAAAAAGGCTGTTTCCCTGTCCTGTACTGTCAGCAGTATCCCGGAAAAAAGAGACGACAACGAAGGAAAAGGAACCTGGGGTATTATGGGCAGAGCCTGATCCACCAGACAGACATAGTTGACCAGGCGGTCAAGTTCATAGCCTGGATATCTGAACAGATCAAAGGCCTGTCTGCAGGCTGGCGGACAGTCTTTTCCAGGATCATGGTGATCAAAGTTGCCAAGATGGATCAGACCTGTGCCACCGGCTTCAATACACAGAATACGGCTATCCAGGAGTTCAGCATCTTCAGCTCCGGCAGGTGCGATCCTGACCGGCATACTTTTATTAACGCCCATGATCAGGGCTGTCAGGCAGGTATCAAGATCAGGCTTGGCAATTACTACCTTTCTGTACAAATGCTTCATGCTTATTCTCCATTGAGCTGGTATCAGATTGAGAATAAGCACTAAGTGTGCCTGCTTTATAACACTGTATTATCAGATAGATAAGATGCCTTGTGGTCAGCGTGACAGGCAACCAGACGTGAGTTTTTCAACTATGTTTAAAAGACAATTCAACCTGGACTGCATTAAGACGACTGTCGCTTCTTCATCTCTTTATACATGGCTTGGGCTGACATTCCCAGCAGCCTGGCTGCCAGGCTCATATTACCATCTGCTTTTTCCATAGCCCGGTCTATGAGCTTGGCTCGAATATTCTTTGTATGGCTCTCCATGGAAAACCCCTCAAAAGGCTCAGGTATTCCTGAACGAGCCTTGAGCGGTTCATCCAGGAATATATCCCTGGCTGTGATCACTCCGTCAACAGACATTATGGATGCTTTTTGCATCCTGTTGTAGAGTTCCCTGATATTTCCCGGCCAGTGGTAGCCGTACATTGTTTCATAAGCATCCGGGGATATGAACAGATTCTGGTTAATTTTGTTGAACTTTGGCAAAAAAGAGGCACAGATACTTGGAATGTCCGTTTTTCTTTCCCGCAAGGGGGGCAGCAGGAGTGTAAATTCATTCAATCTGAAATAGAAATCTTCCCGCACTTCTCCTGTGTCTATGCCCCTTGCCATATCTCTGTTGGTCGCAGAAATAAGCCGGAAATCCACTTTTGAGGGGGCAGTATCTCCAATTCTGTAAAATTCCTTCTGCTGAATAGCCCGGAGCAGTTTTGCCTGAATATAGGGAGGGAGCTCTCCAGCCTCGTCCAGAAACAGGGTTCCTCCGTGAGCCTGCATGAAATAACCTGCATGGTCCCGTTCAGCCCCAGTGAAAGCTCCTTTTCTGTGACCGAATAGTTGGGATTCGGCCATATTTTCAGGGATGGAAGCGCAATTGACAGATATTAACGGCCCCTTTGCCCGGGGGCTCATTTTGTGGACATACCTGGCCAGAAGATCCTTTCCAGTCCCGTTTTCCCCAAGAATCATGACCGAAGCGTCATGACCAGCCACCCTGGCAGCCTGGGTGAGGGTGTCCATCAGGGCAGGGTGATCACCGACTATTCCAATCTCTTGTTTCAGCTTGAGGATCCTGGCTTGATCAGGACCCTGTGCTATAACCGGAGTCGTACTGGGCAGGACCCTGGGAAAGACCCTGACCCTGGGGTCTATCTCCCTGACCAGGAGTTGATCAGGCTTTTGATATCTTTCTTCCCTGACCTGAAGCAGACGGGCAGGAATCTCTCCTGATGCGGTCAGCAGGAGCCAGGATGCATGCATCTGCGGTGTTCCCGATGACATGGACACATAATAGTGCCCGTCAGACACCTCCCTGGCTGTCTCTCTGAACACACGGCGCAAACCCTGAAGGATGTCTTCATAATCTGTTGGATCAGATATTTTGAGTTCAGAAGTGACTGTCTCTATTCCATGTCGTTCCTGGATTATCTGTTTGAGTGTGCAGGCATTCTCTGTCTTGTCACCTGTATGGACCAGGACAATGCCTGTAAAGTGATCCATTTCGGAAAGCAGACTCAGAACAGGCCCTGGGGCCTGTCGGTCTTGACCTGATTTACTGAAAGGATCTCTGTAACCGACAATGGTAAACAGGATTCTGGCTGATCTGTCTGTTTTAGTCATGAATTCCTCTTTATGAAGAAAAACTCCTTAAGCTCTGGATATGAGAGTCAATCTTCTCAATAAGCTTTTCAGGCTGTGCAAAATCTACCAGGTTAAGTTCAAGCAGCCTTTCTTCTCCAGACTCTCTGGCAGCGCCCTGCACCAGGGGGCCCACAAGAATCGGTACTGCAAATCTGCCCAGACCGAACTTGGAAACTCCAATCACATCGGTCTTGGCCTGCTCATAAGCACTGACAGGATCTTCGTGTCCGCTGTAGCCCTGTTTGCATGACACGCCAAGAAAAGTTCCCTCCCAGTTAATAACAATATCAAGCTCTCCATGAAAATGATCGTTCTTACCTTCAACCACATCCCAGCTCCAGGCAACATTGAGCATCATATCACAAATTTTTTCCTTTCCAGCTCTCAGAAATCCATAAGCAACAACCGGCTCAAGCCAGAAACCGTCGTGTTTACTCTTACTGCGACAAATGTGTTTAAAGGTTTGCCCGCCTTCCATAACTTGAACCACGATGCGATCTGTATCAAGACGTTTATAACTCACACCATGTCTTTGTCTTTCCAGCAAGTTAAGGGATACGCTGTTTTCCTTGCTCCGCTTTTGCCTGGCAACTTTGAGGACATGCTTCAGCATAGCCTCGCACCAATCTTCATTCTTCAAAAAATCTTCAAAGGAAATGGCTTTGTCTTTAAGCAACGGCCCGCCACAGGTTTCGGCCTGGAGAGCAACTGGAATGGCCGCATAAGGATAGCTTCTGGAAGAGTCCAGCGAGCGTGAAGACTTTTCATTATTATCCAGGGTAAAAACTGAGCTTTTGTCTCTGTCCAAAGTCATGTTCCAGCACTGGGCTTTGGTTCCTGGAGAAACATTGACAATGATGGGTTTATCCCTGAACAGATCTGGCAATGTATTTATATTCAGGTTGCTTCCAATCAGATCTGTCTTAAGAGGAATAAGTCTGTTCACTGGAAGTCTGTGGGCCATCTGGCAGAGTCTGCCGGTCAGGTCACTAATGTACTTGGATTTTTTGTCATAGGCCAGGTAGCAGTCGCCAGGCTCATGGGCCATTATGGCCTGAATTGTGGAAGCAGGATCATTGCCAAGAGAGACCAGAAGATCAGGTCCTGTCCCCCCTTTGCCTTCTGAGACAGCAATAACCTTTGATAATTGATTGTCAGTGAATGTCTCTGAATTGGGGGCTGAGATTTTTTTGTCATATAAAAGTTTTCTTAATTTCTCTCTATTTTGCTCTTTGTCATGCCTAAAGTCTTCGATGGGGTCGAACCCATATGCCAGCATGCGTTTTATGGCTAACTTGTCCTTTGAACGAATAAAAAGCCTTGGCTGGAGATCGTTCAACTGGGATGCGCTACGGGATATGTCTGCAATTTTCCTGCACTGCGAGTTTATCTCATCCCTGGTAGAACCTTTAATACTGACCAGACCAATTATTTTTCCTTTTGACTCAAAACAGAAATCTAATCTAATGACCTCTTTTTCATTGAAAGATAAGGATGACTCTTTGAACAAGCCCCGGCCAACGCTTTTCTGATAGTTGAGTGACACCAAGTGCAGTTTCAAAAGATTGTCAATTCCTAGATCAGGCAGTTCCCATGATTTGTCCTGTTTCAAATCATGAAGATATGAATCCGAAGCATAAACAGGCAACACCAGATCGGGATCAATGTCTGCAGCCAGAGATGCCAGATGGAAATTCATACCTGGAGAGACATTGAAATATAGGCCTGAAGCCTTATGATTGTCTGATATGGACTTGAGCCCAATGGCGGAGATACTGTTGCTGAGGATGTCTGCCTCAACATTCCAGGTTTTAAGCAATTCCTGCAAGCTTTTCGCGTACACACCGGTTTTTCTGGTAGGCAGCAAATAAACTTTTTCCAGACCCTGGTTATCAAGCAGAGTCTTGGCCACCACAGCTATTGCCCCAGGCTGGTTTCCGACCAGGGAAGCTAAAATCATCAACAGTCTCCTTTGTTTTGCGCGGGAAAGGCTATATATATGCACTCTCTATCTTGAACCATGAACTTTTTCAAGCACATGGATCACTGCAGCCAGTTTTGCCGCTCTTTCCAGCCAGGCTTCAGTTCTTGTTTGCGTTTTTTGTTCTCCATCTTCCTGGTATGGAATCTGGCCGGATCATTTATAAAACTGTTCCTCCTGGCCCTTCTTCTGGCCTTCAGGTTGACCGTATTCAGATCTATCCGGCTCATTACAGGTCACCTCCCACTTTTTCCGCGTTTATTCTCCGGATATCTTCTTCGATAATCTCCTTCATTTTTTCCACTTCTGCCAATGCAGGCTCATAGGTGTAGCTCAGGGTAGTTGTCTGCATGTCTCCAAAACCAAAGGAGTTCCTGACCAGATCGATCCGAACCCGGCCATGGCGGTAGAGGTACTCTTCTGTAAAACCAAAGCCTGACTGACCAGGCCGGCCATAATTGCCATCCAGGGCATCCTTGACCACCTTGAAGGTCTGGCCCGGATCAGCGTATTCCACTGCGATCCTGTACAGGACATCTTCCGGTGTGAAATACAGCCAGGCCTGATTCACTTTGCCCAGCCTGTCCATGTTTTCATAACGGTTAATTTTGAGCATGGATAACTCAGTGTAGCCGCGGTACCCCCAGTTGTCCCCATAAGCCCCGCCTCGTTTATCAAACATAGCCATGACTTCTTCCCTGGAGTCCTTTCCAATCTTCAACCCCAGGTACTCACCGGCAAAGCTGTTCTGGCAGAGCACAGCAGACATAACCATCATAATCATAACCATTCCGGTCTTTTTCATTAGGTTCTCCTTTTTTGTTGTTGTGAGTTTTGCCTGGTTAAAGGCAAAGGCCGTGCCAAGTTGAAACAAAAACAGAGCCTTGCGAGGAAAATCCTTTTAAATCAAACCGTTGTTTTGGATGTAGTTGCTGTGAACTCTGTGAGCTCAGAAGTGAAGCAGCATAAAAAATAAAACCCAGGCTTAAGTTGTTTAAGCCTGGGTTTCAGTCTTAACCCTTCTGACCAGAAGCCATTTTCAGAC
>NZ_KK365986.1:9994-234784 GCF_000686525.1 Desulfonatronovibrio hydrogenovorans DSM 9292
GCAAGCCCTGATCAGGCTTTCCCGGCAGATCCTGACCCGGTAACACCCGGAAATGAAGTTTTGAAAAAGCACTACCCTGCAACACCTCATAATATCAGGTAAAATAATTCGTCAGACCTGCTTGTCTGCATCCCATCTTATTTCAATGTCTTGCGCATAAAACAGGTAAAATGATAAAACCTCTGTCCGATGATACAGGCACGGCTCAAACCACAAAAAAGTCTTTGATTCTCGGCTGTTCACCATTTCCGGAAGAATCAAACACACCCAGACACTCTTTACATAACTGGTAAAACCTGACTGTATCTTTCTCCTGATCAATAAGTTCTTCAAGTTTGTGCTTCAGCTTGATCAACTTGCTTTTGTTCATATTTGGACATTCATAAACCGATTTCTGGACCCGGTAGCCAAAGCCTTTTAACATTCTCCCGGCTTTGTACCTTGCCCTGTCATCGGATATGTCAAAGCAGACCAGGTAGAACATGTTATTTCTCCACAAACCACAAGCCAGGCTCAAAACTGCGTTCCCGCCCCTCAATCCAGCGGCAGAACTTCCAGATCCGCCGGCGCATCAGTCCCCGGTAATCGGTTTCTTCACTAGTGACTGGACAAATGGCCCTGGTGGCCATCCATTTTTCATATCGGTCAATCAATTTCCTGGTGGCATGCTTCTTCATTTCAACAGGCAGGGATCTATCCTCCTTCTGATACTTGCCTGGCTGATTTGCGCTGCGAATGGTAAAGTCGGATTTTTTGAGCTGGCGCCTGTTGATCAGGCCCAGGACCATACGATCGCCCAGAAAAGTCCGCCATTCCTCCACCAGGTCACAGGCCAGAGAAGGTCTGCCCCTTTCCAAAGCATGCAGAGAACCGAGATATGGATCAAGTCCGGCAGCTGTAATCATGGTCAGAGTTTCCATGATCAGCATAGTGTACACATAGGAGAGCATAGCATTGACCGGGTCAAGGGGAGGTCTTCTATTTCTGCCGTTGAATGAAAAACTTTTATTCCTGAGCAACCTGGGAAACATGGCAAAATACACTTTACTGGCCTGTCCTTCAACGGCCCGGACTTGCTCAATGCTCTTTCTCGACTCCAGAGCCTCTGCCAGTGAGCTGATCTTTGCCCCGGCAGCATGCAGTTCCTCATCCTGATAATTCCTGCCCCTGATGGACAAAAACGAGGATGCGTTTTCAAGCTTGGAGCGGACCAGGACCCTGGCCGCTCTGAGCGCAAAGTCAGGATTGCCCATTTTGTAGTACTGGGCCATGCGCCGGGCAACATGCTTGTGCTCATCAACCATGAACCTGGCCTTGAAATCCCAGTTTCGGCCTAAAATGATGGTTTCAATCCTGTTTCTGGCCAGAAGATCCATGACTGGAGAGCTCAGAGACACGCCCCCGACCAGGGTAAGCTGCTTCAGGCCGTTCAGTGGGATCTGGCATAAGACCTTGTCTTTTTTACGCAACTCAAGACTGTCTGAGACCTTGCGCAGATAAGTCCCATATTCAAGCACATAAGTTCTCTGCATCCTTCCTCCCTGATCAGGTAGATTGTTTGTCAGGCTGGATGCATCAGTTGCAAAGGGCGCGCCAGGACGTAATATATAATTTATTTGTTATCATTACAATATGTTGAGGATAGATGAGTGATGAGCACCTGTTGCTGCAGTCAGCCATTTTTCAACCAAAGTTGTAGTAGAAACAAACCATGGTTGACAGCTTGAGAGGACAGATTCTGCCTGAAAGTTGGAGACAGGGTTGTGCTTATGATGCTGGTCCGAAGATCTGATTTTTGGGGCTGGATGGTCTAATCCTGAATCCTGTTTTAATGGATTCAGGATCAAATCATTGTGGTTCAGTCGTCAAAAGGATTGTGCCAGTCATTACTCAGGCTTGATTCAAAACCACATGAATCTGAAAATGAATTGCTGAAACTATCAAAAGGATCATCATGGATAAAGTCATTGCTGAACATGTCATCAAAGCCGGCCTGGCTGGTCGAAAAAGAGCTGTGAAAGGACTCACCTGTTCCGTAAGGGTTGCCGTGAACATCAACACAGCCCATCATGGGCAGGCCTGTAGCCGGATTAACCCCTGCCTGCATGCAGTCATCATGATCAAGGGAATCAACCCTGGTGGAGTCAGCAAAAGAGTCAGTGAGCCTCATGTGGTCAAGGTCATGCCCAGGTATGATCCTAAAGCCCGGCGGCCATGCACCATGCACACTTCCAGCCAGGCTTCTTTGCTCAAACGAGTAACAGTTGTCATGAATACTGCTGTTCAGGCTTTCAAAATAATGACCGACTGAAGAACAAGAACCCTGGCCCTGTTCTGATTCCGGGCCATGCAACCAGATGACAGATGCTCCGAACAGCAGAAAAGAAATCACTGCCAGTTCAGGCAGAGCCATAACCAGAGAGGCCAGAAAAAAGCCTCCCAGAACAAACACTATGCCAGTGCGCATGCCTGGTCCGGTTCTACCAGATACAGGGTGTCTGGGACAGGCTTTTTGAGCATTGTGAGCAGCTTTGGAGCCAGGCATGTTATTCTCCTTTCCGGCTGGACCAGGCATAAAGTTTATGAATAGGGCTGCAGTCTATAAAAACCAAGTCCGAACGATCCGTTTTTACCCAGTCCTGTATGTTCTCCCAGGGCCAGAGCCAGGGCCTGACGTCTGGATAGACGGCCTGTGAACGTGAGTTTTCCTGTTACCCCGCCCAAAGTTTTGGGGATTCCCCGGCCATAAGGAATGTCTGTCCAGTTCAGCTCAGACCCGGATAATACAGGTCCGCTTTCAATTACCTGCAGCAATTCCTGCTCCAGGTCCAGGTATCTGACCTTGCCTGCCAGATGGCCCAGACAGAGATCATTAGTTGGATCATGAAAATAATCCGGATCGCAGTAGCGGTGTCCATCTTCTTTTGCTCCAGCAGGCCTTGGTGTTCTTAGGGGAGTAATAAGTTTCAGGTTCAAACCTTTCCAATGCTGAAGTTCAGCAATTCTAGGTTCCAGAACCTCCGGGGTTACAGGTCTGGCCAGCTCAGGCTGCCATAAAATATCGTGTTTGCTATGCTCAAGGATTACAGCCGAGCTAACCTGGCACTGAGCCTGGACCAGATGGATATTTATGCCTGGCCGGAGATATCCTGAACCGCCGAGAGAATTGAAATCCCAGAGCATCTCCAGGACCGGCCTGGCCAGCACTTCAGGTAATATTAGGCCCAGGTGAATGGTATTTGGACCAGGACCGGGACTGAACGGTACAGGCATGACCCCGGCATTGGCCTGGGAAAAGTCCGGCGGCAGATATCTTTTCAGCCCGCGCCGGATAACCGCGCTCCAGGCCGGGCCGGTAAATACTGGAAGAATGACCCGGCCATCAAGCCTGAAAGTAAGCTTAAGGTTGAAAAAGGGAATGAAAGTGGACATGATCAAAGCTGTCAGATCAAGGTCTGCAGTTTTTCCAGTAATGCGATCCTTCCTTCGGGAAACCAAAATGTTTTGCATCTGGAAGCTTATTGGTGTCCAACTGGTGAAGCTTGTTATGTTTTGTGCGCATATCATGCACTTCTTTTTTAAGGCCGGACAAAAGTTTTCCAGCTTCTTCAACAAGATTAGTGTGATCAACTTCAATCTTTTGCCAGGTATAATCGTCAGGCTTTCTTATCCAGACGGCCTTGATTCTGGAAGTAGCACTGCCCATGCCCAGAGCTTTTCCAAGACCAAGTTTGAAGCCATGTTTGGCAATGGAGTGCTCCAGAAGGATCATCAGGGCGGCGGCTTCCTTAACTGAACAGTTTTCCACTCCCAGCACCCCGGAAAAAATAAGACCAGGGTTGCAGACCTGAGCGTAATTGCGCAGTTTATTGCTGTAATCCAGTTTTTCCATCCTGTGATTTGATGCCCTGAAGGTATTTTCATCATATCCTGACAAATTGAAATGCTTATAAATCTTGGCTCCTTTAATTTTCCCGGATTCCTTGCTGAAATAGCCGTCTTTATCCCGCTTGTTGGGTTTGGGCGGCCCTAGTATGGGCAGGAGAGCCTGCGAAGCCACTTCATTGCCATGCTCTTCAATCCATTTATTGAGTTTGGCCTTGACCGGCTGATTGATATACATTGGTTTGTCTGAAAGGAATACCTTTTGATTACTAATCAGGGCTGCAGCTTTAAACCGGCCCTTCAGACCCACAGCACGATCTTTTCCAGACCTATCTGATTCGGTTTCGTCATTCATTCCAAACAGAGAGCATCTGGGACAAAGGGATTCTACATTTCTGCAGAGCTTCTGACTATCAGGGACAGCATCTTCATGAAAAAACAGGGCCTTGAACTGAAAGTTTTTACCCACATTGGTGATTCTGCCGCCAAAATCCTGATAATAAACAAAATCACCCGGCTTAAGAACGCCAAGGTCTTCATACCAGGGATCATGAGCAGGGAAATTGGTTTTTTCCGGCTTCATGCCGCCCATATAAACCATTTTCTTCATCTTTCTATAGGAAAAAAAGTTTTCCCTGGGTATGATCCCTTCGAGGGTTGCCCCTTTTTCATTAAAGAAACGGTGATGATGCTTTTTGCCCTCTCCAGGACCTTTTTGCAGATCCATACCGTAGCGATATGGTCCATGATATTGAACTTTACTAGTATGCACCGCATCCCTGGAAGCTGCCAGAGACTTGATGAGGGCAGGTCTATACGGACCTCTGTCCTCCAAAGAGGCGTAGCAGGTTCCATTCTTTTCCAGGGGAATGCCCGGATTGGGATAATCCATGTAAAATTCCTGCACAGGCTGCACAGAAATTTTTCTGGATCCATCTTCAGCTTCTTTAATTGCTGTTATTATTCCAGGCCTGGAATGATCCATATTAACCCTGTATCTTTTCCATCCTCCATTATATGGATAATTTCCTGACAACTTAAGCTTTTCAGGATGGCCTTCTTCTTTTGTTATAACCCGGTAGCACCCGCCCATGAGGTTGACAAAACCATTGGCAACAGCAGACTTGACCGTGAACGGGCTGATGGCGAACCTGCCGCCCAGCATAAGCCAGCGCTTGTTATAACCGCAATATTCATCTTTGTTGTCACTGGGCATGGATGAATACTCAGAATTGTCAGTGCAAGGGTTAAGTGCTGCCGGTGTTACAAGAGTCCATTCAACCTCAAAAGCAATATCACATCTGTCTTTGAATAATCTTGCGTGACTTGCAGGTTCAGCAGTCTTGTATCCAGGTCTGGGAATAAAGGAATAAGGCGTAGTCTTGTTGCTTTTATTAGGCCCGCCATGAGCCTTAAATGGTTTTTTCCCAGGCCCCTTACCAGATTTTTTTTTGCCTGATTTGTTGTTCTGGCTGGGAGTATTGATGACTTTACCCTTGCTGTCTTTAACCTTAGCCCCCATTGACCCCAGGGGTCCGAGATCTAAACCCTTCTTAGCCATGCTCAGTCCTCCTGCTCATGAATACATGCATCCTGATATCCGGCTGGATAACCTCGACGCAATCCATAGCGCCTGAAAATATGCCTGATTCTGTACCGTTGCGAACCATTGTTTCAACATCTCTGAAAAAACAGTTTGCCTTTTCCGGAGCAGGCTCAATCTCCAGTGTCCATCTCTGCTCCAGAACAGAACCATCCAGGCGTTCAATGCATACTTCCTCCAGGACGCTGTTTTTTTCTCTCCAGAAGTTCACTTCCATTATGTACCCATCTTTCTGACTGACATGACCGCAGCTGAGAACAGCATTATTTTTTAAAAAATCGCCCAGCCTTTCCTCCCGGGCTGAATAGGCAACAAATCCGTCATCCCAGCCGGCAGGATCAGGAAAAGAATAGTCCTGCACAGGTATTTCCCGGGAGATGAAATTAAAATATCCCTGCCTGTACTGATTACTCATGGCTTTGCTCCGGTTTTTCCTCAATAATTTCAAATATCTCAATCTGGCCAGTACATGTGGATGTTTTGCCCAGGCGATACCAGCCGGGTGGGGCTGAACCTTCAGGCTTCATTTCTTCACATAAAGCCTTTATGGCCTGGTAGGCTTCTCTTCCTTCTGCTTGATTCCGGCTCATATCCACAATTATGTCCAGTTCAAACTCCCCCTGCTTCAGATATGCTCCGGAAAAGAGATTCATGTTCTGCATGGAGTGTTCGCAGAGCTGAATCCTGTTGAGTATGGCAATATCAGGGTCAATAACTTCCGCGTCTGACACTGATACCAGACCCCTCCATTCAGTATTGCCGAACCACCGGCACCTTGTGCAGTCGCATCTTTTTGAGGACTCTTGATCATTATTTGAGGACTTTTGATCACCATAACAGATCTGTTCTCCCTGGCTGCGCAGCCTTCGCTCCAGTTCCCTGGACAGAACTGCCTGACGAAAGGCCTTACCCGGAATTATGTACCTGGATTCAGGTCTGCCGCTTATGACCTGTTTTTCCTGGTACACAAAGGTATCCGGCAGTTTGGAGTTTTTTGCCAGTCCATATTTTTCCAGATCAAACTCCAGAGGCGGAGCCTGAGTGGATACAGCCAGAAGCTGACCATCCGCTACCCTGGCTTTAACTCTAAGTCTGCTCCATTTGCCTTTGACCAGTCTGGACTTGCTGGACAGCTCTTCCCAGGCTTTATTCTCATCCCATTTTTCAACATCCTGACTCCACAGCAGGTCAAGATCATGTTCATTTGTGAGGTTCAATGTCCTGGTCATGAAATTCAGGGGAGCAAGACGGCCCAGGCCATAGGACCAGTTTCCGCCGATGGTTTCCAGGCCGGCATCTATTATTGCCAGAGCATCCGGCAGAGACCTTGCCCATTCTTCTGCCTTATTTTTGTCTTCACAGAAAATAACCGCATTCAGACAAGGTTCAATGCCTGGCGAAACCAGTTCTTCAGAATACAAAGCCTTTGCAGCCACTGTGCCGTATTTGCGGTCAATCCTGTTGCCGGGCCTGATGTCCAGTGCCTTTAGATCACAAAAGCCGGGACTGCACCATACCGGAGACACGCCAGTTTCGTTTGCTTCATCATCCGGATAAGAGCCGACCAGCCTGGCAAGTTCTTCTTGCCCGCTTTGCATAAGCGACCTGCGCATGAGAGAGGCCCAGACATAACCGTTGATATGCAGCATTTTATTGTCAGGTGTTTTCTCAATGCTGGAATCAGCCAGATCTCCTTCATAGCCGGACTTAAGGCTTAGAGGAGTCTGCAGCCTGAACTGAACTCTGATCTTCAGGGCGTAAAATGCGTTATTTATTACATTCATCCTGCATCCTTTTTTGTTTATCTTTCCACCAAAGAACCTGCATATGTTCTAAAATGGCCTGGATATGAGCTTTTTTCTCTTCAAAAGTTTTTTTGTCAGTAATGCTTTTGTAGATGATTTTCAGGTCGTTATCCTTGTCCTGAAACTTTTCACCGCGCTCATTAAGGATATTGTTGATCCTTTCATTATCCAGTTCCAGCAGGCTGCGCAGAAAGCCTGCCTGGGATCTGGACATGCTCTTGACAGTGAGTGTTTTTTCCAATCCAGAGAGAAAATATTTATTTTCGGATGGCTGCCTGCCATGGTCTCTGCCATTGTTGGGCGGAGGTTCAGGCTTGTTGTATTCAACTTGATTCCCAAAACCGGCCCAAGCCATGGTATGCCCTGACTCTTCTCTATTCAAAACCGATCCGGGCATTATGGATATCCTGTTGCGTCTTGCTCTTTTCAGGGTGGAATTATAACCGGCAACACTGGACAATTTTATTGAATTTGAATTCTGGCTCATAAAATTATCATTAAAGGCAATGGGCCTGGTTACCAGGAAAGGGCCTGGCTGTTCAGAAGCTGCATCTGTCTGTTTATCAGGAGTAATTTTTCCAGCTTCAAAGACACATCCCTTGATCAGGACAGGGATGTTTTTAATTATAAAATATGCTTTGCCCCCAAAATCAGACTCCGGCCTGGTTATGGAGACAGTGCAGCTGAACCTGGTTCCCCGGCTGATATATTCCTGCACAAAGAGCCCGTTTTCTGTTGTTGTAAACTTGTCATCCATGCTGTTTCTGGATCTGGCCATTATTCTGATTCTGTAGGCCGATGGTTTTTCTTCTCCGGTCACATACCATCCCCTGGCCATGGTCTTTTGCTTTCCATAATACAGCCCGCTGTCATCGTCAGGATCAGCTACCATGTCCTTATGGTCCTGCTTGTGGTTAAAAACATCCTTAACCTCCCAGCTGTCCACATCAACTTTCTGCCTGCGCAGGGTGGTCATGGGAGGGATAAAGCCCGCCTGAGGCGCTGATTTGGACTGCTCATCAAACCAGGCCGGACAAAGGGCGGAAAAACTGAGCATGCCCATGTCTTCCAGGGAAGGCCATGATCCGAAGAGCTGATAATACGCCTTAACAAACCAGGCCCTGAACTGTTCCGGGGTAATATAATCAAGACCCTCCACTGTCTGGGCTGAGCCCTGGCCAATGGGCTTGCTCCTTAAATGGGTCCTGGTCTGATAAACAACATTCAGCTTGTCAGGTATGTCCTGTTCAAATGAAGAAAAGGATATTTCTTCTGGATCACTCCATTCAATTCTGAGCCTGCCCATGCCATATCCTCTGGACCTGAAGGCCCCGAACCCGCTTAAAAGCTTGACTGCCCTGTCAAGCAGGTCTTTAGCTTTTTCCATTTCTTCCGGTTCCCGGAAAAGTCCCAGGAAAAGCTCAGATTCAAGGACCCTGCCTTCTAAAAAAGCCATCTCCCTGTTGACCAGCATATTTTTCTGAACAGTTCCTGTGTTTTCATCAATTTTGATCCTGGGCTTGACCTGGAAAATATCCGCAGGATGGACTGTCCTGTCCTGACTGGTCAACTCAAGGTCGCTCAGGTACAGCAGAGACGAAGCTGAATCATTTTCTCGTCCGAAAACCCTGGTAACCAGGTCCTTGTCAGTGCAGTGCCCAAGACTTTTCAACCACTCGGCAGCCATGCGCAGGTCACCTTTGACCTGGGTGTCCGGATAAACCGGCAGCCCGTTTTCATCCTTTAAATGAGGATAATACCCAAAAGGGCCTTTGGCTCCGCCTCCGGTGAACCAGTATCCCCTGGCCCGGACCTTAAGCTTCCCCTGAATATAAAATAGTTTGCTATTCATTTCTTTTACTCCCCGGCAGGCTCATAAGTTCCAGAAATGTGGCCAGTCTGGCCGGAATTAACTTGCCCGGCCCATTATCTGCTGATTTTTCCCTGAACTTTTCTTCCAGAAGCAGACAGGAGTAGTTCTTGTCATGTTCGGACGAGGCCCGCTTTATGATCTGTTTTTCAAGTGCATCGGGCTGACCAGAGTACGCAAAAAGCCAGGCTGCAAGCTGTTGAACCTGAGAGTTGCTCAATTTGTGCCTGGCGCACAATGCCTGGTAATCAGAAAGATCCAGCCCTGACCAGTCCGCAGGCCGCTCACTCCCAGGCTCAATAAACACCGGTTTTTCAAACTTGAGCAGCTCGGAGCTGACATCCGCCTCATCCCCGATAATTCTCCAATTGACACTGTTGGCCTTGCGCCCGGTTTTTTCTTTGGCTTCGTTCATCAGCAGCTCGCCCAGGGCGTGTAGCCTGGAAAAAGGGGAATGCACCGGAGTAACAACAAAAGAGGCTCCGAATCCGTAAGGTTCTGTTGGTTTGATCATTCTTTGAGGATCTCTCTTTCTGATATCAGACTTGCGAGCTTCAATCCAAGATATATTCAAAGGATGATCATCAGCCAAACCAGCCAATGCTTCATTGACCGCCTTTGAAAGGTTTGTTGCAAAGTCCAGGACATATTTTTCATCCATGACCAGGCAGAGATCATCGCCTCCAGCCACTATTATCCTGAATGGCAGGTATTTCTTCCCATTATCCCTGGAGACTGGAGAAAAGCCGGTGTTTATCAGTGCGTTAACCGTACTATCAATAAAAATCTGCTTAACCTCATCAAAGGTCTCTTTGATCTTATCTTCATCCTGAGCCAGCCAGACCGGAACCTTGTCATTCATGTTGTTGATGTCCGAGGCCCAGACTGCCATGCGCTTGCGGCCCTTATCTTCATTATCGCTCTTTTGAAAGAGATCTTCAAAATTGGCGGGAATCTCTGCAGGCAGGTGCTCTTGCTTTTTCTCAAAATACCTGGAGTATATTTTTTCCAGGGTGGTCATGTTCCCAGTCAGGCTGTTTTTGTCAATTCTAGAAGCTGACCCCATTTCATAACATAATGAACAGATTTCGGGCTTTTTTTCTCCTTGAGAAATGCCTTTTCCTGCAACAGCCGGATATTCTCCGCACTCATCACATCTTTGAAGATGAGGATTGAAAGTCAGTCCATATCCCCTGAAGCCGGCCTTCTGGCTCTGGATTTGCTCGCGCAGTCCAGGAGAATCGTTTTTACCCTTTTCCCAGGCCTGTTTCAAATTATCACCCTCTCCCAGGCAGGCCTGAAATTCAAGCATGGGAAGGGTGGTAGCAACCAGCTTTTTTGTCTCTTCAAGACATTGCTGGGCATCCTGCTGCGCCTCAAACTTGACCGTAAACTTTCCGCCTCCGGCAACAAGCACCTTACCCCGGTTTTTCCCGGCAATATCCGGCAGATCAATTTCATTCAACCTGGATAAGGTCAGACTGGTTCCAGCCATCCACCACAAACGGTGATGACGCAGAATGGTCTTTTGAATGGCTGAATACTGGAAGGACAGATAATAGGGCATGACTTCTCCAATATGGTCTGGATCATATTATGGATTCAAACTTGAAATATCCCAGGTTCTGGATGAAAAAATAATAAAATACTGAGTGAATAATAATATTTTTAAAATATATCAATAAAAACCAGGCTGTTTTTATGAACAGGCGTTCCTGCCTAATCAGAAAAACATCCCTCCTGCAGTGCTGATGATGCTTTTGACCAGATCTTTTCTGGCTTCTTCCCAGGTCAGTCCTCTTTTTCTGGCCTGCACATAAAAGGTTCCGCTATCACTCCTGGAATCAAGGGAAGTCCTTTCACCAACTTCGTCTGATTCAGGCCTGCTCTCAACCAAGTCGGCCTGAACAACCTGATAATCAACTCTGATGCTGATACTGTCCACACTGACCATGGAACTGGTCAGGTCAGTTGCCCCGCCGACAAGCGCACCGATCAGGCCACCTGCCAGGGCTTCCCCCACTTTGCCTCTTCTGGCTCCAGCCCAGAACCCGCCGGTGGCTCCGGCTATGGCACCCATGTCACCAGGACCGTGAATCTCCCTGGCTGTTTTACTGTCCTGGTCCGGATGCAGCATATACATGCAGATCATATCAGCCTGTTCAACGTCAGAAACAACATAGCCTTTTTTAATAAGCTGCTGTTCCATTCCCCTCCGGATTTCATCAGCGACTCCAAGGTCCTGATCATTGATTATGACATGTACGGATCTGCCTTGTTCCCCCTGGATCATGAGCGGATCTTCATTGACCACTTCCAGGGACATTTCCCTGTTTTCAATGGCTGTCCTGGCTGCATGCATGCCTCCACAACCTGATATGGCAAGGACAATAAATACTATAAGAATCAAGAGAATAATTATTTTGCTTGTTGTATGCATGCCTTCCTCCTGTGCGTGTTGTTGTGTTGCTGCTGAAGGCATAGGCAAGTGGTGTGCCAGCAATAATGCTTGCATTGCTCTGGATAATTAATCTCATAAAATCAGATAGATGTATGGAAGATGTAATGATAATCCTGTCACAGATGAACTATGAACACTAAAACTAGTTCCTGAAATATAAACCCAGGTTTATTTAATATTAAACTAATGTTCAGGAGTTACAGGAATGAGGCAAACTTGATCAAAGCACCACCTGTCCATAATAGATGCTTCAGTGGGTATGGCTGAATACCACCTTGGCGGCAGAACCTGTGATCCCCCGGTGCAGAGGATGGTGGCCGGACTGGACCCGGTAGCCGTGGACTCGTACGGTGCCGGACTCCTTGGTCTTTCCTGGAAGGACATTCCTCATATCCGTATGGCCCACAGCATACTTGGCCGGGCCTGTTCAGGCTAGATTAATCCAGGCCGCTGGTATACTGGACCTGCCTTCCGGGCCTGTATTTAAAAGCCCTTGCCTTTTTCTGATGAAATGACTTATAAATATAAGCAGTAGAAGAGGATCATTTATAACTTCATGAGCCAGCAGGCAAGTTCTCGGGGCAGGCAGGTTTTCTTCAGGGTAACTTGCAGGTCCTGGTGGCTTAGTTGCCCATTCTTTAAAGAGGCAATTGTCTGCAGGTCAAAAAAATGAAAGGAGCAATCAACATGAAAGACAACAAGCTGAAACCCACAACCAATGATGCCGGCATGCCAGTATCCAGTGATGAATTTTCTCTGACAGTGGGACCGGACGGCCCTATCCTGCTCCAGGACCATTACCTCCTTGAGCAGATGGCCAACTTCAACCGGGAGATGATTCCGGACCGCCAGCCTCATGCCAAGGGTTCAGGGGCATTTGGATCTTTTGAGGTCACTCAGGACGTGAGCGCCTACACCAAGGCGGTTCTTTTTCAGCCCGGGGCAAAGACCGATGTCTTGGCCCGGTTTTCCACGGTGGCTGGTGAGAGCGGCAGCCCAGATACCTGGCGTGATGTGCGCGGTTTTGCGCTGAAATTCTACACCAGTCAGGGCAACTATGACATGGTGGGGAACAATACTCCGGTGTTTTTTGTCCGCGACCCCATGAAATTCCAGCATTTTATTCATTCACAGAAGCGCCGTGCAGATAACGGACTCCGGGACAATGACATGCAATGGGACTTCTGGACCCTGTCTCCGGAGACTGCTCATCAGGTGACCATTCTCATGGGCGACCGGGGGGTTCCCAGAAGTTACCGGCATATGAACGGCTATACCAGCCACACTTACATGTGGGTCAATGCCAAGGGCGAGCGCTTCTGGGTCAAATACCATTTCAAGACCGACCAGGGCATTGAGTTTATTGGCCAGGAAGAGGCTGACCGGATTGCTGGTGAAGATGCCGACTACCACCGCAGGGATCTGTTTGAAGCCATCAAGCGTGGGGATTATCCCAGCTGGACTCTTAAGGTACAGATCATGCCTTTTGCCGAGGCTGAGAATTACCGCTTTAATCCTTTTGATCTGACCAAAGTCTGGCCCCAGGGTGATTATCCGCTGCATGAGGTTGGACGGCTGACCCTGAACCGTAATCCAGACGATTTTCATACTGAGGTTGAACAGGCAGCTTTTGAGCCCAACAGTTTTGTCCCCGGAATCGGTCCCAGCCCGGACAAGATGCTTCAGGCCCGCCTGTTTTCCTATGCCGATGCCCATCGGGCCCGTCTTGGAGTCAACTTTAAGCAGATCCCGGTGAACCGGCCCAAGTGCCCGGTGCACAGCTACAGCAAGGGCGGTGCCATGCGTGTCCAGAACGTCAGCGATCCGGTTTATGCCCCCAACTCCAAGGGTGGACCCAAGGCAGATTCAGAGCGGTATCCTGAGCAGGCCGTGTGGAGTGCCAGTGGAGACTTTGTCCGTGCGGCCTATGCCAAACGCAAGGACGATGACGACTGGGTACAGCCGGGAACCCTGGTCCGTAAAGTCATGGACGATGCTCAGCGTGACCGCCTGGTATCCAACGTGGTTGGGCATCTTAAAAACGGGGTGTCTGAACCGGTGCTGGAGCGGGCACTGGAATACTGGCGCAATATTGACCAGGAAATCGGGGACCGTATTGCCAGGGGCGTGCAAGAGGGCTGACCCCGGAATCCTGGTGATATCTTTTGATAAACTTGATGCCAGCTAAAGACCGTTTGCAGTGGACACCCAGGCTGTTGCCTGTTCACTGCAAACGGCTTTTTTTGATCCACCCCGGGTTATTCTGCCTGATATTTTTAGGAGCTGGGGGCTGAAAAATGCCTGTGCTATGAAAGGGTTATGCCCGGTCCAGTTTTAAGGAGGGCAGGGAGGGATTTTAACCATTAATCCGTACTGAGAAAAATGGGGCGGTCATGAAAGCTTTGCTATTGTTTATCCCCTTAGTCTCAGCTGGAATGCAGCGGCCAGGGTCAGTTCCAGAAGTGACTCTGGCATTGAAGGACTTTTTTCTGTGCTCATTTGTTCATTACTTTTCTGCCAGCCACCACCCTGTGGCTGGCAGATTCCTGTAATGCCTTAAAAGTTGTTTTTGCCCACCTTAAAAGACCTTGCTAAAGAGGGGGTTTTCCTCTCAGACCATTAGCCAGCAATGAAATATCAAGCAAAATCAAGAAAATGATTATTTTCTGTTAGAGATGCTTGTCATGATATCCGCTGGGGTTAATCATCAGTTTCAGCTTCCAAAGCTTCACCCAAGTCTTCAATTGTTTCATCAATTGTCCTTCCTGCTCTCTCAGCAGGACCTGCCGGGTCCAAAGCCTCTTCAACAGACTCGACAGCTTCATCTACCTTTTCTCCTGCCTGTTCAGCCGGTCCTGGGTCTGAACAGCCAAGGACCATTACCAGGAATAGTGTACTTAACAAGGCTACCAGGTTTTTAAAGAAAATCATCAGTTCCTCCTTTGCATCGTTATTTTGCTCCATCCATGGAGGCAGCCAGATTACTCAGAGCTGAAATCACTTGAGGGTGGATCACAGCCAGTTCATTTATACTGGATGACCCCCAATTTAGCAACCAGAGTAAACCATTTTTATATTCAACAGGATATAATCTTCTTGCTTGTTTCAGGCCAGAGCAGGGACAGGCTTTTTGTTGAAAGAAAGTCCGGGAAAGGGTAGAAAAAAAGGATATGACCTGCTTGAGCAGTATTTAATAAGCAGTATTCTGAAAGACACGATCAGGTTATCCAGGAAGTCCGAAAACATTTTGCCTAAAGGAAGATTGAGCATGAAGACTATAAAGATAATGCCCTGCCTGGACATGAGGGACGGCAGAGTGGTCAAGGGGATAAATTTTGTTGACATCAAGGACGTGGGAGATCCTGTTGAGCATGCCGGTTTTTATCAGCAGGAAGGAGCAGATGAGCTGGCTGTTCTGGATATCTCTGCTACTCTGGAAAATCGCAAGACCAGGCTGGAATGGGTCAGGAACGTATCTTCGGTTATATCCATTCCCCTGACAGTAGGCGGCGGAATTTCGGGCCTTGAGGACATTGATGCTGCCCTGGAAGCCGGTGCGGACAGGATTCTCATGAACAGCGCAGCAGTCAGGAACCCCAATCTGGTCAGGGAGGCTGCATCTGTCCATGGTTCAGACCGAATAACCGTGGCCCTGGACGGCAAAAGGAATCCTGAGATGCCGTCAGGTTTTGAGCTGGTGGTGGCCGGAGGAACCAGAGCCACAGGCAGGGATGCCATTGCCTGGGCTCAGGAATGCCAGGATCTGGGGGCTGGAGTGCTTCTGCCCACCAGCATGGACGGAGATGGAACCAAAAAGGGCTATGACCTGGAATTCATCAGGGCCATTTCCCAGCGGGTGAGCATTCCGGTGGTGGCTTCAGGCGGAGCCGGAGAACTGGAACATTTTTATGAAGGAGCAGTTGAAGGGGGAGCTGAAATTCTTCTGGCTGCCTCAGTTTTTCATTACCGGACCTTCAGCATCAGACAGGTCAAGGAATATCTTAAGGACAAAGGTCTGCCAGTTAACCTGTAAGATTATGCGAAGGTCAGCTGATGGATATCCAGGGCTTTTGGATGGTTGTCCGGTATTAGCCCATTGAAAACCTGTCCTTTAGGTGGAGAGGATTGAGTTTTTTCCAATGTATTGAACTGATTTTGGAGACGTAAAATGACAGGTATGGCAAAGATCCTTAACAATCCTGCTTTTCCCAGGTCAAATAAATACGATCCCCAGTGGGTAATGGACAATCAGATGGGTCCCAATGCCCTGTGGCTCATGGAGTGGCTGGCCAGGGATCTGCCCCTGGAGCCCGGTTGCCGGATTCTTGACCTGGGCTGCGGCAGAGCCATGACCAGCATATTTCTGGCCAGAGAGTTCAAAGCCCGGGTCTGGGCAGCTGACCTCTGGATTTCTCCGGAAAACAATTATAAGCGGGTGGTTGAATCCGGAGTGGATGATCTTGTTTTTCCGATCCGGGCTGAAGCCCACGCCCTGCCCTTTGCCCAGGGTTTTTTTGACGGGGTGGTGTCAGTGGACGCATACCAGTATTTTGGAACTGATGTCCTTTACCTGAGCTATTTGAGCCGATTTGTCCGGCCAGGAGGTTTTGTGGGTATTGTTGTCCCTGGCCTGACCCGGGAAATGGATACAATACCCCGGCATCTGGCCGAGCCTCAGCCCAGCGGTAAAATTTTCTGGGAGGATGCCTGTCGAAGTTTTAAAACAGCTGAGTGGTGGATGAGACATTGGGTTGACGATCCTAGTGTGACTGAGGTCAGGACCGACGTACTGAAGGATGGCTGGAGACACTGGCGGGACTTTGAAGCAGCCCTTGAACTCTCGGGCAAGAATATTTTTCCTTCGGACGCCCATGCCCTTGACCAGGACCAGGGCCAGTATATCGGTTTCATTCGGGCCAGGGCCCAGCGGACCTGGGTTGAATCCTTTAACCTGTATGATTCATCCACAGGAATTCAGGTGGGCATTGACTGATAACACCCTAGAATTTAAACGATAAAAAATATCTATGCACAAATTTTTGATTTTTTATAATTTTCTGTTGACATTACCTGCAGTTTAAAATTATGTCCTTTCTCATGTTAGACAACTCCTTCAACCAGACCTATGCAAACTTTTATTTTTGGTATTTTTATTTTAACAGGGCCTGTGGTCTGGAGGGAGAAGTTTAGTCTAGCACACCGTTTAAACTTACAATCCAAAGGGCCGCAGGCAAAAGCCGGCGGCCCTTTTTTTGTATCACCAGACCGGGCCGCGGCAAGCCCTGGGCCTCCAAAACCTGAGGAGGAAGAGAACATGCACTTGGGAAAAGCTATCAGACTGGAAAGGATTTTCAACCGGAACACGGGCCGGACCATCATAGTTCCCCTGGATCATGGGGTGACTGTAGGACCTATCCCGGGCTTGGTGGATCTTCGAACCACAGTGGGCAAGATAGCCGAAGGCGGGGCCAATGCAGTGGTCATGCACAAGGGACTGGCCAGGTGCGGACACAGGGGTGAAGGCAGCGATGTCGGTCTGATTATCCATTTGTCAGCCAGTACGTCCATTTCTCCCTATCCAAATGCCAAGACCCTGGTGGGTTCAGTGGAAGATGCCATCAAACTGGGAGCTGACGCTGTCTCAGTCCATGTCAATCTGGGCGATGAAACTGAAAAGGACATGCTCAGGGACCTGGGCCTGATGGCATCCAGGGCCAATGAATGGGGAATGCCTCTTCTGGCCATGGTTTACGCCAGAGGTCCCAAGGTCAGGGATGAGTATGACATGGATGTTGTATGTCATTGCGCCAGAGTGGGGGAAGAGCTGGGAGCCGATGTGGTCAAAGTCCCCTATACCGGTGACGTGGACAGTTTTTCCAGGGTTGTTGAAGCCTGCTGCATTCCAGTGGTAATTGCCGGTGGAGCAAAGCTGGATAATGGCCGGGACCTGGTTCAAATGGTCCATGATGCGGTTGAAGCCGGGGGAGCCGGCCTTTCAGTGGGTCGCAACGTGTTCCAGCATGACAATCCGTCTTTGCTCATAAAGACATTAAACCAGGTAGTCCATAATGACATGGAGATTGATGATGCCATGGAAATGCTGGATCAGGGATAATTCCTGATCCAGCATTTTTTTTATCTGACTTTTCAGGCAGCCTGGTCCTGGAAAACAAGAAGCACCTGAAACCTATTCCAGAGGATAGCACAACCCATGAGCAGAAAAATATATTTTAAGGCGGTTCCCTTTGACAAGTCTCTGGTGACTCTGGCCCTGGAGTCCGGGGTGGACGCCCTTTTGACCGAGAAAAAGGATATGGAGAAGATATCTGCCCTGGGCAGGACCGAAGTCCTGGATGTAAAGGATTTCACGTTTAAAAAAATCAGAGAGAAAAAGGACGAGGAGGAAGTGGTCAGGCTGCTCAAGTCCGGGCAAAAAATAGTTCTGTCCAGGGAAGTGGAAATCATTCCTGTGGAAAATATCCTGGCCCAGGCCCCGGACGTGGGCATGGAAGTGGATTCAGTAGAAGGTCTTGAAACAGCCCTGGGCATCCTGGAAAAAGGGGTGGACTTTGTTGTGGTGGATGAGAAAGGCGTGTCCCGGCTCAAGGATATGGTAAAAAAAATCAAGCAGGATCAGGGAAGGCTGGATCTTATACCGGGCAGGATCACAGAAATTCGACCCATTGGACTGGGACACAGGGTGTGTGTAGACACCATCTCCCTTTTGAATACCGGCCAGGGAATGCTGGTGGGTAATTCCAGCGCATTCACTTTTCTGGTGAATGCTGAAACCGAGGCTAATCCGTATGTCGCTGCCCGGCCTTTCAGAATCAACGCTGGTGCCGTGCATTCGTATACCTGTCTTCCAGACGACAAGACCACCTATCTTGAAGAACTGGCACCCGGAAATGAAGTGCTCATCGTAGCCAGCGATGGCAGTTCCATGTCTGCGGTTGTGGGCAGGGTCAAGACAGAGGTCAGGCCGATGCTTCTGATCAGTGCTGAGTTTGAAGATAAAAAAGGCAGCGTTATCCTTCAGAATGCGGAGACCATCAGGCTGGTCAATGCCAAGGGCAAACCCATAAGCGTGGTCAACCTGAAAAACGGGGATGAAGTCCTCTGTCGGGTTGATGCAGCCGGCCGTCATTTTGGAATGCGCATTCAGGAAGACATCAGGGAAGAGTAGATCATGGACCAGGAACAGAGTCTGAAAGAAATCAGGACCAGGATAAGCAACCTGGATGAGAAGATTCTGCAGCTTTTGAACAGAAGAGCGGCCTTGAGCCTGCAGGTGGGGCAGATCAAGTCTCAGGCCAGGGACAGCATTTTCAAACCATTCAGGGAAAAAGAAGTGCTGAACGGACTGGCTGGAAAGAACCAGGGTCCGTTGCCTGATGAGCATCTGCGAGCAATTTACCGGGAGATATTTTCCTCCTCCAGGAGCCTGCAGCAAAAGCAGCGGGTTGCTTATCTGGGGCCTGAAGGAACATTTTCCTACTTTGCCGGAGTTGAATACCTGGGTCAGAGTGCAGATTTCTTTCCCAAAGACAACCTGGAAGACGTGTTCAGGGCTGTGGATGCCAGGGAGGCTGAACTGGGCATTATCCCCCTGGAAAATTCTTTGCAGGGCAGTGTGGGGCAGAGTCTGGATCTGTTTCTCAAGTTCGAGGTCTTCATCCACGCTGAGATTTTCTGCCGGATCAGTCATGCCCTGTTGAGCCGGGAAAGTGATCTTGCCGCAATAAACAAGGTTTATTCTCATCCCCAGGCTCTGCAGCAATGTTCGATATGGCTCAGGGCCAACCTGCCGGGTATCCCGGTGATTCCGGATGAAAGCACGGCCCAGGCTGCCAGGAGGGCTGCCAAAGAAAAAGGTGCTGCAGCCCTGGGACACAGAGACCTGGCCCGGATATTCCATTTGAACCTGCTTGAGCAGGGTCTGGAAGACACTCCGGACAACTGGACCAGATTTCTGGTCATAAGCAGTCTGCCTCCGGAAACCGGAAACAAGGAAAAAACCTCTCTGCTTTTTACGGTCACGGACAAGCCCGGATCCCTGGTCACAGCTCTGCAGGTCCTGTCCAGAAAGGGGATAAACATGAAGAAGCTGGAATCCAGACCCATGCGCTTGGAAAAGTGGAGGTATGTTTTTTTCACGGATGTTGAGTGCGACCTGACCTCTGAAGAGTACCGGGAAGTTTTGACAGAGCTTGAAAGCAGCTGCCATTTTCTGAGGATCCTGGGCAGCTATCCCCATGGCCCGCAGATCGGGGCATAGGCGGTGCAAAGTTTGAATTGTTTTACAATAGGTAATCCATGGACACAGTTATGAACAAACCGGTTGAACCCATTATGCTCAATGCCCCCTCATCCAAGTCCATGTCCCATCGGGCCGTTTTGGCTGCCGGGCTGGCCAAGGGGGTCTCAAGGCTGAGGAATGTCCTGGAAAGTGACGATCTGAAACACACCAGGTTGTGCCTCCAGGCCCTGGGGGTAGAGTTTTCTGTTTCAGGTCAGGAGTTACTGGTCAAAGGAATTGGTGGAAAGATTTGTTCAGGAGCTGAAAAGGTTGTCCGCCTTGATGTAGGAGAGTCAGGAACAACCTGCAGGCTCCTGGCCGGGATTGTTGCTGCCGGCCAGGGCGAATTCGAGATATCTGGCCGGGGCAGGATGCATCAGAGGCCCATCAGCAGTCTGGATAAGGCCCTGGGGCCCCTGGGGGTGGATTTTTTTTATACCGGCCAGGACGGATGTCCCCCAGTGAAGATCATCTCCAGAGGTCTGACCGGCGGTGAAATAGGGATTTGTCTTGATGAAAGCAGTCAGTATCTGTCCGGTGTTCTGCTGGGTGCGACTATGGCCCAGGGACCAATGACCATAAATGTTACCGGGCAAAAGATCGTTTCCTGGCCCTATGTCAATCTGACTCTGCAGATAATGGAGGAGTTCGGCAGTTTGGTCCGGATCCAGGTCCTTGAACATGGCAGCTGGCAGGATGTTGATAAGGATATGGTCACCAGGGTGGAGCCGGGTCGGATCAGGTTCATTGTTCATCCCGGAACCTTGACGGCCAGAAGTTATCAGGTGGAGGGAGATTTCAGCAATGGATCGTATCTTCTGGCTGCAGGAGCAATCGGTGACAGGCCGGTCCTGGTCCAGGGCCTGGACTGGGACTCCCTCCAGGGTGACAAGCGTATCCTGGGTATTCTGCTGGAAATGGGAGCCGGGGTGGAAAAAAAGGACAAGGGTATCCTGGTTCAGAAGCAGGAGTTGAGAGGGGTTGACCTGGATATGGGGTCATGCCCTGATCTGGTGCCAACTGTGGCAGTGCTGGCTTCTCTGGCTTCGGACTCTAGCAGGATTACCAATGTGGCCCATCTGAAGATCAAGGAAAGTGACCGGTTGAACGGAGTGTACCAGGAGATCGTCAGAACAGGGTGCAGGTGCAGACTGCTGGATGATGGACTGGAGATTGATCCGGTCCCGATTGAGCCCGGAAAAAGAATTGAGTTTGCAACTTATGATGATCACCGCATGGCCATGGGCCTGTCTCTTTATGAGCTGGCAGGGGTTCAGGTGATCCTGGACAATCCTGGGTGCGTGAACAAGTCTTTCCCAGGTTTCTGGGATGAATGGGAAAAGATCAGACAAGGTCAGATTGGCCTGAAATAGTTGTGATCCAGACGTAAAGGTTGACCTGGATCAGGATGAAAGGTTGCCTGAGATTGAGAATTTTGAAGTATACCAATGAAGTCTGTTAAGAATATAGCCATAATTGGAGGTCAGGGCCGTATGGGCCGGATGCTGGGAAAACGTTTTTCCAGGGCCGGGGCACAGGTCCTGGGCCTGGATCAGCCCCTGCCAGTGAAGGATCTGGAAAGTCTCCTGGCCCCGGTGGACCTGGCGGTTTTAGCTGTGCCCATTTCTGCTTTCACTAAGGTGGTGGACATCATCGTTCCCGGGCTGGCCCCTGGCACTATCCTGGTGGACATCTGTTCGGTCAAAGTCCTGCCCATGATGAAAATGGAAAAAGCATATCCAGGGCCAGTGGTGGGCACGCATCCTCTTTTTGGACCTGAGCCTGAGGCAGGGGAAAAACTCAGAGTGGCCCTGTGTCCGGGAGGCAATGCTGATGCAGGTCACTTGAGCATGGTTGAGGCTGTTTTCAGATCCTCGGGAATGGAAACCTTTAAAACCACTCCCAGGGAGCATGATCAGGCCATGGCCTGCATTCAGGGGCTTAATTTTGTAACCACGGTGTCCTATTTTGCCAGCCTGCCCCCGGAACTGGATCTGGAGAGATTTGCTACTCCGTCCTTTAAACGCAGGCTTGATTCGGCCCGTAAGATGTTGAACGAGGACGGCCTTCTTTTTTCCTCCCTGGCCGAGGACAACCCCTATACCGGTCAGATGATCAGGAGGTTCAAATCCTTTCTGAATCTGAGCGCGGCTGGAGAGCTGGAGCTTCTTCAAGACAAGGCCCTGTGGTGGTGGCGTGATGAAACTGAAAAGGGAGGACCATAGCGTCTTGAAAGTCTGATTTAGTGCAACCAAAAAGACCGCTTCTCCTCCCGGAAAAGCGGTCTTTTTGGTTTGGGCGGTGTGCTCTGGACTGAACAGTTCAGTAAAAGAAACCGTACAGGTCAGCAGGATGCTGGAGACTCATTAACTTCTTCAGAACGGTAAAGGAAATTTTGGGGCAGCAGTTATTTTACTGATGCAGCCCAGACTTCAGAGATTAAAGCCTGGGTGGTGGATTGATACTAACCTTGAATCATAAACATGGAAAAGGGGACGAACGCATGATCAGACTCAAGCAAAAAACAAGTTGCCTGCCGGCTGATACCCAGACTCCGGTATCGCTTTACCTGGGGCTGGTGGGCCGGGAAAAGGGAATTCTTCTGGAAAGCTCTGAAGTGGATGGTCGTCTTGGCCGGTATAGCCTGCTTGCCTGGGATTTTCGGCTTCAACTTTGGTGTCTGAATGGCAAGCTGAGGGTCAAGGTCTTGGATCACCGGCTGGAAAGCCTGCTGGGGCTGGACGGCATGGAGTTCATTCCGGGCCTGCGCAAGGTTCTGTCCAGGATTGAAGTGGCGGCGGACCCAGAATTTGATCTGCCGCCCATGACCAGGGCCTTGTACGGGTATCTGGGCTACGGGTTGAGTGGCCTGCTGGAGCCTAAGCTGGCCAGAGTTCTGCCGGCTGAAGAAACTGAAGCCCAGCTGGTTCTGCCCGGTCGGATACTGCTCATGGATCACCTGCACCACCATTGTTATTTTCTTGGCCTGGACAGTGACCTGTCCCTGCCCCGGCCCAAGCCTTCCAGAACCGGATCCCAGTTTAAGGTGGGCAGGATCTCCACTGTGCCTGATCAGGAAACCTACCAGGACCGGGTCTTGAAAACCAAGGAGCTCATAAGGCAGGGAGAGGCCATTCAGGTTGTTCTGTCCACCAGGTTCCAGGCGTCTTTCAAGGGTGACCCATTCCTGGTCTATCGCCACCTGCGCCGGATCAACCCCTCGCCCTATACCTTTTACCTCAAGCTTGAGGACATCACCCTGATGGGCTCTTCGCCTGAGCTCATGGTCAAATGCGGCCGGAACCAGCTCCAATTGAGACCCATTGCCGGGACCAGACCCAGGGGGGAGACTGAAAAGGAAGACCAGGCCCTGGCTGATGAACTTGTGGCTGATGAAAAGGAACGGGCCGAACACGTCATGCTGGTTGACCTGGGCCGTAATGATCTGGGCCGGATGGCTGATCCAGGTACTGTTGAGGTGGAAAAATTCATGCAGGTGGAGCGCTTTTCCCATGTCATGCATCTGACCTCATACTTATCAGCCAAACTGAAAAAGGACCTTGATGCAGTGGACATCCTCAAGGCTTCTTTTCCGGCAGGCACGGTTTCCGGAGCTCCCAAGATCAGGGCCATGGAAATTATTGGTGAAATGGAGGATGCACCGCGTGGACCGTATGCCGGGGCCATCGGCTGGATCGGGCTGGACAAGGGAGAGGTGAATCTGGATACAGGCATAACCATCAGAAGCCTGTGGATCAGGAACAACAGGATCCACTGGCAGGCCGGGGCAGGGGTGGTTTATGACTCGGTCCCGGATAAGGAGTGGCAGGAGTGTTTCAACAAGGCCAAGGCCATACGCAAAGCATTAACCTATACCGGAGGCACAGATGATTTTGCTCATAGACAACTTTGATTCCTTTACTTTCAACCTGGTTCAGGTGCTTCAAAAAATGGCTGTGGAACCGGTTGTGGTTAGAAACGATGATCCATTTGTTTTTGAGGCCCTGGAAGGGAAGCTGGAGGCGGTGATCATATCTCCCGGACCCAGCAGGCCGGAAAATGCCGGGCTCTGCCTGGATTTTCTGACCAGATTGAGACCGGAAACGCCTGTGCTGGGGGTGTGTCTGGGGCATCAGATCCTGGGATATTTTGCCGGGGCAGAGGTCCGGGTGGCAGACCGGATCATGCACGGTAAGACCAGTTTGGTTGTTCATGATCAACAGGGGATGTTTGAGAATGTTCCCAGCCCCTTTGAGGTCTGCCGTTATCATTCCCTGGTAGTGGAGCCGGGACAGGGTCTGGGATTCAAGGTTGGTGCCAGGACCAGGGAGAATGAGGTCATGGCCCTGGAATATCTGGACCGTCCCTGGATGGGGGTTCAGTTTCACCCCGAGTCCATTCTGACTCCTTTAGGCCCGAAGATAGTGGAAAATTTTATGAGAATAGCCGGTGTTAAGACCCGACAGCTGTACCAGGAGGCCAGCCATGAATATTCAGAAAGCGCTTAATAAGATCTGCGAAAAACAGCACCTTGACTATGAAGAAGGTCTGGACCTGTTCCGGGCCATGTTTGAGGGTCATCTGTCCCAGGCTCAAAGCGGAGCTCTGCTGATGGGGCTCAGGCTCAAGGGCGAAACCGGGGATGAGCTGGGCGCTGCAGTTCAGGTGGCTTTGGAGCGGGCCAGGCTGGTTCAGGGAGTAAAGGGGGTGCGTATTGATACCTGCGGAACCGGGGGGGACGGCAGGAGCAGCTTTAACTGCTCCACTGCAGTAGCCTTTTTCCTGGCTGATATGGGAATCAAGGTGGTCAAGCATGGCAACCGGGCAGTATCCAGCTCATGCGGCAGCGCAGATGTGGTGGAGGCCCTGGGCCTTCCCCTGCTTGATGATCCAGCCAAGGTGGAGCAGGAACTGTCCAGGACAAATTTTGCTTTTTTGTTTGCGCCCCATTTTCATCCCAGCTTTGCCGGTATTGCACCCTTAAGAAAGGAGCTGGGTATAAGAAGCATCTTCAACCTTATGGGGCCCCTGCTTAATCCGGCCAGACCCACCCATCAGATCCTGGGGGTTCCCTTGGAATCTTTCATGCCCATCATGGCTGAGGTCCTTAAGAAAAACAATGTTCAGTCAGCAGCTGTGGTCCATGGGGCTGAGGGATTTGATGAACTCACCCCGTGCGGGCTGAACAGGGTGATATTTATCCGGGATAAAGGCCTAAAAGGGGAGACAATTGATCCTGAGGCCCTGGGCTTCAGGCTGTGCCGCCCCCGAGATATGGTCTGCAAAGACAGGGAGGAAGCCCTTGTCCGGCAAAAGGAGATCTTAAGGGGAACAGGTCCTGGGGCCATGCAGGATATGGTGGCCCTGAACCTGGGTCTGGCCATTCATCTTCTTGATTCTAAAGTGAGCATGCCGGAGTGTATGGATCAGGCCAGGGTCCTGGTCAGGGCCGGACTCAAAAACCTCAGGGTCTGCTGACATGAAAAATCAAATGCTGAACAAATTCATGGCTGCCAAAGAGACAGAAATCAAGTTTTTGGAGAAACTCAAGATCCGGAACGGGCTGCCTGATATCTTCAAGGGTGAGCGGCCTGATCTGATCAAGGAGCTTAAAAAGTCGGGGCCGGTCATAATCGCAGAATATAAAAAGGCTTCTCCTTCCAGAGGGGTGATCAACTCAAAGATATCAGCCAGAGATGCCGCAGCCATGTTTTTCCAAAACCAGGCCGGTGCTGTTTCAGTCCTGACCGAGGAAAAATATTTTCAGGGCAGTCTGGACTATATTGACCCCTTTGTCAGGACCGGTCTGCCGGTGCTGCGTAAGGACTTTATCTTCCACCCTCTGCAGATAAGGCAAACTGCGGCTACCAGGGCTTCGGCCCTGCTGCTCATTGTCCGGGTGATCCAAAGTCCTTTGGAGTTGAAGGCCCTGACAGAACTCAGTCTTGAGCTGGGTCTGGAGCCGGTGGTGGAGGTCTTTAACAGGAAGGAACTGGATCTGGCAGTGGAAGCCGGAGCCAGAGTCATCCTGGTCAACAACCGGGATCTGGACAGGCTGGAGGTGGATCTGAACGTATCCAGAAATCTTGTCCAGGATAAGTCACCCGACCAGGCCTGGATCTGTGCCAGTGGGCTGGAGCATAAAGACCAGATCGCCGAGTTTGCAGGCCTGGGCTTTGACGCGTTTCTCATCGGCACCAGTATCATGGCAGCGGATGATCCTGGTGCAAAACTTAGGGATCTGACCTCATGACCGGGCTGCTGATCAAGGTCTGCGGCCTGACCCGGGCTGATGACCTTGAGTTCTGCCAGAACACGGGAGTTGACCTGACAGGGTTTATTTTTCATGGTCCCAGCCCCAGGTTTATGGAACCGGAGCAGGTCGGTTTAATGGAAAAGAAAAATGAACTAAGGGTGGGAGTTTTTGTTGACCAGGGAGTGGATGAGATCTTGAAAACCATTGACCTGGCCCGGCTGGATCTGGTCCAGCTCCATGGAAACCAGGACATTAATTTTTGCCGGGCCATCGGGCCTGACCGGGTCATCAGGACCTTCTGGCCGGAGGGCTTTACAGATCTTCAGGATTTCCAGGAAGAGCTTGAAGGTTTCAGCCAGGCATGCAGGTATTTTCTTTTTGATGCCGGCAGGAGCCTGGGCGGGCATGGCCGGTCCATATCCTGCCCATGGCTGGAAAGGGTCACAAGCCCCAGGCTGTATTTTCTGGCCGGAGGCCTGGGGCCGGACAATGTCGGGAATGTACTGGAGCTTGGCCTGACCGGACTAGATCTTAACTCCGGGGTTGAGTCCAGTCCGGGAATAAAGGACCCGGAAAAAATCAGGCAGGTATTGAAACTGGTCAGGTAAAAAAATGACTGCATGGTAAGCTGCTACCACCTGTTTCAAACCAGTATTTTTGTTTAAAAGTAACTTTTGGTAATCACGGCCTGGCCTGTGGAAAAAATAACAGTGTTGAACAGTTTTTTGCTTGAGACAACCTAACAGGAGATAAAGATGAGAAAAGGATATTTCGGTAATTTCGGAGGACAGTTTGTGCCGGAGCTTCTGGTGCCGCCCCTGGCCGAACTGGAAAGGGCCATGCAGGATATCATGGACCAGCAGGAGTTTAAAAAGGACCTGGAGCAGGTCTTTGCCGAGTTTGTGGGGCGGCCGACGCCTATCTCCAGGTGCGCCAACCTGTCCCGGGACCTGGGCTTTGATCTGTGGCTCAAAAGAGAAGATCTGGCCCATACCGGGGCTCATAAGATCAATAATACCGTGGGCCAGGCTCTGCTGGCCAGGCACATGGGCAAGGCCTGTCTGCTGGCTGAAACCGGGGCCGGGCAGCATGGCGTAGCCACAGCTACTGCAGCAGCCGCCCTGGGGCTGAAGTGCATCGTATTCATGGGTGCGGTGGATGTTAAACGCCAGAGCCACAATGTCCGGCGCATGGAACTTCTGGGAGCCAGGGTAGAGGCGGTGGAGAGCGGGACCAGGACCCTTAAGGACGCCATTAACGCAGCCCTGAGGTACTGGATTGCCCATCAGCAGGACACCCACTACTGCCTTGGTTCCGCTGTGGGGCCCCATCCTTTCCCTTTGCTGGTCAGGAAGCTGCAGTCCGTTATTGGTGAAGAGGCCAGAGAGCAATTCACCCGGCAGACCGGAAAACTGCCGGACATTGTTGTGGCTTGCGTGGGCGGCGGGTCCAACGCCATAGGGGTTTTTCATCCTTTTACCGGGGACAAGGGAGTACGCCTGGTAGGAGTGGAGGCTGGAGGCCAGGGCACTCCAGATTGTCACCACTCAGCTACCCTGTCCAAGGGAAGCTACGGCGTACTGCACGGGACCCATACTTATCTGCTCCAGACCAGTGACGGCCAGATCATGCCCTCCCATTCGGTTGCGCCGGGCCTGGATTACCCCGGGGTCGGTCCTGAACACGCCTATTTAAAAGACAGTGGCCGGGCCGAATACCAAGTGATTTACGATGATCAGGCCCTGGAGGCATTTTACCTGCTGTGCCGCAGAGAAGGCATTATTCCGGCCCTGGAAAGCTCCCATGCCCTGGCCTGGGTGCTGGTCAATAAAGACGGGATCAAGCCTGGGAGCGTAGTCCTGGTCAACCTGTCCGGCCGCGGGGACAAGGACCTGGATATTGTCCGGGAAGTTGAGAGTCAGAAACATTAGGTCCTGCCCAAACAGATACAGCAGAAAAGCTGCCAGGGCTCTTCTGGCAAGATCAGGCCAGACCAAGGTTTCTGAAGGAGTTTCAGAGAATCATTCCGGCCCCTGACCATTAACCTGGAAAGATTATCCCTGGACTGTCTATCTGCCTTGAGCATGGAATATTGGATGTTGGGACAGCAAAAAACAGCATGAAAGGAGTGAAAATGAAAACCGACAATATACTGACCTTGAAGATTCAGCAGGCCCTAAACCAGGGCCGGAGCGCTCTGATTCCCTTTGTGCCGGCAGGATTTCCTGACAAGGATACCTTCCGGGAGACTATCATGGAACTGGACAGATCTGGAGCGGACATCATCGAGATCGGGGTCCCTTTTTCTGATCCTGTGGCTGACGGTCCTGTTGTGGAAAAAGCCTCCATCAGGTGCCTGGAGCAGGGTGTGAATCTGACCTGGATCATTGAAAAGCTGAAGTCATACCGGACAAGGATAAAGGCCGGCATTGTGCTCATGGGCTACTTTAATCCTTTTCTGCAGTACGGGCTGGAGAGGCTGGCCTCAGAAGCGGATCTGGCTGGAGTAAACGGGCTGATCATTCCGGACCTGATCTTTGAAGAGGCAGAGCCTTACCTGGATACATTTGAGCAAGGCAACCTGTCCCTGGTGCCTTTGGTGGGGTTGAATACGCCCAGGGAACGCATGCAGAAATATGCCGGACTGAATCCGGCCTTTGTTTATCTGGTCTCGGTTCTGGGAATTACCGGGACCAGGCTGGATGCTGATGGGCTGTTGAAGAACAAGCTGGCAGAGGTCAGGGAAGTGTTTGCCTGCCCTGCAGCCCTGGGCTTTGGTCTAAGTTCAAGGGAGCAGCTGAAGCCTCTGGCCGGCCAGGTGGACGCAGTAGTCTTTGGCAGCGCGTTGATAAGGCACCTGGAAGAGGGAAAAAAGGCCGGAGAATTTATGGCGGCCTGGGTTTAGCTCAGTCTTTCTCAGCCTCAGGCGGTCTTTTCCAGGGCAGATGGCCGTTGATTTCAATCTCCAGGGAAAAGCTGAGAAAAGTCCGGATCAAAACCAGAATACCCAGCACAGTCAGGTGGTGCAGTTCAAAGCCGTGGGTGGTGGTCATTATAATATCTCCGGCCACCAGGAGTTCAAGACCCAGGAGGATGGCCTTGCCCATACCCTTGCGGTATTTTCCGTAAAACCGGTTCATGTCCCTGTAAATCCAGGCCCTGTAAAGAAAAAGCCCGGTGGTGGCCACTACTCCAGCGCAGATGACGGTCACCCCAAGGATCTCCAGGGACATGGCAGCATAGTACATGCTGGTCTTGAACAGGCCGTCGCTCAGTTGGAACATTGATCAGCCCTCCCTGTCCGGCAAAGGTGTGGTCCGGACTTTTTCCCCGGAAAAACCGGATTTCAACCAGTCGAAATGATTAAGGGTATTTTGTGCAGGTCCCGGGATTCCTCTGCAGTGCTGCCCAGACTCCAATTGATGCTGCCGTGGTTCAGTCCCAGAAGTCTGGCAATGTCGTCCACCAGCCCGGACAGATTTATTAGGGGATGCCTGCCCAGGACATGGGGCAGGCCGTAGGTCATATTGCAGGCCAGACACTTGCCCGGCCTCTGAATTAGTCTGAAGCTAAAAAAAATGCGGTTGTCCCTGATGCCTTCAAAGCCCAGCCTGATGTCAAAGTGACTGTCCTCCTGGTCACCGTAAAAAGCCTCAAAGAAATCATTGCTTCGTTCAATGGGAAAAAGATCTTCCAGTGCCTCGGGGGTCAGAGTCTGAGCTATTTTGTCTTTATCCATCTGTACTTCCTTATTATTTTGCGGCCAGAAATCTCTTCGGCCATGATGAAACCAGAGTAATGCCAGCCTGGCAGCCTCAGAAGGTCAGCAGGTTAACCGGCAGATCTCTACAGGTCCTTGAGCAGGATATTTCCTGGTGATTTTTCAACCAGTTCCTGGAATCCATCCAGGGTTTCCGATATTTTTTCCCAGGCCTTGGTGTCAGCCACGGGAATGTCAGTGGTCCCGCTCTGGTCCATTTTCTTGAGGGCCAGGCCCAGAGTAATGGTGTTGATGTCCAGCCCGGGCTGGTACAATGGGTCTGCATCATGCTGACTGGAAATTTCCACCATGAGTCCGGCTGCCAGCAGTTCTCGGGTGACCTGATTCACCAGTCTGGGGGGAAGACCCAGACTTTGGCAAATTTCCTCCAGGGATGTGGCCTCCCCATGGTTCATAAATCTGGTTATGACCTGGTGCAGGACCAGCAGGGAAATCTTTTGCTTGTACCTCAAGCTTATTTTTTTGATTTCCGAGGCAAAAATATAGCGTTTTACGTTTTCATATGCAAATGAGAGTTCAGCTCCCAGAAGCACGATCATCCAGCTGAGCTGGAGCCAGATGAGAAACATGGGCAGGGCTGCAAAGCTTCCATAGACAGCGTTGTATTTGACCGCTCCCACCTGCAGGGAGATGTAGGCCCACTGCATGAGCTGAAAAAGGGTTCCGGAAATGATTCCGGCGGCAAGGGCCGGTTTCAGCCTGACTCTGGTGTTGGGCATGGCCATGAGCAAAAAAGTGAAAAGCATCCAGATCAACATGTAGGGCAGGACCCTGGGTGCCAGGTCAGCCACAAAAGACATGAAGCTCAGCCACCTGGATTCTGAAACGATTTGGCTGAGTTCCGTGGATATATACAGGGTCATGCTGCCGGACAGGACTACGACCACGGGTGCAATAAGCATGATGGACATGTACTCGGTGATTTTTTTTACCCAGCCCCGTCCCTGGTTCACCCCCCAGATGGCGTTGAATGAGTATTCGATATTGGTCAGGACTTTAAGGACGGACCATAGCAGAAATAAGAAGCCGATGCCCGCTATGAGGCCGCCCCTTGTTTCTTCCAGCAGGGAATAGGAAAACCCTATGACCTGTTCCAGTATTTCCTCATGTGAGCCCAGGTAATATTCGATCTGTCTGTTTAAGGCATCTTCCAGGCCAAAGCCTTTGGCAATTCCAAAGGCCATGGCCAGGACCGGAACAATGGACAAGAGGGTGTAATAGGTCAGGGCAGAGGCCCTGCGCATGCAGTCGTCCTTGGCAAATTCCCGGACAGCCACCAGGATCACCCGCAGATGGTGGACCAGAAAAGCCCTGAAGCCGGACAGATTGCTGATGTCTATGCGCCAGATGGTTGTCTGCAAAAATTCAATAATTTTTCTGAACATGACTTTATTCCCTGATTTCACGCCATGATGTCAGCAGAGGAAAAAACAGTCCCGCCCTGACCGGTCTGTGATCCATCACCTTCATGATCCGCATGTACTTCAAGATCTGGGGCCGGTATCTATCCATCTCCCGGTCCAGAAATTCATCCAGGCCTCCACCTTCGTGGATGCTGGTCTTGAAGTCAATGATCCATCGGACATCATCCTGATCGATAAAAGTACGGTCCAGGATTACTCTGGTATTTTGTCCGTCAATGAAGGCACTTATATCGTATTCAGATCGGGCATGGTTATGGCTGTCCAGTATCCACCGGCCCAGGGGGTGGGTGAGGGTGTTTTTCACAGCCTGCAATACCTTGCCTGATGCCAGCTCCAGGTCCTGATTGCTGACTCCCAGATCCAAAAGAAGCCTCTCAATAAAGGTCATTTGGGCTTCAATCCCTTTAAGGGGCCAGGCATCCAGTCCCTGTTCTGATATGATTCTCAGCAGGTTATGGACAGCAGTTCCTATGTGTCTGGCAGTATCCCCGGCCCAATGGTAGGTCACAGGCTCCTCAGGGTTGTCAAGGCGGACCGGCTGGGCATGAGGATATCCAAATCCCGGCACTTCCGGCATGACCCAGCTGGAAGCCAGTCTGGTCAGCCTGTTGTGTTTGGCAGGACTGTCTGTTCCGGGCAAAGCTTCCTCCCCGGTCCTGGATGGCAGTTCATTCTGAAACAGGTCCTGCAGACTGTCCCACATGGTCCACAGCATGGAGCTTTTTGGCGGGGTCCGAATGGCTGTTTTGGCCCGGGCAGAGCTCCCTGTTGCAACCGATCCCAGCAGGTGCAGTCTTTTTACTGCCCTGGTTGCGGCTACGTACATGAGGCGTCCGGTCTCGTTCTGGTCCCGGTCTTTTTTCAGGCCTTCGATGAATCTGTAGGTGGGGAGGTGCTCTCCACCCGGGGCAGCAATGGGAGCCAGAAAAAGTCTTGGCAGATCTCCATCATTCTGTCCGGCAACCTCCATGAACTGCAGGAGCAGCTTGCCCGAACTGCCAGTGGTCTTTTCCAGCCCCGGGATGATTACTGTATCAAATTCCAGACCTTTGGCCTTATGAATGGTCATGACTTTGAGCCGGTCCCCTGCCTGCGGATCAGGCAGGGAGTAAAGGCCCTGCAGGGAATTTTCAAGGGCAGACAGGTCTTCGATGGTATAATTTTCCTGGAACCATTCAAGGTGATTAAAAAACGATTCAGCGTTTTCCAGTTCCTGGTCGGTTCTGATGCAGGCCGGTCCTCCCAGAGCGTGCCAGATTCCCTGGACAAGGGTGGATAGAGGTTTTCGCAGCCGGTTTTCCCAGGCAGGAATGAGTACCTTTCTGACCCTGTCCAGCCGGTCCAGTCCATCCGGGCTCAACTTCCTGACTTCATCCAGACGGATGATCCTTTCCAGGATGGCCGTCTGGTCATGCGGCTGTGAAAGTCTGGACAGGTCCTTGAGATCCAGCCCGGCCCAGGGGGCTCTTAATACAGCCAGCCAGGATAATCTGTCGTTGGGTCTTAAAAGGGCTCTGGTCAGGGCCAGCAGGTCAGCCACGATCCTTTTGTCTCCAAGGGATTCTATTTCCACTGCCTGGAAGGGTATCCTTCTTTGGCGAAGTTCCCGGACGATTTCCTGGAGATGGTTCCTGGTCCTGACCAGGACAGCGATGTCTTCGTCTGGATGGGCCTTGCTGGTTTGTCTGATGATTTCCAGGACTTTTGCGGCTTCGTCTCCAGTCCGGGGGTCCACAAAGGGGTGTACCTGGACCAGTCCGCCATCGTCCTTGGCTGCAGACATGGCAGAGTATGTCACAGATCCTCTGACATGATCCTCCAGATCCTGGAAAACAGCGGGAAAGACCTGGTTGACCCATTCCACCACTGCTGGAGATGACCGGAAATTTACCTTCAGCTGGATCGGTTCCAGTAAGATTTCGCCGATGCTGTTTTGTCTGGTGTTGAGAAAAACACCCACATCGGCATCCCTGAAGGCGTAAATGGACTGCATGGGATCTCCAACAGCAAACAGGGTTCGGCCATCATCCCTGGTCCAGCCGGAGGTGAGCATGGTCAGCATCTGGTGCTGGGTTATGCTGGTGTCCTGGAATTCATCAAACAAAACATGCTTAACCTGAAAGTCCAGGCGCAGAAGCAGCTCAGAGGGGGCATCGGCATGGCCCAGGGCATTGAGGGCTGCCCTGGAAACTTCTGGATAATCAACGGTTCCATTTTGGTGCATGACCAGATGAAGCTGGGCTGCTGCCATTTTCAGGACTCTCAGCAGGGCCGAAACAGTCAGCCAGGTCTGATCTGAATATCCGGTTTCAGGCAGGTCAGACAGCCAGGCAATGGACTGTTCCAGCCCGGGGTCCTGGCTGAGGGTTTCCAAAATGGAACATATCATTTCTTTATTTTGGGCAGCCCTTTTTTTCAGGGAGGCATCCTTAAAGCTGGCGCCAGATGGAAAGCCGGTGTTTTTGTTAACCGTTCTCCGCCAGGTCCGGCTGGAGCGGGTGGTCAGCAGTTCCTGCAGTCCCAGCCACTTGCCCAGATCCCTCAGGTGGCCCTGGGGGAGGCAATCCATATCGGCCAGGGCAATGATTGGAGAATCCGGCATTTCCTGGATCAGATTGGAAGCTGCATAGCGGGCGCATTCAAGAAGCCCGGACTGCAGCTCCGGGCTCAGGCGGGCTGCCAGAAGTCTCTTTGCCTGTTCCAGCCTGCGCTGGATCTCAAGCTTTAAGTGTCCTTCCAGAAGTGTTCTCAGGTCCTGATCAGAGGAGATGGGGCTGAGAAGCCTGAGCCAGTGCTCCCTGAGTTTCAGCATGGTAATGATCAGTTCCCTGGTCTTGTTCCAGTCATTATCCAGGTGGAGCAGGACCCGGGAAAGGGATTCGTGCCAGGGAGAGTCCTTTTTCAGCTCAAGTAGGGTGTTCCTGGCTGCTTCTTCATAAAGCGTTTCAGGTTTTTCAGCCACTTTGAGGTCAGTGCCTGCGCCAGAAAAAAGAGGCATCCTGCCTGCCAGATGGAGGCAAAAGGAGTCTATGGTCCTGATCTTGAGGCGGGCTGGATTATCCAGGATATTCCAGCCCATTTTTTGATCCCTGGAAAGGGCACCGGCTGCAAGCTGCCATGTCTTTGCTGCATGGGGCTGGGAAGGCTCAGGTTCTGATCCGGCTCGAATCAGGGAGTTGACGACCCGGTTGCGCATTTCAGCTGCAGCTTTTCTGGTGAAGGTGATGGCCAGGATTTCTTCAGGATCATTTACCCGGGACAATAGCCGCAAAAATCTCTGAGTAAGGAGTTCGGTCTTGCCTGAACCGGCCGGGGCCTGGACAATAAAGGATCTTGCCGGATCAAGGGCCTGTTCACGCTGAAGGTAGTCATTCGGGGTATGATTTGCCATGGATTGTTTTGCTCTTTGGTGGAGGAGATGCTGCTGGTTGAAATCTTACGCCAAGTTACAGAAAAAATAAAGAAGAGTGAATGAAGGGCTGAGGATGATGGGAAAGGCAGGGCTTTGGTCCCTGCTTCCTGGGCAAGGCCCCAGCAACCGGTCAGGGTTTTGTTTGCTGATGATTTATGGCCTGGCGGAGTTTTTGACATCCATGTCCCGGCATCATAGATTCAAGACCTGGAAGTCGAAGGTGGAACTTATGCTTACCGCTAACCAGGAATAAAGGGAAAATGTTCATGTCTTGGAGTGAACTTCTGGATTATGACCGTGAGAATATCTGGCATCCGTATACATCCCTTACTGAACCGCTGCCTGTATATCCGGTGGATTCGGCCAGAGGAGTGCGCATCAAACTTGCCAATGGAAGGGAACTGGTGGACGGCATGTCTTCATGGTGGGCGGCCATCCACGGCTATAACCATCCTGTCATGAACAGGGCTGTCAAACGCCAGCTGGACAAGACTTCCCACGTCATGTTCGGCGGGCTGACCCACAAACCAGCGGTCAACCTGGCCATGAAACTTGAAAAGCTGCTTCCAAAAGGGCTGACCAAGTTCTTTTTTTCTGATTCAGGATCGGTTTCAGTGGAAGTGGCCCTGAAAATGGCTCTACAATACTGGAGGTCAAGGTCCAGGCCGGAAAAGATACGCTTCATGAGTCTGGAAAAGGGTTATCACGGGGATACCTTTGGAGCCATGTCGGTCTGCGACCCTGTAACTGGAATGCATACTCTTTTTTCCGGATTTCTGCCCAGCAGTATTTTTGTTCCATCCCCAGAGTCCAGCTTTGGTGAAAAGTGTCTGAACAGGGATCTGGAAAAAATCGACCAGGCCTTAAAGACCCACGGGCCAGAGACTGCCGCCTTTATTCTGGAGCCAGTGGTTCAGGGTGCCGGAGGCATGCGTATCTATTCCCCGGACTATCTGAAAAGGGTCAGGGAGCTTTGCCATGAACACGAGGTGCTGCTGGTGGCCGACGAGATAGCCACTGGTTTTGGCCGCACAGGCAAAATGTTTGCCTGTGAATATGCAGAGATAAGCCCGGACGTGATGTGCCTGGGCAAGGCCTTGACCGGAGGCTACATGAGCCTTGCCGCAACGGTCTGTACTGAAGACATTGCCAGGACCATCTGTTCTGGTTCTCCCGGGGTTTTCATGCATGGACCGACTTTTATGGGCAATCCCCTGGCCTGCTCAGCTGCCCTGGCAAGTCTGGGGCTGCTGCTGGACATGAACTGGAAGGACCGGGTTGATTCCATCGAGGCTCAGCTGAAGAAGGAACTTTATCCGTTGAAAAACTTTCCAGGAGTCCGGGATGTTAGGGTTCTGGGAGCCATTGGGGTGGTTGAGACAACCAGAAAAGTAGATGTGCGCGCTGCCCAGGAGCTGTTTGTGGAAATGGGGGTGTGGATTAGGCCATTTCTGAACCTGATTTATATAATGCCGCCATATATTATTGAGCCCCAGGATCTCAGTCTGCTGACCAGAGCCATGAAAGAGGCTCTCCATTCTATTAATCCTTGACTGAGCCGGGCTTAAGGGGCTAGGAACTGAAAATAATGATCCAAAGGTGTTTTAACAATCAAACAGGAATGCCGAGGGGTTTTGAAGATGGAACGTAAAAACTGGATTAACAAGCTGGATGAGCTGGAAGGAGATAAGCCTGCTCCCCCCAAACAGAAAAAAAATATGTCCTTTAATTTTGGCTCTGGCCAGGAGAACATGCTTAAATATGTCCTGGCTGGAGCGGGAGTGGTCATGGTGATCCTGTTGATCTCCCTGATTGCCAGGGGAGGCAGGGATTCTTCGCCTGCCGGGATGGATGAAGTCATGACCAGGCTGGAAGGTATTGAAAGGCAGATGGGTCGGATGGAAGGACAGGAAGAGGAGCGGCAAAGAATTATTTCCCAGGTGGTCATGTCTTCTCAGGATTTGAGGACCGATCTTGAGACTCAACGAGAAAACCTTGATGATCTGAGACAGAAGATTGCTGAACTGGAAAAGGTCAGGCAGCAGCCTGCTCCAAGGCCTGCTCCAGCCCCTGCTCCAGCTCCGGCCAGACAGGATCAGCCTGGGGCAGAGGACAGGATCGTTCATGAGGTCCAGCCAGGGGACAATCTGTTTCGCATCGGCCTGCAGTACAATATCTCGGTTGACCGGCTCAGGCAGCTGAACAATCTTTCTCCCAACGACTCCATTTATCCGGGTCAGAAGCTTGTAGTGGGAACAAAGAATTAGGTGAGATTCAGATTTCCAGACAGGTTTTTTGTGGCAGGCACTGATACCGGGGTGGGCAAAACCCTGGTCAGCGCCATGTTATGCCTTGGACTGGGGGCTGACTATTGGAAGCCTGTTCAGAGTGGTTCAGTTGAAGGCCTGGACAGCACAATGGTCAGCAGGATGTCCGGCCTAGGAAAGGAGAGGGTCCTGCCTGAGAGGTACGTGTTTCGTGACCCGCTGTCACCGCACCTGGCCGCCAGGAACGAGGGGGGCTGGATTGATCCGGAACGGCTGTGCATTCCAGGAAATCCCGGGCGGCTGATTGTAGAAGGAGCCGGGGGACTGATGGTTCCCCTGAACAATGATTTTTTGATGATTGATCTTATCCGGGAGCTGGACATCCCGGTCCTGGTGGTGGCCAGCAACAGGCTGGGGACCATAAACCATACCCTGCTGACTGTGAAGGCCCTGGCTTCAGCAAAGGCCGATATTTTGGGCGTGGTTCTGAACAAGGGGATTAATCCGGACCATAAAGAGGCCATTGAACACTTTGGCCAGGTTAAGGTCCTGGCCCAGCTGGGACATTTTGAGACCATCAACCCGGAGATACTGCAAAAAAGATTCAATGAACTATTTTTATGAACTGGCCAAGAGGGCTGCGTCCGGCCATAGCCCGGACAAGAAGGAAATTGAAAGGATCCTCTGTCTGCCCTATACTGAAACCATCTCTCTTTTACCGGGTACCGACCTGATCAGGCAGACCTATTTCGGGCGGAAGGTCAGTCTGTGTACTATAACCAATGCCAAGTCTGGAAAATGTTCTGAAGATTGTTCGTTTTGTGCTCAATCGGCTCATCACGGGTGCGTGGTGGATGAGTATCCCCTCAAGAAGGCCGGAGAACTGGCTGAGACCGGCAAGGCCCTGAGAGGGTCGGGAATCAACAGGTTTTCCATGGTGACCTCTGGAAAGGGGTTGAGTTCCCATGAGATTCAGACCGTGGGCCGGGCAGTGAGGGATCTGAATGCCAGCGGGATCAGAACCTGTGCCTCCCTGGGGGTGCTAAAGTCCGTTGACCTGGATTATCTGAAACAATCCGGTCTGGAAAGATACCATCATAACCTTGAAACCGCTCCAAGCCTGTTCCCCCGGATATGCACCACCCATGACTTTGCCCAGAGGGTTGATACTGTGGCTTATGCAAGAAGGGCCGGGCTGTCAGTCTGCAGCGGCGGAGTTTTCGGAATCGGGGAGACTGATGCCCAGGTGGCTGAACTTGCTATGGTATTGAAGGACCTGGATGTTGATGCTGTGCCGGTAAATTTTCTTATTCCCATTCCTGGAACCCCTTTGGAAAATGTTCCAGGACTAACCCCCTTAAGGTGTCTCAAGATAATCTCTATCCTCCGCTTTCTGCTGCCGGACAAAGAGATCATTGTTTGCGGCGGACGGATGCAGAACCTTCGGGACCTGCACCCCCTGATCTTCATGGCCGGGGCCAGTGGAATAATGACCGGCAACTACCTGACCAGGGAGGGACGGTCCCTGGAAGAAGACCTGAGGCTCATCCGGGACATGGGTCTGGAACCGGCCTGATCCGGCCGGCCTTTGGCCTGCATGGTAAAACAGCATAGTCCGTCTAAGGGAGCAGCCAGCTACTCTTAGCTGGCTGCTCAGAAATCATTGATAGTTAAGAACCACTGAATAGGCCCCGAACATGGCCCAGGCAGGATCCATGACCTTAAGCCCCAGCCTGGTCAGGCTTTTTGAGGTGACCACGGCGCAGAGCTTTGTGCCGTCTTCCAGGGACAGCAAAACTTCGGAATTCACTTTGCCTGGAACAATACTTTCCACCCGGCCCCTGAGCCTGTTTTCAGCACTGATCTGTTGATTGGTTCTGGAGTTCCCGATGAAGACAGAAGGAGCTTTGATCTCAGCAGTGGTCAATGTCCCTGTTTTCAGCCGCATTCTTTCCAGACTTCCATTGGTAATTACTGAGTAAAGGCGGATCCCTCCCAGGGTGAGCAGTACTATCAGAGATTGAATGTCCCCTTTTTCTATCCTGATGATTTTACCGAAAAAGGTGTTGCGGGCACTGGTCCTGCGTGTGGCTTCCAGGTCAATGTGCTGCCTTACCAGGTAATGAAGATCTTCATCGGAAAATTCCACCAAATCTTCAGCCGGATTTGAAGAGGTCCGGCCCAGCAGCTTCTGAACTATGGGAAGAGGCAGATTGCCACGCATCAATTCCACGGTCCTTGAACGGCGCAGGGTGCTGGGGTTGCCGAAATCCTTTGGCAGACCGCATTCCTTTGCCCGCTCATAGAATTTCTTCCGGACATGGGCCGGATCAATCCGGAACAATGCCTCATCCTTACTGAGGAGGTGCTGGGATAAAAATGATTCCAAGTCCCTTGCCAGGTCATTGGGAATTTCAACAGATCTGAACCTTTCCGTGCCTCGGGCTCCGAATCTGATGATCCTGTCCTTGAGGCTGATGTCCGAAGGCCTCAGGCTGAGAACTTCGTGCAGCTTTGCCCCGGTGTGTCGGATGAGCAGGAAAATATGAAGTATCCTTTGTCTTGACCGGATTACGTCTTGTCTTGGCGAGTCAGCAGCCCAGGACCGGAAGGATCTTTCCATTTCCGCCATCTGGACCGGGTCCAGGACTTTGGCTCCTGGAGTAAGAGAAAAGATATCAATCTTGGGCATTTTCTTGGGGATGAGGGTTGTGCCTGGTCTTGGGTCAGCAGTTGCCCAGCAGTTCAGGCCGTTTATAGCCGGGTATTTGTCGGAAATTCATTTATAATTTTATATAAAAAAAAGGAGATTCTCAATTAAAAAACCGGAAGATAACTATTTTGTGAGTTTTCAGATTGACATGGAGGTGGCCAGGGTTTAAAAATTAATGACACAGAAATATTTTTTTTCGTGTCAATGATTTTGACGGACAGGATGTCTGCAGGGTTATTTCTGATTTAGATGTGTTTTGAGTTGAGTGTGCAGTAAAAACATCAAACCGTGGAGGCGGTCCGATGTACTTTCCAGTAGCAGAAATTCATGTGGCCCCCTGGCTCCCCTTTGTGGCAGGCTTTTTTGTTGCATTTGTCTGTTCCATGGGAGGGGTGTCCGGAGCCAACCTTCTTTTGCCTTTCCAGGTCAGTGTGCTGGGCTTTACCACTCCGGCTGTCAGTGCCACCAATCATCTGTTCAATATCGTGGCCATTCCAAGCGGTGTCTATAAGTTTATAAAAGAAGGGCGCATGGTCTGGCCTCTGACCTGGATAGTTATTGCCGGGACAGTTCCCGGGGTATTTCTGGGGGTTTTTTTCCGGGTCCAGTATCTGCCAGATCCAACCCATTTTCGAATTTTTGCCGGTCTGGTCCTTCTTTATATCGGATTCATCCTGGTCCGTTCCCTGATAAAGGCCCCCCCTCCCGGGGCCGACAAGACCTCGTCGGAAAAACGGTTTCAACAGCTGGTTCAAAGCTTCAAGCAGAAAGATGCCGCCACCCGGGAACCTCTTCCAAGGGTTGAGTTGAATCATTTCGGGGTTAGAAGCGTGGAATATACATTTTACGGGGAGAAAATATCAGCTCCCACCCTGGGGATATTCATTCTAAGCGCCATTGTGGGTGTTGTCGGGGGAATGTACGGCATTGGAGGCGGGGCCATTATTGCTCCCTTCTTTGTGGCTGTGTTCCGCCTCCCGGTGTATACCATTGCTGGAGCGTGTCTGATGGGCACTTTCATCACTTCTGTGGTGGCTGCCATTTTTTTCCAGGTCCTGGCCCCGTTTTATCCGGAAATGGCTGTGGCCCCTGACTGGATGCTGGGCACACTCATGGGGGTTGGAGGAATGCTGGGCATGTACGCAGGAGCCATGACTCAGAAGTACATACCTGCCGGGCTTATCAAATGGATGCTGGCCTCCATCCTGGTTTTTACCGGAGGAAGGTATGTGCTGAGCTTCTGGATGTAACAAGGAATCCGGCCCAGGACCCACGGGCCATCTTCTGTCTGTTGACCTGGGCAGCAAGTCCGGTTAACAGGCTGCACAGGCGTATTCAGATAAAGATCAGAGGCAAGAGTCCCTGGTAATAATCTGTCGATCCATCCGCCAGACCAAGGGACTGAGTTTTTTGGCTGCTGCTTTTTATGGGAGGATTTTTGGCCGGACAATATTCTAAAATGATGAATGAGTTTAAAACTTACTGGCAGTATTATGTATTTCAAAGTATTGCCGCCACAGTGACCATTTTTGTTCTCCTGCTGGTGGTCAGCATCCAGGAGAAACCAGTAATCGTGGCCTCCATAGGTGCCAGCACTTTTATTGTTTTTGCCATGCCCGGCTATATTACAGCCCAGCCAAGGAATCTAGTCGGCGGTCATCTGGTGGGCATGTCCTGCGGCTTTCTGGCCTCCCTTGTTCCTCTGCAGCATTTGCTTCCCAGCAGCGTTGCCCTTTCGCTTCTTTATGCCCTGGCAGTGGGAATATCGATATTTATTATGGTAGTAATCGATACAGAGCATCCGCCTGCAGCCGGAACCGCCCTGGGCGTGGCTATAGCCGGATTTTCAGTAAAAATACTGCTTACCGTCCTGGTCAGTATCATTATTCTCTCATCGGTACACTGCCTTTTCAGGCACCGATTGAGGGATTTGACCTGAACCCCTGACCCCCAAGTCTTCAGTTACTGGTCAATATAATTATACCCGGGTGGTTCAGTTGAAACAACTCAGGCCACCAGCTAGCGGGTGATCATGGAACGCAGAATTTCTGCGCACTTGCCGCAGCTTTGAGACATGGAGTACATTCTCTCAATGAAATGATGCAGCAGATAAGTTTCAGAAAATTCCAGATCTGAATTGAATATTTCTTTGTTCAAAGTGTGTTTGCGCTTAAAGACCAAGTCCTTTTTGATTCTAATCCGCCTAAATTGCTCCCTGGCGTTTTCCCGGTCAAGATCTTCCAGGTGGAGCAGGGCTACCGTATCCTTGAGGGCCGGACCAAGTTGATGCACAGCCTCTCCCACTTCATCCACCAGTAGTGTCAGATCCTTTATAAATTGTTCAGGAACCGGGATGACCTTCAGGGAAAGCCAGTTCAAGGCCTCCTGGGCTGAATCCAGAATATTGTCCTGGGCAGTAGTGTAGTTCAACAGAAGGACCTTGTTTACCGGCAGCAGGATGCTGTGGGGCAGATTGTTGCGGATGTCCCTGATTATGGCATCGGCCCCGGATTCCAGATCATTCAACTGGTGCTGCAGACTCTTGAATTCAACGCACTGACCGTTTTGAATATAGCATTGCAGGGCATCATTTATTACTCCCACTGAATCTTGAATTGCCTGGTAGTGATCCAGGAGTTTTTCCATGGGGGATCTGCGGATCAATGATTTAAAAAAGCTGAATTTCATTTTGGCTTCCTCTTGGTCTTGCTGTCCGGTTTTCAAGGCATTTCATCCGGTTTTTGACCATATGGGCTGGTCTGGCCCAGTCCAGCCTCATCTCCTAAATAAAGATCCACTTGAGGATCTGGAAGATCACGATGGATGTAAAAGCGGCAATGGGAACCGTAAGCACCCAGTATCCTACTATCCTGAGCAGGACGCTGAAATTGATGGAACTGAACCCTCTGGCCAGGCCAACCCCTGTTACTCCTCCGACACAGGCATGGGTGGTGGAGACAGGCATTCCCATATTAGATGCAATGAGCACAGTTGTAGCTGCGCTGAAATCCACTGCAAATCCCCTTGTATTGGTCAGGGTGGTGATTCTGCTGCCCACGGTGGCGATAACCTTTTTCCCCAGAAGAGCAATGCCCGCGGAAAGTCCCAGCCCGCCAAGGACCAGCATGAATATTGGAATTTCCGCAGCCTGAACCAGCTGGTGATGCCTGGCCAGGATATAGATGGCAGCCACCGGGCCGATGGCATTGGCAACATCGTTGGCTCCGTGGGACAGGGCCACATAAGACGAGGTCATGATCTGCATCTTCCGGAAGATACCCTCGACCTCTTCAACGGTCTGTTCCTTTTCTCTGGTAATCCTGTTGATGATCATCCTGCCGGCAAACCATGCACACCCGGCCAGAAGAGAGGTGAAGATCAGAGCGGTGATCCTGGTCATCTCCAGGTCTTGGCCCACAGGTGTTTTGTAGATGAAGGAATAGCCGAGAATAAGAGCGGTCAATCCTATCCACCTGGGAGCCCAGCTTCTGGCCTGCTGCAGAAAATGCTTTTTATAGAATATATACTTTCTGATGTGGGAGAATATCAGAAAGGCGATAGTTCCGGCAAAAAGGGGTGAAATAATCCAGGACAGCACAACTCCGGAAAGTATCCACCAGTTTACCACCTGGGGTCCTCCGGCTACTATCCCAAACCCCAGGATGCTTCCCACAATGGAGTGGGTGGAGGAAACCGGCAGGGCGGTCAGGCTGGCTATAAGGACCCAGAGTGAGGCTGCCACCAGGGCGGAAAACATGCCCAGCATCATAATTCGGGGGTCAGTGATCTGATCTGGATTTATGATCCCCCTGGTTATGGTGGCTGTAACATGGGATCCCAGAAAAACCGCTCCCACAAAAGTCAGAGTTCCGGCTATGATTACGGCCTGTCTGACGGTAATGGCCTTGGCTCCCACAGCCGAAGCCATGGAGTTGGCTACGTCGTTGGCTCCAAGGCTGAAGGCCATAAAAAAGCCGGCTGCCATGGAAAGTACCAGGAAAATGTTATAAATATCCATTAATGGCTCGACTGAGTCTGGTTTGGTGGAAAAAGGGCATGGAACCTCCTGATTGGGCCCGATGAGATTGAGACAGCTTCATACCTGATTTTTTATTACAATAAAACATTTTTATCTTTTAGTGTTCAAATGTTACATTCAGGTCACAAAAAGATTTAATTCAGGTTACACAGCTGGTTCCAGGTATTCCAGTCCAGCCTGGACCTTGGGGCCTGACCAAAGCTTTTATGGTAGTACTTTTCTCAGAATGGATGAGCAAAAGGAGCAGAACAATGAACGGGCAGATTAAGGTGGTCTTTCACCAAGGCGCTAAGATCAGCGCAGAAGTGGACAGGTGGAAAATAGTTACTGATCAGCCTGAAAAAGATGGAGGCCAGGACTCGGCCCCTAATCCATTTCAGTTTTTCCTGGCTTCTCTGGCCACGTGTGCAGGATACTACGCTTTGAGTTTCTGCAGGAAAAGAGAAATCAGTACTAAAGGGTTATCCCTGAACCTGGTATATACTTGGACAAAAAAGGAAGGGCGGATCACAAAAATGGATTTTGAGATCACCCTGCCCGAGGGTTTTCCGGAAAAGTATCGTAAAGCCCTGATCCGGGCTGTGGATGCCTGCACAGTTAAAAAACACCTGACCCGTCCTCCGGAAATGAAGGTTCTGGTCCAGGAATGAATTATTACCTGACATAAGGTGGTCCCTTTATGTCTTATTTCCCCATAAATAGAGGATATTGTAGCTGACCCGGATTCCTTTTTTTTCCAGAAAAAGTTCCTGGTAGGTCCGGCAGAAATCATGATAGGCCTTTTTGCCTGTTGAAGCTCTGGATCCGGTATAGGTCGCTCCAGTCTGCTTATGACTTTTCAGGAACTCAGGAACATCCGGGAAGTATTCTGTATACTCCCTGGTACAGGTCTTAAGATCCAGGTTCAGGCCGGACAATGAGCAGATGCAGTTTTGGGCCTCTGGCAGGGGGTAGAGATTGCCGAATCCGGTCAGAGCCCCAACCTCCTCCATTTCCTTGAAAGTGCCCCGGACAAACAGGGCCAGGGAAAAAAACCCTGTCTTTTTTAAAAGATGCAGATTGCGGGCCATGGATGCCGGAGGATCAGCATACCACTGCATGGCTGAAGAACTGATCAAAAGGTCAAAGGTTTCTTTGCGAAAGGGAGGAGCTTCGCCGTCTCCTTGGATTTTTCGGGCCTGTCTGTCCCGGATCAGGGAGAGCATGGCTCCTGATATATCCAGGGCAGCGTAAGTATGCGGACCTGGCAGCCTTTCAAAACAGGCTTGAGTTAAAAGTCCTCCGCCGGCTCCGATCTCCAGTATCCTTGAAAAAGGCTTTACCGGGATCCTTTGGCAACACTCCAGGGCGATCCTTTTCTGGACCAGGGCCGAAGCCCTGTATGTCCTGGTGGACCGGTCAAAGCTGGTCTTTATCCTTTTCTTCATAACCTATTTTCATGATTTCATCTTCAGGAATGTAATGTCCCCAGGGAACCGGGAAGTAACAGGCATGGGGAAGATATTCCAGTATTTTTTCCGAAGCCCGGGCCGGGACGATCCGGTCATGGACGCCGTGGATCAGGATTATCGGGATCCGGCAGTGCACACCTTTTAAATCCACTCTGGACTCCAGCAGGAAGTCAAGTCCAGCCCTGAGCAGCCCGGTTTCTTCAATGAGCCTGTCGTCTCCAGGCCCGGTGCTGCTCATCCTCCAGAACCAGCGGACCAGGGCTCTTGGATTCTTTTCCAGACCCGCCTTCATCTTCAGCACTCTCTGTCTGGGGGTATAAGCGCAGAAATCCAGGAACGGGGCCATAAGAATCAGCCTGCGGGCCCTGATCCTGTGCAGGTTCTTCAGACACAGATGGGCCCCCAAAGACCAGGCCAGGAGCGTGTGCCATTCTTTTTTTTCCAAGATGTTCCACTGTCCGGCTGATAAAAGGGTTGTTGCCGGCACAAAGGTGGTGTTTGTGGAAAAAAATGGGAAAAAACAGTTGTACCCTGCCCATCCCGAGACGAATGCAGCATGTTGACGATTGATTCGGCCATGTCCGGCCCGGGTCATCTTTTTCATACGGGCAATTGATTACTATGTTGAATCTCGGCTGGCAAGTTGACCGGGCTGGGTTTAAGGGCTGCCTGCTGTCTATCAGAAAGGATTGTGCAAAAAAGGATTAGTATGGACATAAATGTAGGATTGGGATAAGCCAATTCCAAAAAATATCCTTTGGGATAAATTTCACCCAAATAAAGCGGGAAATATCAGTTGGCTTAACTGTCCAGTTCAGCCTGATTATGGACGATATTCTGCTATATTACTCAGGAGGTCTGTATGCGTTTCAGGATCAGAGGAAAGATTTTTATCCCTATGGCATTGGCCCTGGTGGCTCTGATTGTTGTAGTTTTTGTTATTCTAAATTCCCAGTTGAACCGGGTAAGCAGTGAATTTATCCGGGAAATCGGTCTCAGCAAAATGGAGGAAATTGATTCTTCCATGGCTTTGTCATTCAGAGAGGCCGAATCTGTATCAGCACTTTTTGTCCGGATGGCAGAAGTTGAACAAGCCTACCGTGTGGCCTTGTCCGGTAACATAGATGACGAGACATCACCTCAGTCCATGGAGGCCAGAGGAATGCTCAGGAGTGAACTGGCCGGTCTGCTGGACAGCTTTGAAAGTGTTCGGGGAGAACCCCTGATGCTTCATTTTCATCTGCCCAATGGTCGCAGTCTGGTACGTCTATGGCGGGAGAAGAATTTTATCCGGGACGGGGAATGGATTGATATATCGGATGATATTTCCGGTTTCCGGGAAACTGTCATGCACGTCAACCGGACCGGGAGACCAGCCCAGGGTCTTGAAGTCGGCAGGGGGGGCTTTACAGTGCGCAGTGTTCTGCCTGTGTCTTCAGCCAGGGGAGAGCATCTGGGATCGGTGGAAATGCTTATCGAGTTCGAACCCATTGTAGAGGCAGCAGCAGCCGGAGATGGTCAGGAGCTGCTGCTCTACATGAACCATGACTTGCTGCAGATTGCCCAGAGATTGCAGGATCCCTCCAGACATCCAGTCCTTGATAACAGGTTTGTCAAGGTTTCAGGCACGGATGATCCGAGGATCAACAGCCTGGTCACTTCCCAGCTCCTTGACCAGGGCAGACAGGGGCTGACGGTTGAAACCGCCGGTAACTACTCTCTGGCGGTCTTTCCTGTGGTCGACTTTACCGGGGAGCAGGTAGGGGTCATGGCTTATGTTCTGGATACCTCAGACATCCAGGGTCTTATTCGCAATCTGAGCCTCACTCTTTTGCTGATCATGGCCGGGCTTTTGATTCTGCTGATGGTGGTGGGTCAGATTTCGACCAATTATGCAGTGATAAAGCCTTTGAGAAGGATCATGGGTTTTGCCCGTCAAGTTGCTCAGGGCGACCTTGAGCAGCAGCTTGAAATAGCTTCAAAGGATGAAATGGAAAATCTGGCAGGCAGCCTTCAGTCCATGGTGGACAATCTCAAAGAAAAAATAGCCGAGGCCGAGGAAAAGACTAACCATGCCAGAGAAGAGGCTGAACGGGCAGAAGGATTCAGGCTCAAGGCGGAAGAGGCCATGAAAAAAGCTGGTCAGGCCCAGAAAGAAGGCATGCTCAGTGCAGCCTCCAGGATTGAGGATATTACGGAAAGTCTTTCTTCAGCCTCGGAAGAGCTGTCAGCCCAGGTTGAACAGGCCAGCCGTGGATCTGAAGAGCAGCAGCAAAGGACCCAGGAAACAGCCACAGCCATGGAGGAGATGAATGCAACCGTGCTTGAAGTAGCCAAAAACGCTTCCAAGGCAGCAGATTTCTCCGAAGAAGCCCAGAACACGGCGCTAAGAGGATCTCAGACCGTTCAGGAGGCCATTAAAGCCATTATGAATGTGCAAAAATCAGCTGAAGAACTCAAGAGTAAGATCGCCGGTCTGGGAGAACGGGCAGAAGGCATAGGAAAGATCATGACTGTAATTGAAGATATTGCCGACCAGACCAATCTGCTGGCCTTGAATGCAGCCATTGAGGCGGCCAGGGCCGGTGATGCCGGCCGCGGGTTTGCTGTGGTGGCTGACGAGGTGCGCAAGCTGGCTGAAAAGACCATGAGTGCCACTAAAGAAGTGGGTGATTCCATCCATGCCATCCAGGAGGATGTCAAAAACAACGCCAGAAGCGTGGATACCACTGTTGACTCGGTCAAGGCCGCCACTGAACTGTCCGGTCGCTCAGGCAAAGAACTTGATGAGATCGTGACTCTGGCAGAAAAGGCTTCGGATCAGGTCCGGGCCATAGCCACGGCTTCAGAAGAACAGTCTTCAGCCAGCGAGGAGATTAACCGTTCCATTGACGACATCAACAGGGTTGCCGGAGAAACAGCTGATGTCATGGCCCAGTCGGCTCAGGCCATCAGTGACCTGGCCAGGAGGGCGACTGAGCTGCAGAGTCTGGTCCAGGAAATGAAGGACCAGGCCTGATCAGGGCGTTGGGCCTTCCCTTGGGGCCCGGCTGAAGATATCTGCCTGGTAATGGGCAGTTGCACCTCACTCTTCCAAACTGACTTGGCTCAGCAAATAATCCACAAAGCCCGGGCAATCTCATGCCCGGGCTTTCTTGCTAAATTTACCAGATAAATTCTATGGATTTTTTTCCAATGTTGGCTTATAAATTCGGGTTATGCCTGAATTTATGGATTACGATCTGGAAAGCTATGATTATGAGCTGCCCCCGGATCTTATTGCCCAGTATCCCTGTCCGGACAGACCTGATTCAAGGCTGATGGTCCTGGACAGGGCAACCGGAAAATCAACTTCCTGCAGGTTCCTGGACATCAAAGAACATCTGGTCCCGGGCTCCCTTCTGGTGGCCAACAACACCCGGGTTCTTCCAGCCCGGCTGACAGGGAAGAAGGCAAGCGGCGGAAAAGTCGAGTTTCTCCTTCTAACCCCTCTGCCTCTCATTACCCCTCAAAGGGATGGTCTGGAAAAGACTGCTTTAGTCGACTGCCTGCTCAAGGCTTCCAAACACCCCAGGCCAGGACAGTGGATTGAGTTTTCAACAGACACCCGGTTCAAGATCCTGGAAAGAGGTGAAATGGGCAGGGCCAGGGGGGAGCTGCGCTGGAAGGGGGATTTGGTCCGTTTTTTCATTGAAAACGGAAGGGTGCCCCTGCCGCCGTACATTCAAAGAAAAGATGATCAAAATGATCATGACCGGTATCAGACGGTTTATGCCTCAGAGGATAAAATCGGGTCAGTAGCGGCCCCGACAGCCGGCCTGCATTTCAGTCCAGAGTTCAAAGACGAACTTGAAGCCTCGGGATTCGGATGGGCCGAAGTTACTCTGTACGTGGGATACGGCACTTTCAGTCCGGTCAGATGCCGGGACATCAGGGAGCACCCGATGCATCCAGAATACATAGAAGTTTCACCGGAAGCTGCCTCCAGAATAAGAGAGGCCCGGAAAGCAGGCGCCAAAATAGTCGGCATAGGTACGACCACAGCCAGGACTTTGGAGAGCGTGGGCGTTCCTGGTGAAAAAATGACCGCTCACCAGGGATGGACCGATCTTTTCATCTATCCCGGTTACAAATTCAAGGTGATTGACCAGTTGGTCACGAATTTTCACCTGCCCAGGTCTTCCCTGTTGATGATGGTTTCAGCCCTGGCTGGAAGGGAATGCATCCTCAATGCCTACAATGAGGCCGGAAGACAGGGGTTCAGATTTTTTTCCTATGGGGACGCAATGTTCATCAAATAGAAGGGGATGTGGCCCGCAGGTTGCCGGTCCGAAGAAAAGACAGACGGCATTTATGGTATGGAGCGGGCATTGACGGTGGGCATGATCAATAATTGATAACAGGAAACAGGCAGAGGTGTTTTAATGTCGCGAGTAGAATTTAGGGAAGAGAGATGCAAGGGTTGCCTTCTCTGTACCCATGTCTGTCCCACGGAGATCCTGGTTCAGTCGGACAGATTCAATAAGCAGGGGTACAAAGTTGTCTGCGTGAAAAACGGAGATATGTCCGGATGCAAGGGATGCGCCTTTTGCGCGGAAATATGTCCGGATGAGGCCATAATCGTCTATCGGAGCAAAAAAGATTCCCAGGACGGGAAAGTGATGGAGGATGCTGATGTCTAGGATCTTTATCAAGGGCAATGTGGCCATTGCCAGAGGAGCATTGGATGCTGGCTGCAGGTGTTATTTCGGCTACCCCATCACTCCCCAGAACGATATCCCTGAGTTCATGTCCAAAGCCATGCCCGAGGCTGGTGGCGAATTTGTCCAGGCCGAGAGCGAGGTGGCAGCGGCCAATATGCTCCTGGGAGCTGCAGCCTGCGGAATAAGGGCCATGACCTCTTCTTCCAGCCCTGGCATGTCCCTGAAACAGGAAGCTCTTTCTTATATGGCTGGAAGTGAGCTGCCCGGGGTTGTGGTTAATATGAACCGGGGAGGACCTGGGCTTGGAGATATTGGCCCGTCCCAGGGAGACTATTTTCAGTCGGTCAAGGGAGGCGGACACGGAGACTACCGTCTGCTGGTTCTTGCCCCCGGGACTGTTCAGGAGGCTTATGACCTGACCATCCTGGCCTTTGAACTGGCCTTTGCCTATCGCAATCCTGTCCTGATTCTGGGCGATGCTATCATCGGACAGATGCAGGAACCCATTACTCCTCAGAAGCCGGTTGCTGTAGATCCCTTTGAGGGAGGCTCATGGCGTCTTGAGGGGGCCGGACAAAGAGAGCCCAGGGTGATAAAGTCCCTGCACCTGACCGATGGAGCCCTGGCCGGGCACAACCTGAAGCTTCAGGAAAAATATCAGCGGGCCGGAAAGGAATGCCGCCATGAAGAATTTTTGACCCAGGATGCCGAACTGATCGTAGTGGCCTATGGATCCATAGGGCGCATCGTAAAGTCGACCATCCGCAAGTTGAGAAAAGAGGGAGTAAGGGTCGGCCTGATCAGGCCCATTACCCTGTTTCCATTCCCTTCCAGAGTACTTTTTGACCTGGCAGATCAGGGGAAGAAATTTTTGACCATTGAGCATAATATGGGTCAGATGGTGGAGGATGTCCGCCTGGCCATCTGCGGCAAAGCTGAAAGCAGGTTTTACGGACAGCTTCCAGGAAACCTGCCAACTCCCAACGATTTTGAACAGCCGATTATTGATGCGGTAAGGAGCTGATGAATATGGAAGAAGTTTTGGCATATAAATCACCTTTGCTTTTGGATGACCGGCTCAGCCACTATTGTCCCGGGTGCCATCACGGAACAGTGCACAAGCTTGTGGCCGGGTGTCTTGAAGAACTGGGTGTTGGTGATAACACTGTCTGCGTGGGGTCCATCGGCTGTTCGGTTTTCATTTACAATTATTTGACCCTGGATACTGTGGAAGCCCCTCATGGACGGGCTCCGGCCGTAGCCACCGGGGTCAAGAGAAGCAGGCCGGACAAGTTTGTATTTACCTACCAGGGCGATGGGGACCTGGCCTCCATCGGTCTGGCCGAAATAATGCATGCTGCCAATCGCGGAGAAAGGATATCAGTAGTTTTTGTTAATAATACTGTTTACGGGATGACCGGCGGACAGATGGCTCCCACGACCATGATCGGTCAGAAGACCACTACCTGCCCAGGAGGGAGGTGTGCTGACCGGGAAGGACTGCCCATGAAAATGGCTGAAATAATTGCTGGACTCGGTGGAGTCAGGTATTCGGCCAGAGTGGCGGTCAATAATATCAAAAACCTGAAAAAGGCCCGGAAGGTCCTGAAAAAGGCCTTTGAGATCCAGCTTGCTGGAAAGGGATTTGGTTTTGTGGAATTTCTGGCCTCATGTCCCACCAACTGGAGAATGACTTCTTTGGCCGCCAATGAGAGGGTGGAAAAGGAAATGATCCCCTATTTCCCCCTCGGTGTTTTCAAGGATGAACAAGGAGATTCATAATGGGAGTATACAACGACGCAATAATTGCCGGGTTCGGCGGCCAGGGGGTCATGCTCATTGGTAACCTCCTGGCATACTCGGCCATGGAAAACGGACTCAATGTCACCTATATCCCTGTGTACGGCCCAGAAATGCGTGGTGGAACCGCTAATTGCACGGTGGTTATCTCCCAGGAGGATATTGGTTCGCCTATTATCAAAAATCCTCTGGGGCTGATTGCTCTGAACAGGCCTTCTCTGGACAAGTTCCAGCCCATGGTCCAGGATCAGGGCATTGTGATTGTCAATTCATCCCTGGTGGATATGGAACTGGCCGACAGGAAGAGACTTCAGGTTCATCCGGTACCAGCCAATGAGATCGCTGATAAGCTCGGCAACACCCGCATGGCCAATATGGTTGCCCTAGGCGCTTATGTCCAGGCTACAGGAGTGATTCCTCTGGAGGTTGTTCAGAAAAGCCTGGTCAATGTCATTGCAGCCCACTACAGTCACCTCATCCCCAAAAACGCCGAAGCCCTGGAAGCAGGAGCGGCTGTGATAAAATAAGAACATCAAGTCCGGTAAAGGCGCCACAAACCCTCAGAAAAAGTCTATGGGGAGTCCAGTTGCCTTTACTGGAAAGATGACAAGGAGCCCTGGAAATGTATCAAGCCTATGGTGTCCTGGGTCATCCTCTGGGACACTCCCTGAGCCCATTACTGCACAACTTGGCTTTTGAGCAACTGGGCATGAAAAGGTCCTATTTCAGGTGGCAGATTAAATCCGAGGATCTGCCTTTTTTCATGAAGGCGGTGCGGATCCTTCCCCTGTCCGGGGTAAGCGTCACCATCCCCTATAAGGAAAAAATCATGCCTTTTCTGGATGAAATCAGTCCAGAGGCCCGGGAGATCGGAGCGGTAAACACCTTGTACTGGGATAAGGACAGGCTTTGGGGAACAAATACGGACTACCTGGGGTTCATGGCCCCCATCAGGGAGATGAAAATCACATCTGCCCTTGTTCTTGGAGCAGGCGGTGCCTCACGCTCTGTCTTGTATGGTCTGAAAAAGCTTGGGGTAAAGGAAATTTATCTGTGCAACAGGAATCGGGAAAAAGCAGATCAGTCAGCAAAGGAATTTGACGTGGAGCGGGTTGACTGGTCCAAGCGCAGATACATCAGGGCCGGAATCCTGGTCAACACTACTCCCCTGGGCACTAAAGGGGACAATCAGGATTTGAGCCCCTGGGACCTGGATGCTTATCCTTTTAAAGTGGTCTATGATCTTGTCTATAATCCGGTTAAGACCAGGTTGCTGCGCTCTGCAGAACAAAAAGGTGTCACGGTTGTTTCCGGATTGTCCATGTTTGTCCATCAGGCCAGAGAGCAGTTCAGGACCTGGACGGGTGAGGTATTTGATCCGGACTGGGCTGAAGAAGTGTTGCACAGGGAAATGGAAGGAATTTGAAATCAGGGATGTTGCGCCTGAGTGCAGAACAGGGCTGAAAACCAGCCTGCTGCACCGGTCCAGGCCCTGAAGTCCTCTAGGGGTGTTTTTTCCGCCGGGATGGACTGCAGACTTTCTTTTTTAAGGTCTGGCGATCTTTAACATCTGCCCCAGAATGACAGCCCCTGCCTGGGCCACGTTGAGAGAATCAAATCCTCCGGGCATGGGAATGTGTATTTTTTCCTGGCAACGTTTCAGGACATTGGGCCTGATCCCTTTTTGTTCCCCCCCGAGCACAAGGACTGCAGGAAAAGAAAAGTCTGCATCAAATACGCTCAAACCTTGATCCGGCACAGCTCCGTAAATGGTGAAGCCCTGCTCATCAGCCAGATCCAGAGCCCTGGCCATGTTTGTGACTTGGACCATGTTTATTCTGGCCAGGGCTCCGGCCGATGATTTCATGGCTCCTGTTCCCGGGAGAGCGCTCCTGTCTTTGGGGATGACAATACCGGAACCACCAAAAGCAGCCATGGTTCTGGCCAGAGTCCCCAGGTTGCCCGGGTCCTGTACCTGATCAAGGGCCAGGATTACCGGAAAGGCTGAATCAGGAGTGCCTGACAGGACATCCTCCCATGCAACTGGAGATACAGCCCGGATTATGGCAGCCACACCCTGATGGCATCTGCCTGCCTTGTCCAGTTCGGCGCCTGCCACCAGCCGGAACCTGATTCCAAGTTTTCTGCACGTCTCTATGACCTGCTCAAGATTTCTGGGCACGGGTTTTTTGATAAGCACCTGTTCAACCTTGCCCCTCTGGAGGGACAAAGCCTCAAGAACCGGCTTTCGACCTAGAATGTAGCTGGTATCCATCTGTAAAATTTACCAGGATCAGCCGGAAAAGTAAATCGGCCTGTTGGGAGTGGTCCTGTTCCACAGTTCAGCCGGATACTTTTCAGGAATGGTTCTGAGTGTGGATCTGACTTGTCTTGACAGGACCTGACCAGCCCTTCAGGGGTGATTACTATTTGAAATGATTTCTGTTTTACAGATCAGTACGAAAGACCTCCCTGGGCCAATAGTTGACAGAAAAATGTTTTTATGTTGGTAGACTTTAATATCATTGCGGCAAGCCTTTTCTTTTTGAGCCTGGTTCAAATGCGGCTGGATTTTGGTCAGAGTGCCTAAGGGCCTGTTTGAAGCCTTGAAAGGATTTTCATTTTAATGAACACCATCAGCATTGATGAGATAAAGCCGGGCATGATCCTGGCTACGGATCTGAGGACCAGGCACGGAAGACTTCTTTTGCCTTCCGGGTCCGAGATCACTGAGGAACATCTCAAAATTGCCAGGATATGGGGGATTACCGAGGCAAAGATTACTGACGACCAGTTCCATGAGAAGGACTCCTCAACAGAGTTTGATCCAGAGATACAAAGAGTCCTGGATGCACTGGCCAGCTGGAGATTCGCCTGCTGCGATCATGAACAGGCCGTTGTCCGACAGCTTGTCCGGTTATTCAGGAAGAGGGTGGCCAGGGGGTTAACCAGGAATAAAGTCAGGGAACTGGTTGGTAAATATCGCGGTCCAGGCAACCTGCAGGAAAGAATAAAATTATTTGACCAGGAAACAGAAAAACCCCGGTGTGAAGATATAGTCCAGAAGGAAGTGGGGCTTGTTTCTCTGCCAGAGGTGTTTCACGAAATAGTGGAAGTGGTCAGGAGTCCCACCAGTTCGGCCGGGCATATTGCTGAGGTGATCAGCAGGGATCCCAGTCTGTCGTCCAGGATACTGAGGCTGGTGAACAGCTCGTTTTATGGATTTATGGCCAGGGTGGACACCCTGACTAGGGCAGTGGCCATAGTGGGAACCGTTGAAATAACCAATCTGGCCATGGGTATCGCAGTCACCTCCACGTTTACGGACATCCCTCCGGAAATTGTGGATATGCCGGATTTCTGGGAACACAGCTTGGCAGTTGGGGTGCTGGCCAGGATCATGGCTGCCCAGACCAAATGTCCTGGTCTGGAAAGGCTTTTTGTTGGTGGTCTGCTCCATGATATTGGTCGTCTGGTGCTCCTGAAAAACTATCCAAGACTATCTGGCAGGATGATCCTGGCAACATCGGTTCGACCTGCCACTCTTTACCAGCTGGAAAAGAAAAGCATGGGGTTTTCCCACGCCGGCCTTGGAGGCAGACTGCTCAAAGAATGGGAAATACCCGAAAGCCTGGCTGATATGGTCGGATTTCACCATTGCCCGGAAAAGGCCCTGGATTCACAGGAAGCCTGTCTGATTCATATAGCTGATATCATCTCTCATGCCCTTGGACTGGGCCACAGCGGCGCCAGAAGGGTCCCTCCCATTACTGACAAGACTTGGAAAAGAACCGGACTACCAGTAACTGTCCTGCCTGCGGTGGCTGCCCAGGCTGAAAATCAGCTGCGCGATCTCATGCGCATTATTGTCCAGGATCAATCCAATGCCGCCCCATGAGCAAGACCTGACAACATGGCTCACTGAGCGTGTTTCATATCTGGAAGATGCATACAGATCCGTGTTGCAATCACTGCAGACAGCGGCTGAAGGCGGTGATTTCCGCCCGTCAGCCGGTCAATTTCATGATCAGGTGGATGTACTGAAAGACTGTGCCCTCAGGGTCATGCGGCTGGCTCCTTTTGAGTCCGTAGGATTCTGGGTAGTTGATGAGGAAACTTCGGATTTTTCTCTAGGCTACTTTACCCCTGTGGAGGCCGAGGATTTCATGACAAAGGAGTTTGACCGGCTGACCGACGAGGGAATGGTCGCTCTGGCCCTGATGGGAGAAAATCCTATATATGCCGCTGGCTCCAAACCTGGTTACAGGCATGTGATCCAGGTTCTGGCCACGTCTTCCAGGGTAAGAGGTCTTCTAATCGGCCGGCTGGAAACAGGCAAAGTGCTTTCAGAAGCGGCCTCTCCTCTGCTCATGATTACCGCTCAGAACTGCGCCTCATCCCTGGAAGCACTGGAACTTTATGGGCTCTTGAAGGACAAAAACAGGGACCTCAAGGAGCAGATGCAGCAGCTGGCTGCCAGAGAGAGCCAGCTGAAAAGGGAGATAGTCAACCGCAAGGCTGTTCAGGCCCGTCTGGAAATTCTCGCCCAGGCTTTTATCAATTCTCTGGAAGGGATGCTCATCATTGATTCTTCCGGCCTTATTCTGGAGGCCAATCCAGCCTTTTGTTCAATGATCAGGCAAAGCAGGGACAAGATCATCAACCGGACCTTTGTTGACCTCCTGAAATGGCTGCGCATCAATGGAGAGTTGAAAAAGATAATCCAGCAGGTCAGAGCAAAGGGCTCCTTTGAAGGGGAAATTCAGGCTAGGCTCCATAAGGGAAGTGCACTCATACATGCCCTGGTTTCAGTGAGCATTTCGCTGGACGATTCAGGCAGACCGGACAGCTATATTGTGGTTGTCCATGATACAACTGACCGGCGGAATCAGGAGAAAGCCCTGCTGGAAGCTGAAAAAAGATACAGGGAGATATTTGAGCTGGCGCCGGTGGCAATTTTCAGAACCACTCCTGATGGACGGTTCTTAATGGTCAATCCTGCTTATTCGACAATGCTCGGTTTTGGCTCTCCCCAGGAAATGATCCGATCTGTCAATGACATCGGAACCCAGCTTTATCATGATCCAGCAGAGAGAATCGAGTATGTCCGTCAGCTTCGGGAAAAAGGAATGGTTGACGGCTTTGAGACAAGGCTGAAGCGTCAGGATGGAGGGCTGGTCTGGGTCTCCATTAACAGCCGGACCGTCCTGAACGAGCAGGGAAACATTCTGTTCATTGACGGATTTCTCAGGGATATCACCGCATTCAAGGAAAATGAGCAGCAAAGATACCGGGCTGAGCAGGAAAGGGAAAAACTCCAGAATCAGCTCAATCAGGCTCAGAAGATGGAATCCATAGGCAGACTGGCCGGAGGGGTGGCCCATGATTTCAACAACATGCTCCAGGTCATTCTGGGTTACTCCAGGATGGCCATGGCCAGGACATCTTCTGACAGTCCCCTGGTCCACCCCCTGGAGGAAATTCAGAAAGCAGCCGACCGTTCAGTGGATCTGGCCCGTCAGCTCCTGGCCTTTGCCCGTAAGCAGACCATCAGACCCAAAGTTCTTAATCTCAACGATACCATTTCCGATATGATGGGCATGCTGCAAAGTCTGATCGGTGAACACCTGATCCTTGAGTGGACCCCTGCCCCGGATCTCCTTCTGACCAGGGTGGACCCTTCCCAGATCGACCAGATACTGGTCAACCTGGTTATCAATGCCAGGGACGCCATTTCCGGGCAAGGTTCTATCTCAATTGCAACAAAAAATTTTGAAATGGATGAATCCTTTTGCAGGGAGCATCCGGAATGTCTGGCTGGAGACTATGTCCTGCTGGAGGTTGCAGACAGCGGGTGCGGTATGGATGAACATGTCCTTTCGAAAATGTTTGAACCCTTTTTTACCACCAAAGGCCTGGGCGTGGGCACCGGTCTGGGGCTGGCCACTGTATACGGCATAGTCAAACAGAACAATGGGTACATCTATGCCCATAGCCGGCCAGGACATGGAACAGTCTTCAGCGTATATTTCCCGGGCATCCAGGGTGAACAGGCCTCTTTTTTCGGTCGGAAACAGGCTCAGCAGGATCTGGCCAGGGGCTCCGGAACCGTCCTGCTGGTGGAGGATGAAGAGATGGTCCTTGAATTGACATCCGAGGTGCTGGAGCAACTTGGGTATACCGTGCTTTCTTCTTCCAGCCCGACTCTGGCCCTGGAAAAGGCAAAAGAGTATCAGGGAGAAATTGACCTTCTTGTTACCGACGTAAACATGCCTGTTATGAACGGTCCTGAACTGGCCCGGAAGATCAGGACCGTGAGACCTGATATAAGGGTGTTGTTCATGTCCGGCTATACATCGGACCTGATGCGTCATCAGGATTTGCTTTGCAATGAGACCCTTTTTCTTCAAAAACCCTTTTCTGCTGAAGAGCTTTCGCAAAAGATCCGCCGGGTCCTGGACGTATCCGGACAAGGCCGGTCAGCCTGACAGGGACGGATGGCAGGGATTCGAATTCCTGCCATGAGCAGGCTGATCCGGGTTAAATTATATATTGCCAAAGATATGGGTTTTTAATACCCAGTATTAGCTGGTTGTTGAGGTTGTGCCTGGTTTCCAGATCATTGTACTGTCTCTCATCCCATCGTGTTCACTAATAAGGAGTAACATAATTATGGCATATCGTTTTTTTCTGGTGGCGGTCAGTGCTTTTTTACTGACAGCCTGTGCCACTGCCAAGCCTGACAAATCCGCCTCCCTTGATCTATCTCCGGTTGCACAAAAAGACCGTGTTCTTGGGGAAGATGATTTGTCCTTTGAGGCTGATCTGGCCCAGCAGACTCTGGAAGCTGAGGGGTTGGATCTTACTCCCGACAAGGTCAGGGAACTGGCTGATGAACCCTTGACCGAAGCCGAGGAAAAGGCTCTTGAAACCGAGGTGGGTTTTGATTTTTTTCTTGATGCCCAGGAAACCCAGGCCATGGAAAATTACTTCAAGATGTTCACGCATACCCACCGGACCACCTTTGAGAACTGGTTGAGAAGGTCTGAACAGTTTCTTCCTTATATCAGGGATGTTTTTGAAGAAAGGGGACTGCCCCTGGATCTGATCTATCTGCCTTTTGCTGAGAGCGGGTTCAATGCCTGGGCATACTCCAGGGCTGGAGCAGCCGGGCTCTGGCAGTTCATGCCGGCTACCGGAAGACACTACGGCATGCGGGTGGACTGGTGGCTGGATCAGCGCAGAGACCCTTACATATCAACCCATAAGGCTGCCGACTACCTGGAAAAGCTTTATGGCGACTTTGACGACTGGTATCTTGCCCTGGCTGCTTATAATGCTGGAGAAGGCCGGGTGGCAAGGGCACTCAGGCAGAGCGGTCATGATAATTACTTTGATCTGATCAAAGGTCCTTATCTGGCCCGGGAAACCAGGAACTATGTGCCTAAATTTCTTGCTATTCTTAAGATAGTCCATAATCTTGAAGAACTGGGATTTGAACCCATCAACTGGGAAGCAGCTCCGGCCCTGCAGAAAACCGAAGTCAGGCCTGGAACCGATCTGCTGGCCCTTGCCAGGGCCTGCAACATGAGCTGGGATGAGTTCAAGAATCTGAACCCGGCCTTTAGAAGACAGGTCAGCCCTTCTGACTCCAAGGCCAGAGTTGTGCTGCCAGAAGAGAAGCTGGAGCTGGCCAGGAATTTTCTGGAAAGTCCTGATTCAGCACCCTATGCAGGGTACCAGAGATACCAGGTCAGAAATGGTGATTCCTGGTGGAGGATATCAAACCGCTTTGGAGTCCCGGTCAATGTGCTTAAGGCGGTGAACAACACCAACTCCAATCTGCTCAGGACCGGTCAGTACGTGATTGTTCCTGCTTCAGGCTCCACCGGCGGGCAGGCCTTGGCTTCCCAGGGGACAACCACCCAGGACCATGCCCAGAGGCGAGGTTCTTATATTGTGCAGCGAGGGGACACCCTGTGGAATATTTCCAGAAAATTTAACGTGAATATGGACACGCTGATGGCTGCCAACGGCATAAGTAATGCCAGGTCATTAAGGGCGGGACAGACACTGTACATCCCGGGTCCGACCCAGGCCTCTGCCCAGGAAGGCTCAGGCCGGCTGGTCAACTACCAGGTGCGCAGGGGAGATACCATCTGGGGAATAGCCCAGCGTTTCGGAGTCCGGGCCAGTGATTTGCAGAGGTGGAACAATATTTCCGGCAACCAGATCATCAGGCCTGGAGACAGCCTCAGGGTCTATGTGCGGTAGGAAAGAAATTATTTAAATCAAAAAAAGCACCCCTTGGGGTGCTTTTTTTATTTTCATGGTCCCGGTTTAAGGGATGAATTTAAAGCCATTCAAACCAGTCTCTCCAGGATCCCTGGTCTTCATCCCGTTTTTGCCTGGACTGGTCTTTTTGAAATTTATAATAGCTCACCTTGGACCTCTGGCTGGCGTATTCAGCAATTTCAGGAAGGTCTTTGAAGTTTTCCACCACATACCTGTATCTCTGCCAGGCTGAGCCATACCTTTTGGTCCGCCAGTAAAAATCAGCCACAAAAAGTTCGTGTTCAGCCATCTTTGTCCTGGCCTGGACAATATAGTATCCTGCGTATTCGGCATATTCAGAGTCAGGGTAAGACTCCCTGACCCGGTGAAAATATTCCAGGGCATCAACCATATGGGTCTGGGGGCGGTCCACTGTCTTGAACTTGCTGAAATTGGCTAAGCCGGTCCGGAACAGGGTATAGGGAACCAGCTCATGTCTGGGATTCATCTCCAGAAATTCCCTGTAGGCGTTTACGGCAGCAGTGTAATTGCCGGACTGGAAATAAGCGTCCCCCAGGGCTACCTCAGCCACAGGGGTGTGTGGAGAGAACGGATATCTGTCCTTGAGTTCGGAAAAATACCTGATGGCCTGGCGGTATCGCTCTTCCTCCATGGCCGATGTTCCGGCCTGGGCCAGTTCCCAGGGACTGTCTTCAAGAGGACGCGGGCCTCGGTCAAAAAAGGCGCAGCCCCAGAGGCTGAGCATGGTCAGGATGGATATGGTCTGGATCAAAAGTTTTTTCATTATTGCTGATTTTTTGGACACGGGTTGGTTATAAAGGACTTTTTGAAAGGAGCTGTTCTGGTTTGGCAGCATCAGCTGTTTTGTTCAAGGTAGACCTGGGCGTTATAAGCCGCTGTGGCGCCATCTCCCACTGCTGTGGATACCTGGCGGCAGTTCTTTGACCGGATGTCCCCGGCTGCATATATTCCTGGAATATTGGTCATCATTTCCGGGTCGGTCTTGATGAATCCCAGAGCATCGGTTTCAATGTCCTCAGGAATGAATCCTCCGGCCGGGTTGAGTCCAATAAAGATAAAGGCCCCTTGGACGTTGAGCAGAGATTCGGCACTGGTTTTGACATTCTTGAGCTTGATCCCGCTCAGATCGTCCTGTCCAATGAATTCCGTGGCAATGGTGTCGTAGATGACGTTTATCTTGGGATCCTTTAAAACTTTGTCCTGATACAGCTTGGCCCCGCGGAAAGCATCACGCCGGTGGATCAGATGGATCTTGTTGACCAGCTTGGACAGGTAAAGGGACTCCTCAAGGGCAGTGTCCCCGCCGCCAATGCAGGCCACGTCCTGGCCTCTGAAGAAATTTCCGTCACATACAGCGCAGTAGGATACCCCTCGTCCGGTGAACTTGCTTTCTCCGGGAACACCCAGCTTTTTCCACTTGGCCCCGGAACAGATGATGAGTGTCTTGGCAAATATTTCACCTTCTGCAAGGATGACCTTGTGTCTTCCAGGCTGGATATTGATTCCTGTGACTTCATCCCGGATTTTTTCGAGTTCAAAGGGATCAAGGTGAGCTGTGAACCGGTCAATGAGCTCGTATCCTTTGATTCCATCGGGAAATCCGGGATAGTTGTCAATGCCCTCGGTCAGAAGGACCTGCCCTCCTGGGGCCAGTTTTTCCACCCAGGCCATTTTTATCCCGGCTCTTAACAGGTAGAGGGCGGCTGTTATTCCTGCCGGCCCGCCCCCTATCACCAGTGATTCGTATTCCTTCATTTCCCTACAGCACCTTATCCGAGATCATCTGCTTGAGATTGGCCTTGGATACAGCTCCGGTAACCTGTTCAACAACCTCTCCGCCCTTGAACAGGATAAGGGTTGGTATGGCCCGGATGCCATATTTCCCAGGGGTGTTGGGGTTTTCGTCAACATTCATCTTCAGGACTTTGACCTGACCGCTGTATTCCTGAGCCAACTCTTCAACCACTGGAGCAATGGCCCTGCAGGGTCCACACCATGGAGCCCAGAAATCCACCAATACCGGCAGATCGCATTTGAGAACTTCTGCTTCAAAAGTATTGTCAGTAACTTGATTTGCCATTTTCGTCTCCTTTTATTGTGGAAGTTATAAGTGCCAGATTGTTGCATCTGACAATCAATATTAAGGTAAGTGTAAAAAACATGTCAACCCTAATCAGGACTTTAACTCTACAAGACTTGGGCGGATGATGCCCGGCTGTTTCAGAGAAGTGGCCGAATTTGTTTCTGGCCCGGACCTGACCGGGTTGGATCTGTACCATCTTTTGAAATCAGTTTTAACTTTTTATCTCCATAAAGCAAGTGAGATTTATGAGCATGCCCTTTTACTGGAGGAGTTTTATTGGTCATCTCACCTAAATCCGGTCGGCAAAGTCCATGGTGGGTGCTGACAATTTCATCCAGTCCTTGAGTCTTTCTTGTATCGTGAGAACAAGCCCAGCAGCGAGGAGGAGGGTCTCGATCTGGAGGGCTGCGGCAGGCTTGACCTGGCCTGGAGTTATGTCCTATAGGAAATTTATGTCAGGCTTGCCGGGTCATGGACGCTTGGAAAGTCTGCTTCAATCAAAGTTCAGGACTGGCAGTGATGCGCCATGCATGGTCCTGGGCTTTTTTTAATTGAAACGGTTTTGCCGAAAACAACCAAGGAAGGAAAATGAGCAGCATACCAATATCCATTGAGGGATTTGAAAGGGTTAAGCGCGAACTGGAGAAGCTGGAGGCAGAGAGACCTGAAGTGATTCAGGCCATAAAAGAGGCCAGGGAAGAAGGAGACCTGCGGGAAAACGCCGGATATGATGCGGCCCGGGAAAGGCAGGGCATGTTAGAGGCCAAGATCTCCTATATCAAATCAAGAATTCCCCAGTTTAACGTCATTGATCTGAATACAATGGATGGCCAAAAAGTCTGCTATGGGGCCACGGTAAAGATTGAGAACATTGATACCGAAGAAGTCAGGGAATACACTCTGCTGGGACCGGATGAGACGGATTACGTCAAAGGGGCAATCTCGGTTTTTTCTCCTGTGGCTAAGGCCCTGCTGGGCAAGGAAGTGGGAGATGAGGTGGTGGTCAATGCTCCCAAGGGTAAAATCGAGTACGAGATAATATCTCTTGAATTCAGAGGGCCGGTGGTCCCTGCTGAATAACCAGACAGAGGCAATGGTGAATGGAACCGGTTTTTCTGTTTAAAAAGCTCATCTCCAGGTTGATCTTTCCTCTGCCGCTGACCCTGCAGATGGTGCTTCTGGGCCTGGTCCTGCTGGTTTTCGGCAAAAGAAAAGCAGGCTTTTTTTTTGTTTTCCTGGGGGCCGGTCTTCTGGGGGGCATGGCAGTGGAACCCGTGGCAGACAGGTTTTTACAGTCCATTGAGCAGCAGTATCAGCCAATAAATGAACGGCTGGGCCATAACGTGCCATATGTGGTGGTTCTTGGAGGTGGCCATGACTCTCAGGATAATTTTCCGCCGACTTCCCAGCTGGGTTCATCTTCCCTGTCCAGAGTGGTGGAAGGGGTCCGGATGGCCGGGCTTCATCCGGAAGCTCAGCTGATTTTCAGTGGGGGAAGGATTAATGATCCGGTTCCCCATTCCCAGGTGGCAGCCCTTGCTGCCCTTCAGCTTGGTGTTGAACCACACAGAATCCTTACCGAATCAGAAGCCCTTGATACTGAAGACGAGGCCAGGGCTGTTAAAGAGATGGTCTCAGGAAAACCTTTTATTCTGGTGACTTCGGCTTCACATATGCCCAGGGCCATGCAGATATTCAGGTATCACGGCATGAATCCTGTTCCTTCTCCTGCGGATTACCTGGCCAGGGAAAAGCAGTACACGCCCTGGAGTTACTTTCCCAGTGCCAGGGGTCTGGAAAAGATGGAGAGGGTCTTTTACGAGCGGCTGGGCCTGGCCTGGGCCTCCATCAGAGGAATCATCCCAGCAGAGACGGTTGATTAAAATCCTTTTCAAAGGCTTGGAAATTTATCTGTATCCAGCCTTAAACCTGACTACCTTGGGAAGATAGTCGCGGGTCTCCTGATAGGGCAGGTTGCGGACAAGGTGGTTGTAAACCTGGGTGCTGTTCATGCTGTTGATCCGGTTGAAGGCCTGGTCCCTGTTCCGATCAAAAGCCCTTAAGACATTTCCGCTGCCTGTATTGTACCCGGCGATGACGCAGTACTCCCTGGACCGGGCATTGCTGACCCGGGCCAGATAACGGGTGAACAAGATGTGCAGATAGGCCGACCCCATCCTGATGTTGTTTTCCGGTACAAATAAATAATCCCTGGTGGGAATTCCGTCCCGGTTGTAGATCAGTCGGTGCGCATCTCTGCCTCCTGTCTCAGGAACGATCTGCATCAGACCGTAAGCCGGGACATGGCTGACTGCGTAAGGATTAAAGCTGCTTTCAGCCTCAATAATGGCATAGACAAGGGCTGGTTCCAGGTTGAAGCGCCTGGACTGAGACATGACATGGTTCTGGAAGCGCCGCTGCTGACCCTGGTTGTGTTCCCTGATCATGTTGAAGGTGACGAAGTGTCTTCTCCGGTTATTATAGGTGTCAGTTTTGGAGGCGGTTCGCATCAGATGGTCAGCGAACCGTCCGGCTCGCCATTCCCAGCGCACTGGCTGGTTTTCATGATCCCTGACTACGTTTAGCAAAAACGGTTCGCCCCCGACATTTACCTCCCTGTCTGATAGAAGGTCCACCTGGCCAGGGTCTTCGGGTGTCAGAAGGGTGTTGATGATGGCTGTTCTGAGTTTCTCCTGGGGATTTCTCCGGTCCACAGTCTCTACCCTGATGACTCCGGTTTCAAAATTGACCACAGCTCTGGTTTGATAGTCATCAGTATACTTGACGTATTCTTTCGGAGTTGGGATCTTTTCATCTCCCCATTCCTTGATCAGCTTTTCAAGCATGCTCTGGAGCTGCTGCCTGATGAGGCTGTCCAAGGCTCCGACTCCAGTAGATGGAACTGCTGAGCTGAATCCAGGAACAGTTCCCCTTGCCACCTGCTCTCCAAGACTTACTGCCCTGTGTACGTCGGTGGCTTTGCAGCCCGTTCCCAGGACAAGGGCTGATACACTGAAGCCCAGCAAGAATTCCCGTCGGTTCATGGTCTTTGGATCTGGTTGTCAATGGTTACTGAACAGGATCTATTTTTCTGTCCTTCAATCAGTCGGGTCAGTTCCAGGGGAGGGCATTTACCGGTGTTGCGGACCAGGCTCAGGCACTGATTGACGCACTTGGCGGTACAGACTCCGCATCCCATACATAGTTCTGTGTTGACAACCGGTCCGTGGCCGGTCAAGGAGATGGCCCTGAACTGGCATGAACGGACGCATTCCCTGCAGGCAACACATTCGTCCCCTTGCACTCTGGCGGTGAATCCAGATGAAGCCAGCATGGGTACGCCCTTTTGGTGAGCCTGGATGGCTCCGCAGCAGCAGGAGCAGCAATTGCATATGGCATAAAACCGGCCCAGCATGGCTTCCTTGAAAAAGGCATGATGGACGTGCCCTCTGTCGTGCTCCTGTTCAAGGATTGCAGTTGCCTCTGCCTGGCTGATCCTTCTGGATTTTCTGGGGTGGTGTTCGGCAATGAAGCTTGCAAAGGGTTCCCCAATAATAAGGCACACATCCAAGGGCAGGCATGGATCAGGACTGGTGGCCCTGCAGGGACATTCCAGGGCCACGATGTGGTCCGGGTTTTTCAGGACTAGATCCCTGGCCTTGGTATAGGGAATGACCTGTTCCAGGTCTCCCAAATTTATGCTCTTGCTTACCTTGACCAGTTTCCTGGCTTCATTCAGAGGCAGGGCCTTGCCATGATATTCCTGGGCGAAGTTGATTTTGGCCTGGCTGGTGCTCCTCCGGGGTTTCGCCCCGGGACCATGGACAATTATTTTCCACAGGGATTTTAATATGCTGGCCAGGGGATGTCTTCCGGTCCCGATCCCAATATATAGATAGGGCCATCTGGCATAGATGTATCCGTGAACCCTTGAAGACAGGCGGCAATCTTTGCTGGCCTGTTCTGTGAAAAAGGCTCGGGTGGACGGTTTTATGAGTTTGGCAATAAAAAGGGGTTTCATCTTCGTGTCCTTGGGTGATTCTAGAAAATGAGTATAAAAAAAAGGTCAAGAATTCACAACTCCAGACTGCAAGACACTTTGGACCAGATTTGAGGGGGTTGTAAAGACCAAGGCTTGGTGCTACATTTTCGTAGCTGACTGACGGGCATGGGTTTGATCCAGGCCCGGGTGTTCTAGTTTAAATACAGGATTGTATCTTCCCTGATCCAGGGAAATAAGGAAAACTGGAGGTAAAGAATGCAGGAGCCAGTGGTATTCAACTGCCGGAATGCCGATGATGTGACCAAGGCGGTGAAAGAGTATAATATCAGTTTTGTCCAGTTCTGGTTTGTTGATGTTCTGGGAACTTTGAAAAGCTTCCAGGTGACGCCCAGTGAACTGGAAGAGGCCTTTGAGGAAGGAATGGGTTTTGACGGTTCCTCCATTGAAGGATTTGCCAGAATTCATGAAAGTGATATGGTGGCTTTTCCCGATCCAACCACATTTCAGCTTGTTTCCTGGCGTCCCATGGAAAGGCCTGTGGCCAGAATGTTCTGCGATATAAAGAATCCTGACGGCACTCCTTATGAAGGGGACAGCCGTTACGTGCTCAAGAGGATCCTGAACAAGGCTGCTGAAGACGGATACAGTTTTTATGTCGGCCCTGAGCTGGAATTCTTTCTGTTTGAGAGTTCTCGAGAGCCCAAGACCCTTGATTTCGGTGGTTATTTTGATGCTCCGCCCCTTGATCTGGCCAATGACATCCGGAGAGACATCATTCACGGACTGAACAGCATGGGCATTGTGGTGGAGTACAGCCATCACGAGGTTGCCCCAAGCCAGCATGAGATAGACCTGAGGTATCAGGAGGCCCTTAAAATGGCCGATACAGCGGTGACTTACAGGGTCATAGCCAAAGAAGTGGCCAGAAGGCACGGGTGCTACGCCAGTTTTATGCCCAAACCCCTGTTCGGGGAAAACGGCAGCGGCATGCACGTGCACCAGTCACTATTCAGGAACGGGAGAAATGTGTTTTACGATGCTTCTGCCCCGGATTCTCTGAGCAAGGAGTGCAAACACTATATTGCCGGACTTCTCAGGCATGCCAATGAGATTACTGCAGTCTGCAACCAGTGGGTGAATTCATACAAAAGGCTCGTCCCAGGATATGAAGCTCCTGTTTATGTTGCCTGGGCCAGGAGAAACAGGACTTCTCTGGTTCGGGTACCCATGTACAAACCGGGCAAGGAGACTGCCACCAGGATCGAGTTGCGCTCTCCTGATCCAGCCTGCAATCCCTATCTGGCCTTTGCCTGCATGCTGGCAGCCGGCCTCAAGGGAATGGAGGAAAAGTACGTTCTGCCTGATGCAGTGGAGGCAGACATCTTTGAGATGAACCAGGAAGAAAGAAGAAAGCATGGAATTCCAAGCCTTCCGGGCAGCCTTTTTGAAGCTGTGGAGGCACTGGAAGAGAGCAATGTGGTCAAAGAAGCCCTGGGCGATCACATTTTCAGGAATTTCATTGCCAACAAAAAGATTGAATGGGACAACTACCGGACTCAGGTCACAGAGTATGAAATAAAGAAATACCTGCCCATTCTCTAGGGCGAAGGCTTAACGCATCGCAGGGGCTTTTCTCAAAGGCCGGACCGAGTCGGATGAAATCGGTCCGGCCTGCCTGTTTAATGTGTTGGGGAATGCTATCCTGGGTTTTGACCGGGTCTGTATTGAACTGTTCTAATCAGAACCGGTCACAGGGGATGGATGCAAGACAATCTTCCAGATACTCGGTCATGGACTCGCTCAACTCGTTGACTGAAAACTTCCTGTTGCAGGACCTGCAATACAGATATACGTTTTTTCAGGTTCTGATGACTTTCAGTTCCCGCTGGTCGTGGGGACAGACCGGGGAAGAATGGATTGCAGTTGATGTCTGATTCATGGTGATTGTCAGTACTGGCTGGATGTGTTAATGATATTTTCAAAGTTGTTTTAATGGCCGCATGCTCAGTAAATTTAAAGCGTTTGTCAAGGCGTGGATCCATGGATAAGTTTGGATATTTCTCAGGAGAACTGGCTGACGAAACTCTTAAAGAAGCTGCAGACACTTTTTTTGGCCGGAGAAAAAAGATAGATCAGGAGCTGGAGCTCTTTTCCCAGCAGGTTGAGCAGGTCAGAAAAAAAGCCAGGGAAGTGGAATCCAGGGCTGCCTGCCTCAATCAGGCCCTTCCTGGACAAGATTCAAGGTTTGATTTCTGGCAGGCCCTGGGTCTGGAGAAAAGCTTGTATGCCAAAGCCCTGGCTGAGTGTTCAGAGCAAGTATCCAGGCCTGTATCCCTGACTTTAAGGGGCAGGTATGAGAAGACCCTGGTTCAGCTTTATGAAGAGCTCAGGCTGAAAGTTGATGACTACCTGTTCGGCCGATATATTGATCATCCGGAAATCAAGGGGAAAAAGACCCTTACCCCCAACCTTGCAGCCCTTAAAAAATGGTCAAAGGACCTTAACCAGGAAATTGAGAAGGTCAATTGTTCCAACCGGCCCGACGATGTCCTGGCTTTTACCCGCAGGATGGACATTGAGGAAAGCTCTAAACGGGAGAGTGTCGGATCAGGACTGGAGTACCGCTTTAACCAGGAGCTGTGCTTCAAGCCCGTGGATTTTGATTCCCTCGAACTTAAGGAATACCCTGAACTTTCCAGGGACAAAAAGATCCGGAAAATAATTGCAGAAGTGGCTGGTCGGATCTTTGACCACAAAAAAAATGAGATCAAAAAAATCCTCAACAGCCTGCAGTAACTACCTGTTCACAGCAGCCAATTGAAAGCAGAGGCAAAATATGCACGACGATACTTCATCCCTGACCCTTTTGGGCAGGACAAAAGCCGATTATCCTTCTAGGGTGGATTCGGACATCCTTGAAACTTTTCCCAACCGGTTTCCTCAAAGAGATTATCAGGTGGTAATGGCCACCGACGAGTTCACCTCTCTTTGCCCGGTTACAGGGCAGCCAGATTATGGAACTATTGAGGTTCGATATGTTCCTGACCAGCAGTGTATTGAATCCAAGTCCCTGAAGATCTATCTTTTCAGCTATCGCCAGGAGCCTACATTCATGGAAACCGTGGTCAACAGGATTCTGGATGATCTGGTGGCCAGATGCAGCCCCAGACAGATGAAGGTGACTGGCAGGTTCAAGGCCAGGGGCGGCATAGCCATAGATGTGGCAGCCGAATACAGCCGGGAAGGCTGATCTATTTTCCCACAGGCATGATGTACAGGGGAACTTCTTCCCTGGAGAGCCCCAGGACGTCCTGGACCCTCAGGTCATCAAAGGCTCCTATGACAACGGTGCCAAGGCCCAGTGATTCGGCCTGGAGATGAATGTTCTGGCCTGCGTGTCCAGCCTCCATGTAAACGTATCTTTGACCCCTTGGGCCGTATCTGCTGGTGGTCCTTTCATGGATTCCGGAAATGATTATCGCTGCAGGAGCATCCCTTACCGGTGACTGGCCCAGGGCCGCCCCGTAAAGGTCTTGTCTCAGGTCTCCCTGCCTTATCCTTTGCAATGCATTTTTTCCTGGCAGATATCTGTAGGTCCCAGGTTCTATTCCTTCCACGTTTCCTGCCACCAGGATCACCTCCAGAGGGAAGGTGGCCCCGGCTGATGGGGCTGACCGGAATTTTCTTCTGTCATCGGTCACTCCCTGGGCAGCCCACAGCAGCTGGCCGGCCTGATCCAGGGTCAGGGTCAGACCCTGGAAGTCTCTGAAAGATCTTCTCTGGGAGAGAGCCTTTTCCACTGACATCCCACCATCCCTGACTGGCTGGGGCAAAAGTATTTCCTGTCCGGAAGATGCGTTGGCCTTTCTCATTTCTCCACTTTTCTCCTGACTTATCCAAGGGACAAAAAACAAAATGAAAAGTCCCAGCAAGGTGGCTGTTGCAGCTTTCTTGTTCAGCATATTTATTATTTCTGGATCTTGAACCAATGTTTTTTTGACTTTGGAGAACACATTAACCAAGAAAGCAGTTCCTGGTCAAGGCTGTTTGGGTTTTGGCCTGTAAATTGCTTGCCAGTGGTCAGGAGGAAAATTTTTATGCGTGACAGCATGTACAGTGCCTTTTACGGGGCCATGACCCAGGAATCCAGGATGAATATCATATCCAATAATCTGGCCAATGTGAATACCACTGGCTACAAACGGGAAAAACTGGCCTTTGAGGATGTTTTTGTACGCTACGCGTCGGATTACGCTGATCCCAATGAGAGTCTGGAAGACCGGATTCTCTGGCCGGAGGCCAAACTCAGGAGTCAGACAAGGTCCAGCCCCACTCATGTGGTCTTCGAGCAGGGCGGCCTGAAAAGTACTGGCAACCGCCTGGATCTGGCCATATCAGGAGAAGGTTTTTTTGAAGTGGAAACCCTGGAAGGTGATGTTGCCTATACCAGGAACGGAGCTTTTTACCGCGACCCTGAAACCGGGGCCATGATTACCGGTCAGAGATTTCAGCTCCTGGGTGAAAACGGTCCGATCCTCATTCCCGAGGATGCGGCGGATATAGTTATTACCCAGGACGGACAGGTGGTGGCCGACGGTGAAGTGATTGACATCATCAATCTGACCACCTTTGACAACCTCAACGGTCTGGAAAAGATGGGACGCCAGCTTTTCCGGGTCAAGGAAGGAACAGACATCCAGGCTGAGCCTGCAGAAAATGCCTTGATCCAGCAGGGCTTTCTGGAGGATTCCAATGTAGAGGTTGTTTATGAAATGGTTAATATGATCAGTACCATGCGTAATTTTGAGGCCTTGCAAAAGGCCATGACCACGACTCATGAAAAAGATCAGCAGCTGATCAGGGATGTAGGCACTACCAGGTAGGGACTGGCAGAGATCTTATGGACAGGCCCATGCCTGATCTGGTTGATTTTATTTATAAATATAAAAGGACAAGGAGTTAATATTATGATGCGCTCACTCTGGACCGCTGCATCCGGGATGGCTGCCCAGCAACTGAGTATAGACGTCATTGCCAATAATTTGGCTAACGTCAACACCACCGGATTCAAGAAGAGCCGGGCAGAGTTTGAGGATTTAGTCTATCAGAATCTGAAGATTGCGGGTACGGAAAGTTTGACTGGAGACAGAATTCCGACGGGTCTGCAGGTTGGTATGGGAACAAGGCCTCTGACGGTGCACAAATTTTTTTCCCAGGGCGATTTCCAGCGTACGGACAATCCCCTGGACCTGACCATTGAAGGGGACGGGTTCTTCCAGGTCCTGGCCAATGACGAAGTAGCCTATACCAGGGCCGGGGCCTTCAAGCTGGATCAGGATGGAAGGATCGTTACTGCCAATGGTTATCCTTTGCAGCCCGAATTCGAGGTCCCCATGGAAACGGTAAACATAGTGGTCACAGAACAGGGCAGGCTGTCCTGCCTGGACAGGGCAGGGGATGAACTGGCCGGAGTTGATATACCTTTGTTTTCATTCATCAATCCTGCCGGAATGAAGAGCATGGGCCGAAATCTGTACCTGGAAACCGAGGCTTCTGGTCCGGCTGTGGAAGGGGTCCCGGGTGAAGAAAACTTTGGAACCATAGCCCAGGGTGTCCTGGAAATGTCAAATGTTGAACTTGTGGAAGAGATGGTGAACATGATCGTGGGACAAAGGGCCTATGAGATCAATTCCAAGGCCATAACAACATCGGACCAGATGCTTCAGATCGCCAATCAGATGAAGAGGTAAAGGGCCTGAAAGGATAAGGATGAATCCTGAAGGCAAGATGGCCATTCAAGTGTTGTTGTCCTGGATTTTATGGAATGGAGAAAACCCCATGAAAAACTGCAGCAAAATATCCGGAAATATCTCATTCTTGTGCCTGGTGGTCATAATGATCACCTGCTTGCAGGTCAATGCCCAGGCAGCAGCCCATCACTACTGGATAAAAGAACATGTGGCTGTTAAAGGCGAAGTCATAACCTTCGGGGATATTGCCGAACCCAGGACCGGAACTGCCGGGGAAAGCTGGGCTGAAGTCAAAAGTATTCAGCTGTGGAGGGCTCCTCAGGCCGGGCAGAGGATTGTACTGCAGAGAAATCAGGTCCTGCAGAGGCTGGGATCCATTGACCGGGATCTGGCTGAAAAAAGCATTGTCCCTAGGGAGATCATCTTTCAACGGGGAGCAAAGGTTTATTCTGAAGAAGAACTCATTTCCATTGTTATGGACCACCTGATCCCGGTGATGAGGGACATGGGGGATGAGGTGGATTTTCGGGATTTTCGTCTGCCTGTCCCGGTTTTTCTGGAAAACGCATTTGAACGGATAGAGATTCAGACCGCCAACGAGCCTGCTCCGGGAAGGGTGACCCTGAGGATCAATGTCCTGGACGGACATGATAATATGGTAAGAAGACTTTCAGGCAATGTTTTTGTTGATGTCTGGGCAACAGTAGCCTGTGCCCAGCGTCCCTTGAACCGGGGGGAGATTCTTTATCCCGGGGATGTCCGGTTTGAAAGGAAGAACCTGGCTTATGTCAGAAATGAAATCTGGGACGGGAAAACAGGTCCATGGCGGATCAGGTCGGCCATTGGCCAGGGCCAGCCAATTCTGCAGAGGTCTCTGGAGTCTGTCCCGGTTGTGAGTAGGGGTGATCAGGCCAACCTGGTTTTTGAGGGGCGTTATGTCACTTTGTCCGTTCCCGTGAGGGTGCTGGAAGACGGTCAACGCGGAGACCGGGTCATGGTCAGGAACCTGCAGACCAGGAAGGATATTCAGGGAGTGGTGGAGGACAGCAGCACCATTCTTGTCCGCTGAGCCGGGATGATGAAGATTGAATCACGGATCATGGAAATCAAAATGAGAGGCTGATATGAAAGGGATGAGAATTTATATTATAATTGCTGCCGGGATTATGCTGGCAGCATGTGCACCGGCTCAACACAAACCAACGCCAATGCCGTCTTACTCTCCGGAGCCGTACATTGATTCTATGGAAACCGTTGAAATGGACTCGCCCTCCCTGTTCAACCGGAACAGATCAGAATTCCTGTTCAGTGACAACCGGGCCAGAAACGTAGGCGATCTGGTTATGGTCAATATCCTTGAAGACACTGAAGCCAAAAATGAGGCAGACACTACAGCCAACAGAAGATCCAGCGTAAATCTCGGAGTAGAGCATTTCATGAATCGGAATTCCATGCATGCAATTCCCCTGGATACCGCCACTGGCGGCCTGCTTCCAGGTTTGGGGCCCAGGGGTACAGTAGGCGAGGATCCGATGATCCAGGCCGGATCAACCAGCAATTTCCAGGGAACCGGCGAGACCAACAGGGAGTCCTTTGTCCGGGCGATCATCTCGGCCAGAGTGGTCAGGGTACTTGACGGTGGAGTCCTGCAGATTGAAGGGGCAAGAAATATCAAGGTCAACGGTGAAAATCAGATCATCGTGGTCAGGGGGCTGGCCAGATCCAGGGATGTGGGACCAAACAACTCCATAGACTCCACCCAGCTGGCCGATGCCCATATCGAGGTTTACGGCCAGGGTATCCTGGCTGACAAGCAAAAACCAGGCTGGCTGGCCAGGCTGCTGGACAAGGTATGGCCGTTTTAGGAGCCAATAATTATGAAATCTGCGAATAACACCCTTATCCTGACCCTGGCTTTCCTGATTCTGGGATTCTTCTTTCCGGAACAGGCCCACTCAGTCAGGCTTAAAGACATCGCAAACTTCGGCGGAGTGCGGACCAACCAATTGGTTGGATACGGACTGGTGGTCGGCCTCTCGGGCACTGGTGATCGCAGGAGCGATCAGGCAACGGTCCGGTCGGTGGTCAATATGCTGGAAAGCATGGGAGTAAGCGTGGACCGGGGCAACCTCCAGTTCAGAAACGTGGCTGCGGTGATTGTCACCGCAGACATGCCTGCATCGGCCAGATCCGGGAGCAGGCTGGACGTGACCATCTCCTCCATAGGTGATGCCAACAGCCTTCAGGGGGGAGTACTGATTCAGACTCCTCTCAAGGGGATAGACGGTGAAATATATGCTCTGGCCCAGGGTCCTCTGACCCTGGGTGGGTTTTCTGTGGAGGGGCAGGCGGCTCAGGTCACCACCAATATCACCACTGTTGGCCGGATACCCAATGGAGCCATGGTGGAACGGGAAATTCCCTTCAGGTTTAATTCCCAGGAGAGCATTCAAGTCAACCTCAATGTTCATGATTTTTCCACAACTTCTCAGGTCATGGAGAGCATAAATGCCAGTTTCGGCCAGAACCTGGCGGCAGCCAAGGATATTTCAACCATCAGGGTGAATATCCCGAGTCAGTTCAGGGGCAATTTGATACCCTTCATGGCTGCCCTGGAAAATATCCAGGTCTCCCCGGACAGTCCGGCCAAAGTGGTGGTGGATGAGAAGACCGGCACTGTGGTTATTGGCGAAAATGTGCGTATTTCCAGGGTAGCGGTATCCCATGGAGATTTAAACATCATTGTCCGGGAACAGCCCCAGGTGTTCATGCCTGCTCCTTTTACCGAGGCTGATCCGGTTGTTGTTCCGGACACGGATATAGCAGTGATAGAAGAGGAAAGGCAGCTGGTGGTCATTGAGGGGGCTACCATCAACGAGCTGGTGGAAGGCCTTAATTCCATCGGAGCCACCCCCCGGGATCTGATCACTATTTTGCGGACTATAAAGGCAGCCGGCGCCCTTTATGCAGACCTTGAGGTGATATAGCATGAGTGATTCATTCAGCAATAGTCTGGCCGGTCAGCTGGACCAGAGTCTTGCCGCCGGCAGAGAACTTGAGATGAAACGGTTGAGAGACAGGTTCGGCTCAGGCAAGGATCAGAAACAGGAGCTTCGTGAGGCCTGTACTCAGTTTGAAGCTATTTTCATCCAGAGGATATGGGAACAGATGCGGGCCACTGTGCCTAAAGAGGGATACCTGCACAGCAGGGAGCAGGACATGTACACTTCCATGTTTGACCAGGAAATGTCCATGGAGATGGCCAGAGGCGGCGGAATAGGACTGGCCGACCTGCTCTATGGTCAGCTTAAGGAGCGTCTGGAGCGATCTGGAGCAGAAGCAGCTTCTGAGGCCGTTGATCTGAATCCAGTCCCATCCAGGCAAAATTTTCCCTCAAAAAAGGTTCAGGACGAAGCAATTCCTGCAAAAGAACTGAACACCGACCAGGTAAACCGGATCCTGGGCATGAATTCTTCCCCTGAGGAAAGAATGGATTTGCTGGCCCGGCAGATCAAGGCTTCACTGGGCGACAAAAATGATGACCTGCCGGAACTGGAGAAAAAGCTTGACGAGGTGGAGAACGGACTTGGTGACGGAATGGATCTTCCACCGCTGCACTGGCCTGTTCCCGGATCAGTGTCTTCGGGTTTTGGATGGAGGGAGGATCCCTTCACAGGAAAACAGGCCTGGCACGCAGGTCTGGATTTTGCGGTTCCCCAGGGTACACCGGTTGAATCATGCTGGCCGGGCCGGGTAACTTTTTCCGGTGAAAAGGGGGGATTCGGGAACAAGGTGATCATTGAACATGCCGGTGGATGGAAGAGTGTGTATGCCCATAACAGCGAAAACCTGGTTCAGGTTGGAGACCGGGTTGAGGCTGGTCAGAAAATTGCAAAGTCAGGCAATACAGGAAGGTCCACAGGACCGCATCTTCACTTTGAACTGAGGCAGGGGGATCTGGCCTGGAACCCCAAGATGATCAAAGATCGCCTCCTGGCTGGATTAAGCATAGGCCATGCCGGCAAGGAAGATACCTGATGGCATGACCTGCCTATGGCCAATTATTTTAGGGCAAGGTATTCAGGAAGGGGTGTTGGAAGGATTCAGACCAGAATCGGTCTGCCGGCTGGAAGCAGCTGCTGATGAGCACAGGAGAAAATCATGACTATTGAATCAGGATTGACCAGACAGAAGCAGGGGATGGCGGTTCTTTTTTCCCTGCTGGAAGAGGAATTCTCAGCTCTCATGGCCAATACCCCTGGTGAAGTGGCTTCGCTGGAATTTTCCATTCAGGAACTGGTCCGTCAGCTTATGGATGAGAAGGAGGAAATCAGGTCGGAACTTGACCGGAATGCTTTTTCCAAACTTGCGGACTATATTGAAGGCTTAAAGGATGATGACGCCCTTAAGATTAATGAGATTTTAAAGGGCATTCGGGCTCTGGAGGATAAATGTGCTGTCCAGGCCATGAAGAACAATGAGATAGCCAGGGCCCTGGCCGAACAGAGTGCCGGAATGGTCAATTTCTTTTACGATCAGCTGGCTCCCAGAGATGAGAATGTCTACTCATCCAAAGGCAGGTGGAACGACAGTGGTGCAAAATCCACCGGTCTGCTGAGGGGGAGGCTGTAATGTCCGGTATCGGTTCAGTCCTGGACATGGGCAAGAAAGCCCTTTTGGTCAACCAGAGTGCCATCCGGGTTGTCAGTAATAATGTTGCCAACGCCAATACACCGGGGTACAGGCGGCAGGCCGTTCGTCTAGAGGAGTCCATGGCCATTGACTATGCCCCGGGCCAGATGGGCACCGGCGTCAGCGCCAAGGAGGTATACCGGTATTTTGATGCTTTTATAGAAGATCAGTACAACACCAAGGCCTCTCAACGGGAAATGTGGATGACCATGCATTACAACCTGTCCAACGTGGAAATCCTCTTTAATGAAAGCATGGGTACTGGTGTGAATGAACTAATGGCCGGGTTCTGGAGCGACTGGCAGAACCTGTCCAACCGTCCTGAAGACATGAATGCCCGTTCGGTTCTCATCGCCAACACCAATAATCTTACCAATGCCATCAATCAGCTTAATAATGACTTGGCCAGGATCCAGTCCCAGGCCGATGACTTTATTCAACAGGATGTGGACAGGCTTAACGAGATAGTCAAAGAGATCGCCGAGATAAACAGGCACATCAATGCCCAGGAAGTTCCGGGCCGGAACAATCTGAATGAGATGCGCGACAAAAGGGATCTTTTGGTTAGGGAACTGGCTGAAATCATTGATATCAACTACATCGATAATGGCGGCGGCAACGTGACCATTACCACCAAGGCCGGGCACACCCTGGTGGAATCAGGTCACTCTTATGAGATAAAGTTTGAAAACCGTAAGATTTTCAATAACCTGACTCCAGGGTCAACTTTTACTGACCAGATATATTTTGAGGGAAGCTCCAGCTACGAATACACCATAAAGGTGGTCCATGAAGGAATGGGTATTGGACACGCTGATGACCCGACCCTTTTTAAGGTCTCGCTTGACGGTGGCCTGACCTGGATCAAAGATGCCAATGGAAATGAAACTTTTGAGGCTCAGGGTTATGATAACCGGGTCACTCTGCCTGTGGACGGAGTCAGTATCTGGTTCGGTTCAAAAGATGACCCGACCCAGCCTCCTGCCAGTGCCTTGAAACAGAATGACGAATTTCAGATCATTCCCAAGACTGGACTCTACTGGTATGAAAACAGCTCATCACCCATGAACATAACTCCCCAGGTCCTGAACAGCGGCCAGATGAATGATCGTCGGGTCACTGGGGGGTCTCTGGCCGGCCACTTCATCTTCCGGGACCATTACGCAGGAAAGTACCAGGAAAAGCTTGACGCTACAGCAAAGGCCCTGATCTGGGAGGTGAACAGGATTCACACTCAGGGAGCCGGCCTGGCAAATTTTACGGAAGCCACTGGCACTTATCAGGTAACCAATCCCAATGAGGCCCTGGGGTCTGCTTCTTCAGGCCTGTTTTTCGGAGACATGCTTCAAAGGGGCAATTTCACCATCCATATTTATGACAAGGATACAGGGGAGCATACTGCTGAAGTGCCTGATTTTGGGCCGGGAGGCTTTAACCCTGAAGAACACAGCCTGGAGGATGTCAGGGCAGCCATAGACGCTATAAACGGTTTAAGCGCCAGAATATTCAATAGCCAGCTGGTCATAGAGGCCGACGATGGGAATGAAATCGCATTTGGCAACGACACCTCAGGCCTGCTGGCCGGGCTGGGGATAAACACCTTCTTCCAGGGTGAAGGGGCTAGAGACTTGGCAGTCAATGATTTTGTGGGCAATAATATCGCCCATATCAATGCCGGTCATGTTAACGGTGCAGGTGAGATTAATTCGGGAGACAACCAGATGGCCCTGGACATAGCAGGTCTTCAGTACAAGAAGGTCTCCATCACCACCAGCTTTGAAGGAACCACCACCCAGACCATTCAGGAATATTACAACTCCCTGGTGGGCAATGTTGGTGCGGATACCAACATGTCCATGTTCAACGCCCAGTACAACAAGGCCCTGGCCGACGATCTCAATCGCAGGCAGGAAGAGATATCCGGAGTAAATCTGGATGAAGAGATGTCGTCCCTGATCAAGTTCCAGCACTCTTACCAGGCTGCTGCCAAGTTGATTTCAACGGCCCAGATGATGATGCAGACCCTTATAGGCATGAAGAGCTAACCAAGAGGAAAAGGACATGCGAGTCACCCAGAACATGCTGTATGGAAATTTTGTCAGCAATATGAATAATGCTACATACAAGCTGATGCAGCTCAACATGCAGGCCTCCAGCCAGAAGAAAGTGAACAGGCCGTCGGACGATCCCATAGGAACGGCCAGGATTCTTGGATACCGGGATTCCATATCGTCTTTGAATCAGTACCAGGACAATGTGGATACTGCCAAGGGCTGGCTGGGCCTGGCTGATGAAACCCTGATGCAGGTCAATAATGTCCTGATCAGGGCCAAGGAACTGGCTGAGCAGGGAGCAACCGGAACCCTCAGTGAGGAACAGCGGGAGATCCTGTCCTATGAGGCGTGGCAGCTCTATGATCAGATGATGACCCTGTCCAATACCAAGTACGAAGGCAAGGCTATTTTTGCCGGACACAAGGTTGACGGATCAGCCTTTGAACCGGCCATGGGAGTTTCCAGCAACAAGGATCTGAATGACGGGGATGTGGTTTCCGTAACCGGCAAAACCGGAGGCACTGTCCTTGTCCAGTTTCTGGATGACGGGGCAGTGGGTACAGATGATCTGGACTATCGTTATTCAACAGATGGCGGCAAGACCTGGACCCAGACCACCCTTGCCGCAGGAGATGATGAACTGGATCTGGACGGAGTAGTTGTTCAGCTGGCCAGTGGATACTCTGTAGAAGCCAATGATGGAGACGACACCAACGACACATCCGGGACCTGGCTCTGGGTCAGACCCACAGCAAAATACCTGGGCGATGATCAGGATGTAAACACGGTTTCCCTGTACGCCCAGGATATTCAGGGTGATGTCCAGGCCATAGGTTCCTTTGCCAAGGATGTCACTGTCAGGATCGATGCTGTGGACGGCAGTGATGTCACCTATTCCTACAGCCTTGACGGTGGTTACACCTGGAATACAGGTAATTCCACCGTAATGGACGGAGACGAGGCAAGGTTTCTGGTCCCTGGGGGCAGGGTGGAAGTGGACGTGGCAGGTGGTGAACTGAGCGCGGGGGATCAGCTGCTTGTCCGTCCCCACCGGGCAGCCATCAATATAGAGATTTCCCCTGGTGAAAGCATCCAGGTCAACCATGTGGGAAAGGATGTGTTCGGGGGAATATACTCTGGACCAGGAGACAAGGGGGTGGAAGGTCCGGGCAATGTCTTTGAAACCCTGGGAGAACTCATCGGCTACCTGGAAACAAATAATCAGGCCGGGATCCAGCAGTCCCTGGAAGATATTGATGAATGCCTCAAGCATATAAACAGTCAGCTTGCGAGTGTGGGGGCAAGGGAGAACAGGCTGTTCATCTCGGAAAGCGTGCTGTCCGGTCTGGTGATTAATGAAAGGGAGCGCAAAAGTAAGATTGAAGATATTGACGTGCCTGAGCTCATGACCAAGCTGGCCAACCAGCAGATAGTCTACGAAGCAGTCCTCAGGTCATCTTCGACCATCATGCGCATGAGCCTGGTAAATCATATTTAAACCCGGCTCAGACTGACCGGCAGAGGGCTGAAGACAAGGTTTTCAGCTTATATAATAAACTAAGGAACAGATCAAGCTGATGCTCATATTGTCACGCCGCCTGGGTGAAAGCATACATCTGGGCGACGATATTGTCATATCCATTCTGGGAATCAGGGGAAAACAGGTCAAGGTGGGGATTGAAGTCCCTGACGACATCCCTGTGTACCGGGAAGAGGTATTTAAGAGAATTCAACAGGAAAACGAGATGGCCGTCAGGACATGTACCCAGGATCTCGTAGCTGCGGCAAATATATGGACAAGAAAGAACAAAGAAAGATAAATTCAAGGCTGGGTCAGATCCTTGTGGATGAACAAAAATCGATCCACTTTCCCCGGGGACTCATCGGTATGGAGCGGGCCAAGGATTTTGTTCTGCTGCAGATCAAGCCCGATTCTCCATTCTATCTGCTCCAGAATCTGGAAAATTCAAGGCTGGGTTTGCTGGTGGCTGATCCCTTTGCCTTTATATCCGACTACCAGGTCCATCTGGGCAGAACTGAAGAGCGGATACTGCAGAATCCCAAGGCCTCTGATCTGGCCATCATGGTCACCATGACCATTCCCCAGGGTTGTCCGGAAAAGGCCACCCTGAACATGACCGGCCCCATAGTCATCAATATATCCAGAAGAATGGGAATGCAGATCGCCCAGAGCGATCCGGAAATGAAGACAAAGATTGTCCTGTCAGAATTGCATCAAATCAACGGCGGGATAGGAAAAAAGTCATGACCTGGAGAACCAGCCTTCCATGTCTTCCCGAATCATCTTTTCAGCTATCCTCCGGGAATCCGGTTGATAAGTTCCATCCTTGATCTGGGCCTTGAGTTCCTCGATTTTTTCCGACCTTACTTCGTCGGCGGTCAGGGCCTGTTCAAGTCCTGACCGGTAAAGCTTTGCCCCTTCTGAAAGGGTTACTTTGTCCGATGAGGAACCGGTCCTGGAACCGTCAGAACCTTTGCCGGTCTTATTCTTATCTATTTTTGACTGTTCGTATGTCTGCAGTCCGGTGAGTAATCCTTTAATCTGCATCAGAGCCTCCAAAACTCATTGCTTTGTACCCTTTATATCGGACATCTGGACCTGATCTTAAGGTCTTAATGCCAGATACTGCCAGCAATTTGTAGTGCAAAATATGCATCCTTTTGTAAATGATCAAGGAAAATAAGCTCTTATCCCGAGGATAAAAAAGAAAAAAACTTTTAGAAGGTCATATTGTCAAAGCATTGTATCATTAACTTTTTTCAATGTCATTTCCCATAGCTTGCCCATGACCGCCTCCCGTTGCCTGGAGGTCAATTCTTCTGGGCCATCCTTGCCCGTCTTCAGTATCTTCATTTCTTCACCCGATGGTGGATAATGAAATATCAGCTCTGTATCCAGCTCCTGGTTCAAGTCCGTCTTGATCTCCTCGACCATGGGATTTCTGCTGTCTGAAGTGATGAGGTTTTCAACTATTTCCCGGGCGACCCTCTCCACCAGTCTTCTTCTCTTGGTTTCTCTGGAGTCAGCATCAGCCGTCTCCCCGGTGCTTACACTAATATACCTGGACAGCCGGGCAAGCCTGCGTCCATTGACCAGTTGGCGGTCATAAGTTTTAAGCACGTTTTTAACCAGGGTGGGATTTATGGTCATTTTAAGCCTCTTCAGTCGAACTTATCGGATGATTACTAAAAATACTTTAGCCGTATTTTTTCATGACCTGAATTTTCCTGTTTAAACTTCTTCTTGAATCAAGGTGTGTTCTTGGCTAAACAAATGAAATGCCCGGATGCTGAGGTTTTTCCGGGGATTTTGAGGAGTATCTGCAGGTGGATTCCTCTTTTTTTATTGAACAGGGCTCAACCCTGGTCTGGATCAATTCCGGCCAGGGTCTGATTATTCATTAATAACAAATAGCTGTCCGGGCTTTTATGACCATAACTTCAGTAATTCTTACCACCAAAAACAGAAGCAGGGAAGCCTTTGCCCTTTCATTAAAAATCAGGGCCTGGCTTGAGGAAAACGGGATCCGGGTGGATCTTCCTTCAAAAGAACTGGAGTCCTGTTCGGACCAAAGCCGGCAGAGGGCTGATCTGATAATCGTTCTGGGGGGAGATGGAACCATACTTAGCCAGGCCCGGACTATGCTGGACATGGATATTCCCTTTATCGGGGTCAACCTGGGCAAGGTTGGTTTCCTGGCCGAGATTTCTCCTGTTTCCTGGAAGGAGCAGCTGGCTGAAGTCCTGTCAGGATCTTCCCATGTGTCGGAAAGGGTGGTCCTGGGCTATGAACTGATTAGTGATGACAAGGTTGCAGCCAGGGGTTGCGCCATAAACGAGATAGTGGTGAACAGGGGCGAAATGGCCAGGCTGATATGTGTTGAGCTGGATCTGCCCGGAAAAGTCAGGCAGAGTATCAGATCCGACGGGATGATTTTTTCCACGCCGACCGGTTCCACTGCTTACTCTGTTTCAGCTGGAGGGCCTTTGGTCCATCCGGATCTGGATGCCATGATCATTACTCCCATCTGTCCTTTTCTGCACGACTTCAAGCCGGTGGTTCTGCCGTGTTCCGAGCCTGTGCTGACCTGGGTTTCAGGGGCAGAGGCTGATGCATATGTGACTGTGGACGGTCAGGCTGGATTCAGGTTTAAGCAGGGCGACAGGCTCAGGATCTCACGTTACAACAAGGATTTCAAGCTGTTGAGTTATTCCGGCCACACCTTTATGTCCAAGCTGGTGGCCAAGAGATTTATTAAAAGGAGATAGCAATTGAGCAAGCTCCCCAACATTTCCTCTTCTTCAGGCATCCACACAGGTCGTGATCCGTATCTGGATGCCTGGCTTTTGCATTTTATGCTGGAGAATAATATTGAACACTTGGTCAATCCCAAGGTCAACGCTTCTGCAGAACAACTCAGATTTATGGTCGATCTCAAGGAAAATCAGGTTTTTGCCCCGTGTACGGACTGGATGTTCGACAATCTCCTCAAGGGCAGGATGACCAGGGAACTCAAAGATGAGTATATAGAAAACTGGAAAAGAGTGGTCAGCCTTATCCACTCCTCTTCAGGAGAAACATACGTCCGCAAAAAGGTCGTGTCCCTGTGCAAACATCTTTTTCAAAAGGCCCTTTACTCTCCTTTTATGATTCCTTCGAGGCTCCTGAAAAGGATGCTGGATATTTTTCTCAGTCAGAACGCCCTTCAGGATCCTTATCTGGAGGAAAAGTCCAGGTGCAATCGCAGAGCCCTTGAGTTCATGAATACCCATGTATTTTACAGGTTCATCAGTTCCTGCCCGGATTCCACCATGGGCTGCGAAAAAATTCAGGACCTGCGGTGGGAACTGGATCTCATGGAGTTGAGACGCTTTTTCTGTCTTTCCACCTGGTCCGAAATCTGGAATCAGGATGACTTTTCTCCGGGATCAACCCTGGTGGAAAAGGAGATTGGCAGACAGTGGGACGGGTTCGAGACAGTCATGACCGATCTTTTCGGTCCGGACAACGTCTACAGCTATAAAATCCTGTATCTGCCGGACAGCGCCGGTGGAATAATGTTTGACCTTAAGATCATCCAGGCTTTGATAAGACTTGGTCATAAAGTCGTTTTGGCCCTTAAGGAAGGCTTTTACTTCAAGTATCCTACTTTGTGGGATCTGGATGGTGATCCGGTCCTGGCCGGAGCGCTCAATGAGGCCAGCCTGGTTCAGGACAGCCAGATATCCAAAAAGGATTTTTTAAAAAAGCAAAGAGAGAACAGACTGCTGGTCATCTCCGACGGGACCAGGGAGAGGATGAACCTCTACCGGACCAGCATAACCTTTGCCAGAGCCTGGAAAGAGTCTGATCTGGTCATTGCCAAGGGAAACGGCAACTTCAGAAGACTTATTCAGAACAGCTACCTGTTTACAAGGGATATTCTGGCTTTTTACCGGGATGAGCAGGGAGAGGTCCATTTCCGTTTCAAGAAAAAAAGCCCTGAGGTCCGCAAGTTCATTGAAAAGGAGATTGTTATCAAGGCTGAAGAGATCAAAAAGAGCATGCTCCGAGCCAGGATGGAAGGACAAAGAGTTCTGTTCTACAGTGCCATCATCGGGAGCATTCCAGGACAAACCAGCACGGCCATTGAGGTGATCAATCAGTTTGTCAGTTATATGCGGGAACGCATGGATCAGACCTTCATTGTTAATCCGGCTGAGCACTTTGAGCACGGCATGGACGGGGATGATCTGATGTTCATGTGGGAGATGGTCCAGCGCAGCGGACTCATAGATGTCTGGCGCTTCCAGAGTGTAGCCGATATTGAAAAGAGTTTCGAGTTGATGGGTAAAAAAGTTCCGCCCATCTGGGCTGGAAAAGATGCCACCTATTCCACCGGCTGCACCAAGGAAATGCATATCGCCCTGGAAGTGCAGACAAAAAATCCTGAGATGCAGATCATTGGCCCCAGCCCGGAAAAGTTTTTCCGGCGCAGGGAATATGGTGTTGGAAAGTTTTTTGACGCCAATATTGAAAGAGAAAACGGCAGGGTGACCAGCTATGGTATTTGAACCTTCCACCATGAAGAACCATCTTTTTGGGCTGATTATTGGTTTAAGTCTTTCAGCTATTTTAAGCTGCGCTCCCAGAGAACCGGTCATGATTCCAGAGCCTGAGCCTGAACCGGTAATGGATATCTTTGTTCCAGCGGATCCAGCCAAAGTGATGGAGGTCCTGGAAAAGGGGCTGACGGCCCAGGGTCTTGACAGCTGGAAGGAGCTGGAAACGCCTTTGAAGCGCAGTCTTCGATATGTCCGGACCAGGGATATGGATGCCCGGGCAGTCTGTGTTCCTGGCTTGTGCCTCAAATGGAAAGACATCAATGAGACTCTGGAAACACTGCTGTTTCTGCTGCCTGACATTGACCGCAATCCCGGGATACTGGAGTATTTTTTTGATTTTTATGCACTGGATCCGGATATCCTGCTGACCGGGTATTACGAACCATTGCTTGAGGCCTCCAGGGAGGCCCACCCTGAATATCCTTATCCGGTCTATGCTCTGCCCGATGATCTCAAGACCTTGAACCTGGGCCGGTTTCATCCCAGATGGCAGGGCCAGACCCTGGTCTATCGTCTGGAAAACGGAACGGTTGAGCCCTATCATGACCGGAAAGACATAGATCTTCTTGGAGCCTTGAAAGACAGGGATCTTGAAATCGCCTGGGTCAGGGAAATGGTGGATCTATTCTTTCTGCACATCCAGGGATCAGGCCGTCTCCGGTATGGTGATGGCCGCTATGAACACGTCCTTTATGCGGGTAGAAACGGGCTGCAATATGTGGCTCTGGGGCGGGTCCTGGCTGACAGGGGATACCTGGAGCCTGAAGAAGTAACCATGCAGTCCATCCGCAGGGTCCTTGGCGAACACCCTGACATCGCCCCTGTTCTGATGGCTGAGAATCCCAGTTATATTTTTTTCCGGCTTGAAGATCACGGCCCCAAGGGTTCCACCGGGCAGATCCTGACTCCATATGTCAGTGTAGCCAGTGATCCTGCAGTCATTCCCTGGGGATCGGTTATGATCCTGGATGCAGTTTTGCCGGAATACCTGGAGCAGGAGACTCAGGTTACCGGCCCGGTCCTGGCCCAGGACACCGGAGGAGCCATCCGGGGCAGGCACCTCGATCTCTTCTGTGGATTCGGGCCAAAGGCCGAATCCCTGGCAGGAAGAATGAAAGACCGGGCCAATGTCTACCTCATGGTCAGGAAAAATGATCAGGATTAATGAGATACTGGACAAGGCCTCGCTGTATCTGTCAGGGCCTGATCAGGCCCTGATTCAGAAGGCGTATGTCTTTTCTGCTGCCGCTCATGCCGGACAAATCCGTCTGAGTGGCGAACCCTACCTTTCCCATCCCCTGGAAGTGGCCAACATCCTGACAGACATGCATCTGGACGCTTCAACCATTGCTGCCGGCCTGCTCCACGACACTGTTGAGGATACCAGGGCCAGTCTTGAAGAAATCAATGAGCAGTTTGGGGCTGATGTCACCAAGATCGTGGATGGGGTGACCAAAATCGGCAAGATGAGTTTTGAGTCCAAGGAGGAGGCCCAGGCGGAAAACATCCGCAAGATGATCCTGGCCATGGCCGACGATATCCGGGTGATCATGGTCAAGCTGGCTGACCGGCTGCACAACATGAATACCCTGGATTTTCAGAAAACCATCAAGCAGAAGATGGTGGCCCAGGAAACCATGGACATTTATGCTCCTCTGGCCAACCGGCTGGGGCTTTACAGGATCAAGATCAGGCTGGAGGACCTGAGCCTCAAATATCTGAAGCCGGATGTATACTATCAGATTCAGGACGGGCTGAAAAAGCATGAATTCGTGGGAGACCGGTATATTCAGAAGGTCTGCAAACTCATCAGCGAGGTCCTGGAGAAAAATACCATTGATGGCAAGGTATACGGCAGACTCAAACATATCTACAGCGTATATCACAAAATGCTTCAGCAGGGTCTGACCCTGGATCAGGTCCACGATGTCATCGCCTTCAGAGTCATAGTTGACAGCATCAAGAGCTGCTATGCTGTACTGGGTCTGGTTCATTCCATCTGGAAACCGGTTCCGGGCCGGTTCAAGGATTATATTTCCATGCCCAAGGCCAATATGTATCAGAGCCTGCATACCACGGTCATCGGCCCGGACGGTGAAAGGATCGAGATCCAGATCCGGACCGATGAGATGCACAAAATGGCTGAATTCGGGGTGGCCTCACATTGGAAATATAAGGAAGACGGCAAGCTCAATGAAAAGGATGCCGAGAGGTTCAGCTGGCTGCGGCAGATCCTGGACTGGCAGGAGGAACTGAAAGATCCCAGGGAATTCATGGCCTCTCTTCGTTTTGATCTGTTTGAGGACGAAGTTTATGTGTTTACACCCAGGGGACAGGTCAAGGAGCTGCCTGAAGGTGCCACGCCCATTGATTTTGCCTATCTGATTCATTCTGAAGTTGGAGACCGCTGTTCCGGAGCCAGGGTCAACGGCAAACTGGTTCCCCTGAATACCAAGCTCAAAAACGGTGATACTGTTGAGATCATCACAGACCCCAACCGACATCCCAGTCGGGACTGGCTCAAGCTGGTCAAGACTGCCAAAGCCAGGACCAGGATCAAACACTGGATCCGCAACGAGGAGCGTCAGCAGAGCATAGGCCTGGCCAGGGAGGTCCTGGAAAAGGAAGGCCGCAAGCTGGGTGTAAACATAAACCAGGTCTTCAAGCAGGGGCTTTTAAAGGATATAGCTGCTGAGTATTCATTTCATTCAGAGGATGATCTCCTGTCCGCCATCGGGTATGCCCGGATTACTCCCAGGCAGGTATTGAACCGTCTCCTTCCCAAGGAAGATGAAGCCAGGCAGCAGGAAGAAATTCAGGCTGAACAGGTCCGGGCCGAAGAAAAAATCCAGCAGGCCGCAGCCAAAAAAGAGGGAGTCAGGATCAAGGGAGTGGGAGATGTCCTGGTCCGTTTTGCCCAGTGCTGCAATCCCCTGCCGGGAGATCCCATCATCGGCTACATCAGCAGGGGCAGAGGAGTGACCATTCACACGGCCAATTGTCACAATGTCCATGAAATGGAGCCGGAAAGGAAGATCGAGGTCTTCTGGGAAAGTGAGATGGACAAGTCTTTCCCGGCCAAGATCAAGATCATCTGTCAAAATAAGAAGGGAGTCCTGGCCAAGATAAGCACCTTATTGACCAAGGAGGACGTGAACATTGATTCAGGCACTTTCAAGTCCAATGTTGATGGCAAGAGCGAACTCGTCTTCACCATCATGGTCAATGACTCTGCTCATCTTTATTCCAGTATAGGAAGGGTGCGCAAACTTAAGGAAGTGGTCGAGGTAACCAGAATAAATGAATAGTCCTTCTGGGTGGGCTGTGGGACATGCTGAAGTTTTCAGGGCAGCTGGATTACCTCAAAAAGCAGCTCAGGCTGCAGGCATCTGACGCAGATACTCCTGCGGATTAGCCCTGCAGCCTGATCTGTGATGTGTCTTACTGCTGAACCAGCTCTATTTCAAAGTTCAAGTCTTCACCAGCCAGGGGATGGTTGGCGTCCAGGGTGATGGTCTCATCCTTGACTTCAACAATAAAAGCCGGGAATTCTTGACCTTCAGGGTGTCTGAGCATCAGCTGCTGCCCAACATTCTGGGGTATTTCAGAGGGAAACTTGTCCCTGGGCACTTCAAGCACCATGTCTTCTCTGCGCTGGCCGTAAGCCTGATCGCAATTAATGGTCACGCTTTTACTGTCGCCTGTCTCCATTCCCCGCACGGCTTCCTCAAATCCCTGGATGACCTGTCCCTGGCCAACGGTGAATTCCAGGGGTTCCCTGTCTTTGGATGTATCAAAAACCGTTCCGTCGTTCAGCTTCCCGGTGTAATGAACCTTGACCTTGCTTCCGTCACTAACCTTTGACATCAATAATACTCCTTGTTTTTTATGCCCCGGCCCAGAGGACCGGGACGGTTTAGCTTAGTTTAAAGAAAAAATTATTTTGACTTAATTTTAACCCTGTTGACGACCTTTTCAAAATAAGCCTGGTTTTCCTCCAGGTTGACCGGAACCTTTCTTTGCATGTTCATCCTGGTCACCAGCAGATTCAGCTTTTGCAGCTGCTTGATTTTCTCCTGTTCATCCCGGCAGCTTTTCAAAAGATCCCGGGTTGAACTGATCTGCTTTTGCAGCTCGACCTCCCTGGGCAGGTAGCCGGCATTCTTTAAGATCTTGTAAGCCATGCGCAGATCTTCAGGAATGTGACTTTCATCTTTGAGGTCCAGTGGCCTTCCGTGGCCGCAAAGATGCTCAAAGGCTCCTTCGGCCATGGCTTGTCGGATTTTTTCCTCAGCAATGCAGGCGTAAACATCCACAGCGATGTCCCTTACCCTTTTATGCAGATGAGCGGACTTAAACGGGCGACCTGGGCGGCCAGCCCGGCATCATGGGTGACCTGGACAACCCGGTTAACATCCTTGTAGGCTTGAGGAGCTTCCTCAGCCAGTCCCCGGAATGAGTGTCCCCGAATTTCAATGCCCTGGGCCATCAGTTGATCAATGATTCCAGCTCGTCTGAATCTCTTTTCGGCCTGCTTTCTGCTCATGGACCGTCCGGCGCCATGGCAGGCAGAGCCAAGGCTCAGCTCCATACCTCTGGCCGTGCCCACCAGGATGAAAGAAGATGTTCCCATGCTCCCGCCAATGAGCACAGGCTGGCCAGCCTCCATAAAGTCCAGAGGCAGTTCAGGGTTGCCAGGACCCAGGGCTCTGGTGGCCCCTTTCCGGTGGACAAAGAGTCTTGTCTTTTTATTGTCTACAGTATGATATTCTTCACGACAGGTATTGTGGGAAACATCGTACAAAAGATCAAGGCAGGCATCCGGGAAGATAGGGGTAATGGTCTCCCTGACCAGGTGGGTGATAATCTGTCTGTTGGCCATGGCGCAGTTCATGGCCGCTCGCATGGCTCCCAGATATTCCTGACCTACCCTGGAATTGATCCTGGCCCAGGCAAGATCCCTGTCCGGAAGGTGAATTTTATTCCTGGCTGCCTCAGCAACCATGGTCCGCATATAATCAGTTGCCACCTGATGGCCGAGTCCCCTGGAACCGCAATGAATACTGATTACCACATCGTCTTTTTTCAGGCCGAAAAGGTCAGCCTTTTGTCTGTCAAATATCTCGTCAATACTCTGGACTTCCAGGTAGTGGTTGCCCGAACCCAGTGTGCCCATTTCATTTTCCTGTCTTTTTCTGGCCTTGTCTGAAACAAATTCCGGTCTGGCTCCTGGAGCAGTACCGCGGTCCTCCATCCTTTCCAGGTCTTTTTTTCGGCCAAAGCCTTTTTTTATCGCCCATTCAGCCCCTCTGGAAAGCATGCGGTCCATTTCTTTTCCGGCAATTTTTATGCTTCCGGTTGATCCCAGGCCTGCTGGAATGCTTTGAAAGAGCCGATCAGCCAGCGTTTTTTGATTGTTCAGGATTTCCTGCTTATGGATTCCTGTAACGATCGTCCTCACTCCGCAGGCAATATCAAAACCAACACCTCCTGCAGAGATTACCCCGTCCAGTTCCGGATCAAAGGCTCCAACTCCTCCAATGGGAAAACCGTAACCCCAGTGCGCATCGGGCATGGCCATGGCCGGGACAGAAATTCCAGGAAGAGAGGCGACATTGGTCAGCTGGTCCAGAACTTTGTCATCCATACCCTCAAGCAGGTCTTTATCTGCGAAAAAAAGAGCCGGAACCCGCATTCGACCTTCAGGCTCCACCTGAAAGATATGGGGTGCGATTTTCTGCAAGCGGCTTGTGTTCATGGCTGATCTATTCCTGGATACTTATACCTAGTTTTCAGTCCAAACAAAGTCAAACACTAAACATCAACAATGCATCTGGCAACCCAGACCCCCTGCTCATTGGGTTGAACCATAAGACCGTTGAAACTGGCCCCTTTGATTTCAACAGCTGGATCATGTTTATCCGGATCAATCCGCTGGCCGTAAAGCCAGGCTTTGAGATGGGGACCATTGATCCGGACCCTGGCCCGGGAAAAGAGCATCTTCCGGGAGGATATGAGAAAAATTACCTCATTGATGAAATCAAAGAAAAGGAGCTCCAGGTCCTGTTCCTGGCAGGTAACGGTCAGGACCATATCTGGAGATATCACGTCCAGATCCGTAACTATGGCATTCAAAGCCAGGACAGCATTGGCAAAAGCTGTTTCCGGATTTGCCCCCTGGCCTTGAATACCCATGTCGGCCATATGGTCGTAGAGGCACCAGTTCATGTTGCTTGGGTTGTATTTACTTTGTCTTGAATTTGTTTTACGGGGCAAAAAAATCAAAGCCTGATTTTCAATCATAAATCAAGGAATTCTTTTGGCAATGATCTGTTGCCTAACCGTCTTGGATGGATGATCAATCCGGGAGAGCTCAGATGTTTGAAGACAGTTCTGGTTCAGGGCTGACACAGGTGGTCACTGGCTCCGGCATGCGGGACTTGATTAAAAAAATTGAAGATCTGCCCGTGATTCCGCCGGTAGGAGTCAAGGCCCTGACCCTTTCTCTCAGGGATGATGCTGACCTGGAAAATTTGGGCAGGATCATTGAGTCAGATCCGGTCCTTACCGCCAGCATTCTCAGACTGGTCAACAATGCCCGCACTGGACTTATGGAAAAAGTAGCCACTGTGAGGCAGGCCATGGCCCTGGCCGGGCTTAACCAGGTCCGGTGTGCACTTCTGGGAGTGATGTTCAGGGACCACCTGTCCGCCAACAGTCAGGAAATCAACAAAGACGCCAGTCAGCTCTGGGCTCATAGTCTGCTTGCTGCTGTGATTGCAAGAAGCGCATCCAGGGTGACTTATCCCCATCTTCAGGAAGCAGCTTTTGTGGCGGCCCTTTTACATGATATCGGCAAGGCTGTGATAATGGAGGTCTTTCCAGACAGTCATCTGAGTATTGAGCAGGAAAGAAAAAAAAGGGACATCAGCTGGATGGAGGCTGAACAGGAGATCCTGGACACCAACCACTGCCTGGTAGGCATGACCCTGGCCAGACAGTGGAATTTACCCGGATTTATCATTGACTGCATCTGGTTTCATCATCACTTTGAAGCCAGTGACGTGCCCACTGGAAACAAAAGACTCCTCAGTCTGGTGATGGCCGCCAACAGGCTGGCCCACGATATATTCTGTGATTGTCCTTCAGGTAACGGATACTTCTCGTCCGGGGCCAGAACTCTGTCCCAGGCAGGACTCAAAGACCAGGATATTGAAAGGCTGATGGATGAAGCCACAAAGGAGTATTCGGAAAAAGCTGCTTTTTTTAACCTTGAGGATGATATGAGTCTTGTTTTTCAGGGCGTCGTCCAGAAGGCAAATAAAAAGCTTTCCAATATGGGACTGGAGCTGGAAAGCAAGAACAGGTGCCTTGCCAGGAGCAACCAGCTTCTGGATATGGCCGGAAACTTGAGCCTCCGGCTGAACCCTGTTCTGGATCGACAGACCCTTTTTGACGAGGTTGCCGGGTTATTCAGCGAATTCCAACCCATTAAGGCCGGATGTTTTTATGTGATGGAACCAGAGCCAAGGGAGCTGGAAGGGGTAGCCTGGATGGAAGGGGGGCGTAAAAGAAGGCTCCTCTGCTTTTTGAATAAGGAGGGCCAGCCGGTCTGGGAGCATGATGACCAGAGAATTCCAGCGGACCTCAAGAAGATTCTTTCCAGTTACAGGTCAAGGTGCGGATTCAAGGGATCACAGTCCTACAATGCCCAACCACCGTTTCATGTCTTCAGTTTCCGGACTAAAGAGGGAATGTTCGGAGAGTTATGCGTATTTCCCGGACAGGACTTTCAGGACATCCATGAGCAGCAGGGCAAGGTCTTTTTTCAGATGAGCCAGATCCTGGGTTCCACCCTGGAAAGGATCGCCCTTTATGAACAGCTGGAAAGAAGGTCTGAAGAACTGAGCCAGGCCGTGTGGAAAAACCGGCAGATGAACCTTCAGCTCATGCAGACTGAACGTCTTGCTGCAGTGGGTCAGCTGGCAGCCGGGGCAGCCCATGAGATCAATAACCCTCTGGCCATTATTTCTGCCAGAGCCCAACTTCTGCAGCTCAAGGAAAAGGATGAAAAAAGAAAAAAGGAACTGGCACTTATTTCCGACCAGATCGACAGGATCAGCAAGATACTTTCCAACCTAATGGATTTTGCCAGGCCCACCCCCCCGACTTTGCAGGACACCCATGTTCATCAGGTTCTGGACCGGGTCCTGGAACTTACTGAAAGCGGGTTTAAAAAGCATGGCATCAAGGTGGCCAAGAATTACGAACAGGAGGTGGGTCACCTCAAAGCTGATTCAGGACAGCTGGAGCAGGTTTTTCTGAATCTGTTGATAAACGCCCAGCATGCCATGGAAAAAAAAGGTGGTGTCCTGAAAATTAAAACAAGCCTGTCCAGTGACCGCAAAAATGTGATTATCAGCGTTCAGGACCAGGGAGAGGGCATATCCAGAGACAACCTGAAAAAAATTTTCGATCCATTTTTTACCACCAAAGAGGAAGGCAAAGGGACCGGGCTTGGACTGTCCACTTCTTACGGGATCATCAACAGTCATTTTGGAAGCATTGATATCTTCAGTGAACAGGGTAAAGGAACCACGGTCAATATTGAACTTCCGGTAAATATTGCTGACCTCAGACCGGCTTTTTCCGGGGACCGGGTTGCCGGACCAGGCGCAAATGAGCAGATGAGGCCCAGAGTGCTGGTGGTGGATGATGAGGAACATATCAGGGAAGTATTAAAAGAAGCCCTTGAAGACAGGGACATGATTGTTGAAACTGCGGACAATGGGCAGAAGGGGCTGGAAAAACTGTTGAGCAGGCGTTTTGACCTGCTTCTGCTGGATATCAAAATGCCCATGCGGGACGGCCTGTCCCTTTTGCGGGAAATAAGGAAGGCTGATGAACGACTTCCAGTCATTGTGATCACAGGCATGGCCTCTCACGAAGAAATGAGTGAAGCTTTGGGACACGGCAATTGTAAATGCATGCGTAAGCCTTTCCACATCAAGACGCTGATGGCCCAGATAAATGACAGCCTGACCGGGCAGGGCTGATCAGGGTCCATCCAGCCCAATCTTTTTTGTTCCGGATCAGACCGGTTCTGTCATGACCAGAAGAAAAACCAGAATAATATCCATTGCCAGCGGCAAAGGCGGGGCAGGCAAGACAACCCTGGCGGTTAACCTGGCCTGGAGCCTGTGGAGCAAGGGCGGCAAAGTCTGTCTTGTTGATGCTGATCTTGGACTGTCCAATGTTGATGTGGTCCTGGGTCTTGAGCCCGGGGCAACCCTGGAGGATGTCGTCCTCAAGAACCAGCCCCTTTCGTCAGCCATTACCGTTGTCCGGCCCGGCTTTGATGTGATCTCCGGTGGCTCAGGAGTTTCAGCTCTGGCAGACCTTCCGGTCGAAAAGAGAAAGTCTTTTCTGGAAAAATTATCCGGACTTTCAGGTTATGACTTCATCCTGCTGGATAATTCCCCGGGCATAAACAGGCAGGTTGTCTCCTTCTGTCTGGCTGCCCGGGAGATCATCATGGTGATCAATCCTGAGCCGTCTTCTGTCACCGACGGGTATGCCCTGCTCAAAGTGCTCAAACAAAACAACATGCATCAGGTTCCCATGCTCCTGTTCAACCGGGTGCCCGAAGGTCTTGACGTTCACCGGCTGATGAACCGTTTTGCCGGTACTTGTAAAAAGTTTTTAAACCTGGAGCTTGCCTTTTTGGGCGGGATTCCGGATGATCCTGCCTTCAGATCAGCTTCGGCTCAATTAAAAACCCTGGTCTCATTGAATCCAGTATCTCCTGGAGCAATGGCCATCTCCAGGACAGCCGGACTGATGGTGACCCACCCCAGGGCCAGGACATTTAAAGTGGATCCCAGGGACTTCTGGGAAAAGTCACTGGTAAATATTATTCAAAGGGCTTCTCCTGATCCGCCTGCTCGCCGCAATTCCCCAGGTGGAAGCGAATCTCTGGAAGCACTTCTGGCACATGCGGAAAAACTTGTCAGGACCATTGAGGAAAAGGGGATCAGAAAGCTGTCTGCAGTGCCCGGAGCCCTGGAAAAAGTCAGAAAATTTAAGAAAGTCCTGGACGAGATCGTCCTTGATCCTGTCCAGACAACTCCATCTGAGAACCCTGGCCTAAAACAGCTTAGAGTTGGTCTTTTGTGTCCGGATGAGTCCCTGCGGAGCATGCTGGAAGAGATATTAAGGGAAAAAGGGCACCTTCCTCAGCTCCCTGGGGAAAAGGGGTTCCAGGACGGTCTGATTCCGGACATCCTGCTTTGCTCCATGGGCAAGCCTGACACGGATTATTTGAGAGCCTTGGATAATTACAAAGATATCCCCTGTATCTGGCTTTCTGAATATAAAAAGCAGGTTCCAGGATGGGCGGCAAGCATCAAGCCGGTCAGTATCCTGGAAAAGCCCTTTACCCTGGACAAGATTTACCTGGCTGTTGAAGAGGCTGCTTCTTGACAGCCGGGATGGTTGGCTATAATCGAATTTTCCGAATAATAAGCCGGGATAGCTCAGTTGGTAGAGCAGCTGATTCGTAATCAGCAGGCAGCGGGTTCAAATCCCGTTCCCGGCTCCAGCCAAGTCAATAAAGCCGGGCGATCAACCCCTATGGTTGATCGCCCGGCTTTTTACGACATGCTTGTTTTCTGATCTGAAGGCTACCTGGTGTTCTTGAGCTCCTGGATGAGGTTCTGCAGTTCACCGGCCTGCTGGGCCAGTTCGCTGATGGCTTTGGACGACTGCTCCATGACATCAGCGGTTTCAGCTGCAATGCGGTTAATATCCTCAATGCTCCTGTTAACCTCTTCACTGGCAGATGACTGTTCTTCTGTGGCTGTGGCAATGTTTCTGACCTGGTCCGCCACATCCTCCACCAGTTCAACAATCTTTTTCAGGGCATCACCGGAATTATCAGCCAGGGAAATGGCTTCATCAACTGCAGCCACAGCCCGGTCCATGCCGTCAATATTGGCCTTGGCTCCGTTCTGAATGGAAGCAATGACTTGGTCTACTTCCTGGGTGGCATTCATGGTCTTTTCAGCCAGCTTCCGCACTTCATCAGCCACCACAGCAAAGCCCCGGCCTGCATCACCAGCCCTGGCAGCCTCAATGGCAGCGTTCAAGGCCAGAAGGTTGGTCTGGTCAGCAATATCTTCAATCACATCCATGATTCTGTCGATCTGGGTGGCCTGGCTGCCAAGTTCATCCAGACTGTTTTTGACTGAACGGGACATTTCCTGGACCCTGGCAATGGACTTTATGGAATCGTCCACAATTCTTGCCCCTTCCTTGGCCTCGTCCCTGGCTTTGTCTGCTCCACTGGCTGCACTGGAAGAGCTCTGGGCCACCTCCAGAATGGTGGCATTCATCTGTTCCATGGCAGTTGCTGTCTCGGTTGTCCTGCTTTTCTGTTCCTCAGCTCCCCGGCTGGACTGCTCCACCTGGGCTGAAAGCTCTTCTGAAGCCGAGCTGACCCGACTGACGATTTCCTCAAGCTGGGAAGCAGCATCCAGCATCCCTTCCCTTTTGGCCTTTTCCGCCTGGTCTTTGGCTTGTCTGGCCTGGTCCGTGGCCACCCTGGCCCTTTCTGATTCCTGTTTGGCCAGGTTTGTCTGCTCCTCAGCCTCCTGCATCTTTTCCATGATCCGAGCGGTCATTTTTTTAAGGTTGTCTGCCAGAAGTCCGATTTCGTCGCTGCGCTGTAAATCCATCTGGGCGTTGAGGTTGCCCTGCTCTATTTCACGTGCATGACCTACCACCTTGGAGAGGGGTCTGGTGACAAGTATATCAGTCAAAAAATAGAGCAGAGCAGTGAGAGTCAAAAGTAAAAAAATACCTGCGTAGAACAGTTTTTTTCTTGATTCGTCAGCATGAGACATGATTTCTTCAAGAGCCTGTGAAGCAATGAGAGTCCACCCATGCTTGATGTGTTCTTGCGGGATGTCGATGTCCAGGGAAAGATACCTGTAGGTTTGATCAGTACCTTGATCGGAAAGAAAGTCGTATTCCCCCTTGAGAATTCGGTCTACAAAACCGGCCTTGGTTCTGGCATCTTGGTTTAAAATCATCTGTTGGTCCTGGTGGGCGATGAATTGCCCCCGGTCATCAATGAAAAAAAGATGGCCGGTTTCCCCGATGCCGGTCTTGCTGATGAATATGTCGGTAAAGTAGTCCATCTGAGGGGCCAGAATGGCTGTTCCAACATACTTGCCATTGTCCACTACCGGTGCAGCTATGACAAATATGGGATTGCCCCTGAGCAGACTGGGGTAAACTTCACTTATAAAGTATTCCTGACCTTGCCGGGTGGCCTGGATAAAGCTCATTTGGGTTCCGCCCCTGCCCAATGTGTTGCCATTTACAGTGTCAGTGAAAAAAGTTCCGTCTTTGATGGTCCTAGTCTGACCACCCACCTCCAGATCAAAAGATCCACCACCGGGAATGTGGGCAGCAAGAGGAATGTTTTCGTAGAAACCGTAGGTGTCGTGAATAGTCTGGAGGTATTGCTGAGCTCTGGCTACAATGAATTGATCAGTCGGGTTTTTGCACGCACTAATCACCTCTTCGGATTTGGCAATTATCGAAACCAGATTCACCTGGAATTCGATCCAGTCCCTGAGGGCAAGAGAGATGTTTTCCAGGGATGCTTTACTGATGGCAGTGTTGTTTTCCAGTTCTCGCTGTTCCTGGGTTTTGTGCAGGTATATCCCGAACCCGGTAAAAAAAATGAACAGAATGATCACAACACAGCCGATATACCGAAAAGCCAAGTGATTTTTCAGGAAATCATACATTATTCTTAAGCCTCCTTATGGCTCTTTTTGCAGCTTGTTGAAGTTTGATGTTTTTTTGGATTTTGTGCGTACCAAAAGCCTGAACTGCTCGTAGACCCCGGGCCTGGTCTGATCCGGTTGCCATGAGTGCTGTGCCTTGTAATTCAAGCCAGGGTCTCGATTTTATCAACCTCGAAACCAATGAAGACAAGAAACCTCTTTTGTGTTTTTGGAAAGGGCAAGGGTTCGACCTTGATTTGTGTTCCGGTTTTTTGGACCAGGTGAGGTCCCTGGGGGCTCTCCAGGTCGACTATTCCCTTGACTCTAAAGGCCAGTTGGGCCGTACTGGTGAGGATGTCCATAATTTTTTTTCTGCTCAAAGCCTGGTCAAGTTCGAAGGTTTTGCTTTTAAAGCCTTCCTTCTGATGGTCCAGACCTGTAGCTTTCCCGAATACTGGCAGCATAATGTTTGAACTTTTGGAGATGTCTTTTTGGCTGGCCTGCTCTCTCGGGGCTATTTTGTTGATTTTTTTTAATATTTCTCTCCATGGTGCATGCCCTTTGACGGTTAGAATAACTTCCGCATTGGCATTTATTCGGTTTATTTGACCTTTGATGTCAGCCAGTTGATGGTGATCCACCAGTTCTGATTTGTTGACTATTATGATGTCCGCTGCCCGGATTTGCATTAAAGGAAGACGGCTGGAACCGGTCACTGCACAGAAGTTCAGCCCGTCCACAACGGCAACGACTGGGGCAGATTTGACCAGGTCGGCTATATCGGAAAAGTTACAGATGATGTTTTCTGGATTGGCCAGTCCGCTAGTTTCCAGGATGATCAAATTTGGAGCATGCTCAGAAATAATCTTTTTCAATCCCCGCCTGAGCTGCCCGGTCAGGGTGCAACAGATGCATCCTTCGTCCATCTCTTCGACAACGCATTCACCCTTGATCAGTTTTCCATCAAGTCCCTCCTGACCAATTTCATTCTGGATAACCGCCACCAGACGATTCTTCTGTTGTTCCAGCTCCAGCAGGCCTTTGATCAGTGTGGTTTTGCCAGCCCCCAGAAATCCACTGAAGATAATGAAGTCAGTCTGGCCCTGCTCTTTCTCTGAACTTACTGTGGATCCGGTCAAATTGAGGTTCCAGGGTTGATTCTGAAAATTTGCCGGTATGTAGAAGCAGCTCTTATCTTCAGATGAGCCGGTCTTCTTGTGGCCGTAATTAAGCTTTATAGACAATTGACGTATTTGATCCGACCGAACAGGCTTTATTCCTTTACGATTCATTTCCATGTAGAAACCAGGCTCGTTGGATAGTCTGGTCATTGCAGGGCTTATTCCCAGAGCATTACTTACGGTTGCGGCCAGGGATTTGAACAGGCGGAAGCTTAACCTCCAGGAAGGGACATTACTTTCATTGCCGTTCGGAGGGACAAGCCATCCACCGGGTACGGCCACGCCGTCAACTGATCGGACCTGCCTGCGGGTGAGGGAAGAAAGGGTGATTTCCAGGCAAGACAGGGAATCCTCTACTTTAACGGCTAGCTCCCCGATGTAAAATAGAAAAAGATTATCCTTGAACAGGGGGAACCGGCCGATTTTTTTTTGGTAAGCAGTATCCTTGACCAGGGCCAGGATGCCTAAGGGGAATAATTCCAGAAGGTTATCCTCATCGTTTGGAAAGTAATACAGGGAAAAGGTACCTTCATGGGATTTATGTCTTGGGTTTTCATGGTCAAACATTATGCCGAATACGCCCTGGTAACCTTTTATCCTGGCAGTCCAACAGTATCCATGGCTTGAGGTGTGACGAATGCCCTGCCATTGAGCCTCAGCACATCGAGATCTGGTCAAATGGTATTGTCGGATCAAAGTTTCAAGCAAACCTGGCAGATGTGGTCTGTTACCGGTAAATAGCGGGTAGTTGTCTAACATTGTTTTGTCAGACCCGGCCAGCCTATGGCTGACCGGGTTTTTGTTTAGTCTTTATTGTAATTATTAAGTCATCGCATTGAAAAAACACCCTGCAGGAGGGTGGATGTTTTGGGCTTAATTACGCCTTGAATTCAATGACATCACCGTTGCCGAGATAGGCTGGGTCTACTGATCCGTGTCTGGCTGAACCTTCCACAACGTTATAGCCCATATCCAGAAATTTCCTGGCAGTAACTATTCCAGTGCAATGGTTGCAACCGATTTTCTCAAACCCCCAGTCTTCCATGGCAATTACCAGGTCATCGTATTTGGGATCCCAGTCTTCAAACGGAGATATGTGCAGTCCGCCGTAAATTCCGTGAAGCTGGTCGTTTTCATATTTCAGTTCGCGGTATGCGGTATCAGCAAACTGAATGATTCCCTGATGGCAGCAGCCGGTTACTGAAACAAGTCCCAGGTCCTTGACATTAAAGTACAGGGACTGTTCTCCGAAAACACGGCAGATGATGGGGACACCAAAGGAGTAAAGGGCCATGCCCGGTTGAACTCGGTGCAGCCCAGCGGGAATGGTCTTGAGTTCCCCTTTGTGTCCGCTGTCTTTAATGTACTGGAGGCCCTCAGGATAAAATCCAGCAGGAATATAAGTGGTTATCCCAGGATCATACTTGTAGGTTACAGGCAGGCCCCAGAAGTGGTCAAAGTGTTCATGGGAAATGAACAGGGCTTGAATCTCTCCTGCCTCCAGCATTTGGTCTACTCCTTCACGCTTAAAGCAGTCGTCCATCCATTTGAATGACCAGCCCGAATCGAGGAGATATTTAGTGATGGATCCGTCCATGCCTTCCACTTCTATCAAGGCGGCAAAACCACCGGCATTTTCCGGGTGGATGGAATTTTTCTCTGCTATGGACCAGGCTTTATCCAGGTCGTGGGGTAAGAGGTGCTTTATCTTTTCAATGCCCTTTTGGTAGGACCCTCTGGCTAAGGGACCCCCATCTCCAAAAGGCGGCCAATTGAAGAGATATTGGTTAACCAGCAGTCCCCCTGCTCCGTGGATGTCTCCCATGAGCTTGGCATTGTCGAACCAGCTCGTTTCAGAGATGTTGGTAATTTTAACCCTCCTGCAGGTCCCGATATCGGTCATGCTCCTCTGAATTTCGGGCAGGTGGTTTTTCCGCCAGGGCGAGTACGAATAAACACCCATGGTTGCAAATAGTCCTCCCAGGGCTCCTACTGAGGCACCCTTGATAAAGTCCCTGCGATTAAGGGATTTTTTTTGATTACTCATGAGGTTACTCCCTGTTTATTTAATTACTGTAAAAGACATTAAGGGCAAGGCCCAGATGATAACGAAGTATAAGGCAACACCGATGACTGCCCCAGTTGCCAGGCCGGGAACCATTCTGGGCGACCAGCGGTGTTCGGCTTCGATTCTTGCTTTTTCTGCGGCAATCTCTTCAGCAGTTTTCATTTCAAGCTTCCAACCCGGCCAGTTGTCCATGAACCAGTGGTTGACCAGCCAGATATTTATCAGCCAGATGGTCGGAATCATCGGGAACTGCTGAGGATGGGAAAAGCCTTTCTGGGTTCCCAGGAACAGGTGTGAGGTTTTATAATACAGGACGTAAATTGCTATTCCGGCCACGATGACTATGCCAGTCCTGATCAATATGTTAACAGGAACTGAATATTTTTTGGGCCAGTTGTCGCAGTACATGAATAAAAACAGGGCTGGCAGCAGAAAAAAGATTGCCAGTTCACCCACGTGGAGCCAGCGCCAGTCTGGTGAAGCATCTCGGCGGGTTCCTCGGATTGCCTCTCCCCAGACCAGTTCTATGGCAAAATGAAAAAAGAAGAACATGGCCCATGCCACCAGGATGATTCCAAAAAAAGTCGCCAGTCTCCTGGCCCAATCATGTTTGATCATGGAAAAGGGATATCGTTCCCATATGGTTTCCACCAGCCAGACTGATACGGTGCAGCACATGATCCAGGCCACATGGAAATTGCCTGATACAGTATTGGCGAACTGCTCCCAGTAAGGGGGGGCAATGGAGGCGAAGTACTGCCAGGGATAATATAGGATACCCATGTGGGGATGCATGGTTATGAAGTAGATTATGGTACTCAGAAAAAAAGTGACCATGAGGATGCTGAATCCTCTGGCCGGCTGGGGGAGCTTTTTCCAGGGCGCTTCTTCCATAGCCACCACCCAGGCCGGGCTGAGCCAGGAAGCAATGGCTGCAAACATGAGGCAGGCCAGGGCAGCGTATTCGATAGAAAAGAACTCAGTCAACCCAAGCTCCATCAATCTGTTTGGGTTGAAGTAAGCCATGGCCATGTTGCCCAGAATACCTTCAAAAAAGCCCTTGATCAAAAGGAGCATTGTTCCCACGGAAAGCAGGGTCAAAATTAAACCCTTTTGAAGAGGGTGTGCTTTTTCAACCCATGATCGCCTAAACGGCCAGAAATCAAAAATGTATGCCACCCAGATCAAGATGATCAAAAACCATCTGGTGTACATGTAGCCGACATAAGGCGTGTAAAGCCTCATGAGTCCTCTCGGGTCCTGGAATATCCACCACGTTGCATAAAAGATCACCAGAGTGAACAGGAGGGTCACCAGAGCCGGCATCGGTCCGGACCATCTTTTCACCAGTTTGCGGCTTTCCAGGTAGCTTGCCTTAGGTTCAGTTTGGTTCATGTCAGTAACTCCTGAAATTTAAGTGAGTAAATGTTATCAACAAAATACTATGCATGGATGTACAATCTTTACATTTCACCCCTCCTTTTTTCCCGGAACGGGGATTTACAGTTTTATGTTTTTGTCCTTGATGGCTTGTTGAAGGTGGTCAGCTAAGCTGACTTGTTTATACCGATTCAGGACCAGACTCATCCTGAGTATCCTGACCTGCATAAGATCAAATGCTTCACGGGGAGCCCTGTTTTTCAAGGCGTTGAGGACATTTATGCAATCGGAAAATATCATTTCCCTCTTGTCCAAAGGCAGAGTGAAGAAGACATCTTTCAGAAAACTTTCCTCTGGACACACATTTCGGGAAGCATTGATCAGTGCTCTGTTTCCAGAGCATTCAGCAATGATTTGCGAGAAGTTGGACAGTTCAGCTCCCAGGTTGTTTTCATCAGTGGCAAGAATGGCCCTGCTCATTCTGATGGCACAGTCCTTTACTTTTTGGAGCATATTTCTGTCGATCCGTTTTGCAGCAAGAAGAGCCAGCGAAGGCAGAATTATGTAGCACGCTTCAAGAGTTTCAGACCAGAACGAGGTATCTTGGAGGCTTATCTGGTCCTGGTTGCAGCTGGAAAACGACTTGGATACCAGGTAGGCTCCGCTTCCTTTCCTGATTTCAATGATTCCTTTTGCCTGGAGAGATCTGAGGGCAGACCGGACAGTATTTCTGCTGACACTGAAAGCTGAACTCAGGTTTCGTTCAGCCGGAAGTCTTTGACCTACCCGAAACTTGTCGCTGGAAAGCATCTTCCAGAGTCCATCCAGGACACTGACCTCCGCTCCTTTTTTGGATGTTGTTAATTTTTTTTGCTGTCCCATTCACTCCCCCGAATGCATTTTGTAAATTGGTTGATCCAATTTTTCGCCAAATTAACACTATGGCTTTTAATAGGCAAGAAGAAAAAGATAAAATGAAAAAATTCATATTTATGGCCATAATTGGTGGGTCCAATTTTCGTAAATGCTGTGAAGGGGGTGTGGTGTTTTTAATGGGGAAAGAGGGGTATTCTTTAAGGCAGGAAATTCATCAGCAGCCTGGCGGCTAGAGATGTCATAGCACCAAAAAAAATAGGGCTTAGAAACTAAACAGGGAAATTTTGTGTCTTTCTTAAGTCCTCTTGATCCGCCCAGGACTGATCCAGGCAGTTATTGCAAGCTTGTTCGGGAGATTGTCATGTACCATGACGGCACGTGACAGCGACAGAAATAGATCTGTTTTGACGGCAGTAAGGAGGTGTAAAAAAGAATGAGGCAGTTATTTGTTTCTGCGGACCATTCTGCGCCAAGCTTCTATACTTTTTTTGAAGGGGCGAAAAAGAGCGGAATAATTTTCAAGATGGTCAGGAGAAAAGTTTTGGGGCTTGCAGGAACAAAGAATCATCACTGACCTTAACGTCCCTCGGATATAGAAAGGTTTGGCAAAGTAGGAACGGATTCCCTTGGGGATGAACAGGGCCCAGTCAATGGCCTTAATACTGTCCATGGTTTCGTCTACAATAAGGTAATCCAGCTTGAAAAATTCAATTTGCTGGGCGATTGTTCCCTGGTAAGAAAACATCTCTCCCGGTTCCATGGACAGAAAAGGTTCTCCTGCACCGTAGACAAAGACTTTGTTTTTTTTTGAATGGATGTCAGAGAAAAGGATCCCATCAAAACTACATTTTGGGGGCTGGTACTCGACAAAAGTTTCAAGGATTTCATTAAGCTTATTTTTCCCGTTCAATCTTTTGAACAGGTTGCTTTCAAACTCTGCCAGGATTTTCTTTTTTGATTCGCCGGTACTTGAAAAAGGCACTTCAGTTGGCTTTTCTATCTCAGTTAAGACAATTCGCAAAATCCCTTTTCCTCTAAGAGACAGAAAGTGGAAATTCGTGAGGGCGTTGAGAGGAGTTTGTCCCTTTCTCTTAAAGCTAAGCCGACCGGCCCATTTTCGCTCAAAGAGTATATCTTCCAGCAATTTTTGAAAGCTTCCAGTCAATTCTCTGGGATGGATCTGGCTGAAGGACAGATTTTTGTATTCAGCCGTGGTGTATCCGAAAAGGTTTCTAGCCGGGGTGTTGATCTCAAGTATCCTTTGGCTGTCGTAGTCCACCAGCATGGCGGGATGACGCGTTTTGTCAATGGACACCAGCCGCTCCACGTCGTTTTCGAGCATGGACCTGGCAGCATCCACTGCCATGGTCACATCCTGAAAAAGACCGTAGTAGTAAAGCGGATCCTCAGGTGTTACCCATCCGGACAGTTTGAGCCAGCTAATCTTATCATTAACCTTGATTCTGAACAGGACAAAGGCCTGGATCCCTGACTTCATTTTCTCGGCAAAAAAATCCACTTTATGCAGATCTTCTTCAAGGATCAGACGGTCCCGGAAGGACTTGTTTTTCAAAAAAAGTCTGGTGTTTTCATCCAGGCCCTTAATGCAGAAATCGTTGAAGAATTCAATCCGCCATTTTGCAATCTCTGTTCTCCAGAGAAGGGCCGGAAAAGTCTGCACAAAGCCTGGCAGACATTGGTTAAGGCTGTTGTTTTTTGCACTGAAAGGTGAGTTTTCTAAGCTGTCTGTGAAGTTCATTATGATTTGGTGCTGGTATGTTTAATAAACAGAAGGCTCTTTATGTTCCTTTCCGGAACTGGTCAAGGCATTAAAAGCCTGAGTCCGGCCATGGTGAAAAAATGAAAAAGATTTTTATGGTCCGGAAGTCTCTGGTCAGTTTAATCAATTGCCAATCAGGTTTCAACCTGATGTTAACCTTTTTTGATGCATGATTGATCTATTTTCAAGGACTGCGCTTCAGTAATAAAGCCGGGCGATCAACCATAGGGGTTGATCGCCCGGCTTTTTACGACATGCTTGTTTTCTGATCTGAAGGCTACCTGGTGTTCTTGAGCTCCTGGATGAGGTTCTGCAGTTCACCGGCCTGCTGGGCCAGTTCGCTGATGGCCTTGGACGACTGCTCCATGACATCAGCGGTTTCAGCTGCAATGCGGTTAATATCCTCAATGCTTCTGTTAACCTCTTCACTGGCAGATGACTGTTCTTCTGTGGCTGTGGCAATGGACCGGACCTGGTCAGCCACTTCCTCGGCCAGATCAACGATACCCTGCAGGGCCTGGCCTGACCGGTTGGCCAGTTCCGTGGCCTGCTCCACAGCAGCTACAGCCTTGTCCATTCCCTGAATATTGGTCTTTGCCCCGTCCTGGATGGAGGTGATGGCCTGTCCCACTTCCTTGGTGGCGTTCATGGTCTTTTCAGCCAGTTTTCTGACTTCATCGGCCACCACTGCGAAACCCCGTCCGGCATCCCCGGCCCGGGCCGCTTCAATGGCTGCGTTTAAGGCCAGGAGGTTGGTCTGATCAGCAATATCGTCAATGACGTTCATGATGCTGGTGATTTCCTCAGCCTGAACTCCAAGATTGTCAAGGCTTTGCTTGACTGATTCAGATGTCTCCTGGACCTGGCGGATGGCCTGGATGGAGTCGGACACGATTCTGGCACCTTCCTGGGCGTCCTGTCTGGCCTTGTCTGCACCTCCGGCAGCGCTGGAGGCGTTTTTGGCCACTTCCAGGACAGTGGCGTTCATCTCTTCCATGGCTGTGGCTGTCTCAGTTGTTCTGTTTTTCTGCTCTTCAGCCCCCCGGCTGGACTGCTCCACCTGGGCGGAGAGTTCTTCAGAAGCAGAGCTGACCCGGCTGACAATACCTTCCAGCTGGGAAGCGGCCTGGAGCATGCCGTCGCGTTTGGCGGTTTCAGCTTTTTCCTTGGCCAGATTGGCCTCATCCGTGGCCAGCCTGGCCCTTTCTGACTCCTGTTTGGCCAGGTTTGTCTGCTCCTCAGCTTCCTGCATCTTGGTTACCAGTTTTCCAACCATGGTCCTGATGGCGTCAGCCAGGATACCGATTTCATCGCGCTGTTTGATGCCTGAGTCAGAATCAAGGTCTCCTTTGGAAATGGCAACTGAAGACTCCATGAGCTGTCTGACCGGGACTGTTACCGATCTAGCCAGGACCATGGCCAGAGCCACTCCTATGCCCAGGAACAGCAGAGAGAACAAAATAAAATTGATACGCATGGCCCTGACCTCGGCAAAAATTTCATCGGACCGGGCGCCTACTGCAAAGGACCAGCCAGTATCCTGAACCGGGGCAAAACCGAACATATAGTCATTGTTGTTGAACCGGTACTGATCAAACCCGGTTCCATTCCGGATCATCCGCTGCAGTACCCGGCTGACACCGGAGAATTCAGGGTTGTTCCGGGCTTCTTCAATGAAATTTCTCTGGTCATTAACAAAGTCCCGGTTGGGGTGAGCTATTACTGTGCCTCGCTGATTAACAATATAGGAATATCCCTGTCCGCCGTAGCTGATCTCATCAGTGATCCTGCTCAAAAACCCTCCGTCCACCCTGGCGATGAGTACGCCGACAGTCCTGTTGCCTGACTTGATGGGAGAGGCCAGCATGATTACAGGCTCATTAGTAACCCGGCTGATGATGACATCAGACATGTTGGTCCGGCCTTGAAAGGCTCTTTGCACGTAATTTCTGTCACCCAGGGAGGCAGTTGAACCGTCGCTGTAACGGGCCTCACCATCTGGAGTGACCACGCCAATGCCCAGATAATCCAGCCGCTCGAGCTCTTCGGTCAGAACAGGCAGTTGCTGATTCCAGTCCATGCTCCGGATGCTTTCTCTGAAAGCCACGCTTTCAATGGCCATAAGGTGAAAGTCCAGGGTGGACCTGATCAGCTTGGCAGAGTCTTCAGCCATGGTGGGCAAGGCTTCATGGATATTCTTTTCAAGGGCTGATGAAGCTGAATAGTAGCCGATAAAGCCCATGCCTCCACAGGCCAGGATCAAAAGGATGCAGATCCCCCCCAGTAGTTTAATGCTGATTTTTAAATTTTTCATAAGTAAGAGCCTCCTGGTGATTTGGCGCCGCAGGCGCATGACTGGTACTAAAAAATGTATTCGGACTTTTTTATAAAAACTGAAGAGTTCTGAGGACTGTTTGTCCTTCATGAGTGTCGGGAAGGGGTCAGGCTGCGCAGGTCGAGTGTTTTGTAGTGCAGGATTAATGAGTTGATGCAGCGGTTTCCTTTGCTGGATTATTTTTAAGTGGTTGTCAAGAAAAAGACTGAATTTGATTATAATGAAGGTTTTGGGGCTGCCAGGCTCAGATGCAGCTCCGACAACTCAGGCTAGAACTTGTCACGTGCCCGGTGTTTGGCCGGTTGGCAGGAAAGCACTTTTGCCCCGGAAGGTTGCCATTGCGGTCGGACTGTCTCCTGCCCAATCCATTTCCAGGTTGATGTTTTTGCAAAAATCTGCAACTGATTAGTAAAATAAGATCAAACTGTTTTGCGTTTTGGCCGGAGAATCCAGATTATCTGTGTGTAAATGTTTGTGGAGATACCGGGTCAGGAATATTCAATATCAGTGGAGTGTTTTATGTCTGATGAGCTGGCTTCCCAAAAAAACAGCAGTTGCCTGCACCTGGATGCCTTTAAAGACTATCAGGAGTTCTTCATGAACGCGCCTTTGGGAATATTCACCTCCACACCAGACGGACGCTTTTTGTCCGCCAACCCGGCCATGGCCCGGATGTGCGGGTATGACAGTCCTGAGCGGCTGATCAGTTCGGTTACAGACATAGGATCGCAACTTTATCATGACCCGGGGGAAAGGGAAAAGATCCTGGAGGTCCTCAGTTCCCATGGAGAACTGGTTAATTATGAGTGCCGCTTGGTCCGTCAGGATGGTTCCATGTTCTGGGCTTCCATAAATGTCCGGGCAGTAGGGGGAGATGACGGGCGCATAACCCGATTTAATGGTTTTATAAGTGACGTCACAGACCAGAGAAGGGCTGAAGAGAGCTTAATGAAAAGCCAGGAGCGATTTGCTCTGGCCATGGAGGTGACCAGGGACGGCATCTGGGACTGGGATCTGCAGACAGACCAGGTCTATTACAGTCCGGGTTATGCCGGAATGCTGGGGTATGCCAGTGATGAAATCGAGCCTCATTTTAGCACCTGGTTGAGACTTGTCCATCCGGAAGACCGGGATGCTTCCCTTCAGGCCAACAAGGCCTGCATAGAAAACCGTCAGAGTGAATTCCAGGTCAGGTTTCGAATGCAGGCCAGAAACGGTGAGTGGCGCTGGATACTGGGTAGAGGAAAGGCGGTGGAACGGGACGAATCCGGCCGGGCCACCCGACTGGTGGGCACACACACTGATATTACCGACCAAATGCGGATTGAAGAAGCCCTGCGCAAAAGTGAAAGCCTGTTCAGAAAGGTATTTGAGATTCTGCCGGTGGGATTGTGGATTGCGGATAAAAACGGCAAACTTGTCCAGGGCAATCCTGCTGGAACAAAAATCTGGGGGGCAAGTCCCAAAGTCGGGCCTGACCAATACGTTATCTTCAAAGCCGTAAAACTGCCCTCAGGAGAAGAGGTAACTCCAGAAAACTGGGCTCTGGCCCATACTGTAAAACACAGGAAAACCATTACTGACGAACTCCTGGAGATTGAAGCTTTTGACAATGAAAAACGGGTGATTCTCAACTCAACAGTGCCTGTCCTGACAGAAGATGGTGAGCTTGAAGGGGCCATAATCATAAATCAGGACATCACTGCTTCTTATATGGCAGAACAGGCCCTGCGCGAAAGCGAGGAACGTTTTTCCAAAGCATTCATGTCCAGCCCTGCTCCTCAGATTATCTCTGAAATCAGGACTGGCCGGGTTATTGATGTTAATGACCGGTGGGTGGAAATGCTGGAATATTCCAGGGAAGAACAGATCGGCCGAACTTCCAAGGAAGTCGGGATCTGGGCTGATCCAGCTGACCGGGACAGGATAATCAGGAATCTGGACCATCAGGATTTTTTGAAAGAAGAACCCATAGAGTTCAGGACCAAGTCGGGGAAAAGCATTTATGCGCTTTGGTCGGCTGAAGCCATAACCCTGGGTGGAAAAAGGGTCATGCTCTCCATGATCTATGATGAAACCCAGCGCAAAATGGCCGAGCAGGAAAAGGAAAACCTCAGGAATCAGCTTTTTCAATCCCAGAAGATTGAATCCATGGGTATTCTGGCCGGCGGGGTCGCCCATGACTTCAACAACCTTCTCCAGGCCATGGGTGGTAATATCCAGTTTCTGATGATGGGAAAGTTCAGAGATCACCCGGACCTGGTCCGCCTGAAGGCGGTGCAGAGATCCATTGACAGGGCTGCCCAGCTGGTCCGCCACCTTCTGGTGTTCAGCCGCAAGGCCGAACCCAAGAGGGAGATCATGGATCTGAATAATGAGATCAGGGAGTCGGTCAAGGTCCTGCAAAGAACAATACCCAGGATGATCAGGATTGATCTTGATCTGGCAGATGATCTTTGGCTGATTAATGCTGATCCGGTTCAAATCGAGCAGGTCATGTTCAACCTGGGTCTTAATGCTGCTGATGCCATGCCTGAAGGAGGGCAGCTGCTTATTGAGACCCGCAACCAGGTCCTGGATGCCCGGTTTGTCCAGGCTCATTTCAAAGTTCAGCCGGGCCGGTATGTGCAAATTAATGTCACGGATACTGGCAGTGGAATGGATAAACATACCCTAGAACATATTTTTGATCCATTTTTTACTACCAAGGAAGTGGGCAAGGGAACCGGGCTTGGCCTGGCTTCTGTTTACGGAATCGTCAAAGGCCATAAAGGCTATGTTTTCTGCTACAGTGAGCCGGGCAGAGGAACAAGCTTCAAGATCTACCTCCCGGCAGAGACCCAAGCCAAGGAAGTTAGAGTTGATGCAGATGAGCCGGGCCCGGTTCAGGGTGGAAAAGAGACTATCCTTGTTGTCGACGATGAAAAGGATATCAGAAGTCTGACTGCTGAAGCTCTGCTTGGTTCAGGATACCGGGTGATTACAGCCGAAGGTGGAGAAGAGGCTTTGCAGATCTACTCGGACCGGAAACAGAATATTGACCTGGTTATTCTTGATCTGAACATGCCCGGCATGGGCGGACATCAATGTCTGGAGCAAATCCTCAGTCTTGACCCCAAAGCCAGGGTTCTGGTGGCCAGCGGTTACTCAGCTGCTGGCCAGGGGAGCGGTATCCTGGAATCCGGTGCTGCAGGATACATCGGCAAACCCTACCAGTTCAGAAGGATCCTGGAAAAGATAAGGGAAATCCTGGATGCTGGAAGCCAATGAGCGCAGCATTGCCCGGGCCTGATTGCCGGGACCAGGGCCAGGCAGCTTACCGGACTGATCCTGAGCCGATGACCTGATGTCCTGCAGCTTTCCCTCTGCCCTGATGCTGCCTCTTTTCCAGGGGAATTGTTTTTTGCATTCACCTCTTGCCAGAGCATAGGCTCTTTAAGTCATTGGAGAAAAGAATGCCCTGGAAAATGATTATGATCGTCCTGGGAGTAGTTCTAATCCTGTTTTTGGGTCTGATCTACCATATTGTTTCCGGCTATGACTATAACTCCCTCAAGCCCAGGCTTGTTCAGGAGGTGCAGGAAAGAACCGGACGGGAACTGATTATCCACGGGGATATTTCCTTTGCTCCCGGGCTCAGCCCGATTTTGCAGGTGGAGGATGTCTCCCTATCCAATGCCGGGTGGAGCCAGGAGCCGTTCATGGTTCAGGTCAGGAGGTTTGAGCTGCAGGTCTCGCTGTGGTCGCTGCTGCGTCGGGAAGTCAATGTCCGCAGACTTATCCTGGATCAGCCCCATTTTATCCTGGAAACCGATTCTCAGGGCAGGTCCAACCTGGATTTGACTCCGGTTGAAGCTGATGCCAGCAAGGATGGTTCAATACCTGAGACAGGACAGGACCTGGTCTTTCCCGGAATAACCACCACTCATGTCCTGTTCCGGGACGCCCGGCTGGAGATCCGGAATCATGGTCTGGATTCCAGGTGGATTTTTCAGGTGGACCAGTTTGAAACCAGATCCTCCTCCCGGGATTTCCAGGATATTTACCTGGAGATGAGTATCAATGGACTGCCTGTGAAAGCCAGGGGAACATGCGGCTCATTGACGGCCATCCTTGACCCGGAAGTTTCCTGGATGGCTGACTTGAAGGTCATGGCGGCGGAGACAGAGTTTGTGGTCCAGGGCAGGCTCCAGGATGTTCTTGAACTTACCGGTGTTGAACTTGAGATCATGGCCCAGGCCCGGGACATCTCTCACCTAAGTGGGTTTTTTGAGGCTGTTTCATTTTTGTCCGGTCCTTTTTCTTTGACAGCCAGCCTGGTTTCCAGCCAGAAAAATGTGCTTGATGTATCCGGATTAGATGTATCCCTGGGGCAAAGCCATATGCAGGGCCGGTTCGCAGTTGATTTGAACACTGATCGGCCTTCTGTGCAGGCTGTGTTTCACTCCCGGACCCTGGACATGAGTCCTTTTATGACTCACAGGCAAGGAGCTGCCGGTCAATCCGGTCAGAAGCTTTTTTCTCCAGCTCCTCTGCCTGTGGATATCCTGAAAAAGATTGACTTGGACCTGGACTTGAGGGTTGAAGAGCTTGTCCTGCCTAGTCTGGTTCTTGCCGATTTTGAGATGATTGCCAGTCTTGATAATGGATCGCTGAACATCAGTGAGGCAAAGGCAGTCTCAGGACCCGGCATAATGACCGCAGGATTCACTTTTAACGCTGGTTCTCAGCTGCCCGACATACATCTGAATGCCAGGCTGTCGGGTTGGGATTTGGCCTCCACTTTTGAGGCTCTGGACCACGACTTTTTCCAGGAAGCCCTGGTGGATGCGGACATTGATCTGTACGGCCATGGACGTTCTGTTGCGGAAATCATGGCCGGGTTGAATGGCCGGGTCCAGGCCGGACTTGGACCTTCAGTATTGAAGAACAGTTCCATTGAAGGGCTTGGGGCGGACTTGCGGGCCAACCTGTTCAGGCTTTTCAATCCGGCTGAGGACAGGGGGTCTGTGACTGTCATTAACTGCGGGGTGCTTCTTATCGAGTCCCGCCAGGGGCTGGCAGAAGTTGAAGCCCTTATTCTGGATACCGCCCGGATGACGGTCAGGGGAAGGGGAAGCATTGATCTCAGGGATGAAACCCTGGACATAGGTCTGCAGCCCAGGCCAAAGGAAGGTCTTGATACCGGACTGTTTGGAAAGTGGAGCCTCAGTCTGAGCGAACTGGCCCGTGCACTTCGGGTATCTGGAACACTTGCCCAGCCAAGGCTGGCCGTTGATCCTGGCAGGAGCCTGGTAACTTTTGGCCGGGGAGTGGCCGGAACTGTTCTTCTGGGACCCATAGGGGCGGCAGCATCTCTTTTGGGGAGCACCGACGCTGGAGAGGCCTGCATTCAGATCCTGGAAAGACAGTCCCCTGAACCAGAAACAGACCGTGAGGGTATCGGTGGGACCCTGGACTCCATGGGTGAAAGCCTGAGAAGGTTTTTCAGGTGAGCCTGGTTCAGGCGGTCCTGTAAGTAATGTGCCTGGGTCAGTGTCAGAAGAATCTTCTGATGACCGCAGTGACCACGCCCCAGATCCGGACTTCCGCGCAGTTGGTCAATTCAATGGCTTTGAAATCCGGGTTTTCGGCTTTCAGCAGGACTCGTTGGCTGGTGCAGTGAAGCCTTTTTACGGTCATCTCGCCGTTGACTACGGCCACTACGATCTTGTTGTGGCCAGGCTCTGCTGATCTGTCCACCAGGAGGATGTCTCCGCACAGGATGCCGGCCCTGGTCATGGAATCACCGGATACGCGGACAAAAAAAGAGCTGGGTCGGTTTCGGATCAGGTATTCATTGAGATCCAGCTCCCCTTGAACATAATCTTCGGCTGGAGAGGGGAACCCTGCCGGAACCGGGCACATGAGTTCTGGCAGGCAAGTTCTTGGGTGATCTTCTCCAGGGTCTTTGGTTCTGATAATTTTCCTGACCTTAAAATAATCTGTACTATTCATACCTGGCCCTGGGTGGTCCTATCTGGCTGGCAAGGCATGGTCCATCTCCATGTCCTAGCAGAGCTCGTCAATATGTATGTGCCTTCCGCAGGAAGGGCAGCGCATGAGTTTTTTCATCCTGGCCAGGGGCTTGAAAAGGTGATGGATGCCTCTGGAAGTAACGATGTAGGCCACTAGTACTTTGTGTCCGCATGTGCAAAATCTTTCCTGCATGATGTTCTCCTTTTTACTTATGTAAATAGAACAGCTAAAAAAAGGGGGTGTCAGTATTCCCGGCTGCTCCAGATCACCTGGCCGATGATCCTCAAGGTTTCGATTTCATCGCCCTGAAGAGTGACCGGGCTGTACCTGCGATTAGTGCTGAGAAGTATTACCAGGCCGGGGGCGGACTGGATCCTTTTGACCTGAATGGAGTCACCCAGTCCGACTACGAATAAAGCCTGGTTGGACAGTTGTCTGCAGCTCTGATCGATGAGGATGTTGTCGCCCTGTTCCAGTTCGGGAGACATGCTGTCTCCTGTAACCTCCATGACCACCATACTGCCTGGACGGCCTTTCTTATTGATCCATTGGGATGAAAAAGGGATTTCTTCCAAGATATTATCCTGGACTTCCAGGGATCCCGATCCGGCGCAGGCTCTGGCTGAAACTTTGGGCACAAAAAAAGTCTGTTCGCGACCAGCCTGATATACAGGACCCTGGCCAGTGCTGATCCAGACTGGATTCAGTCCGAAGATGGATGCTATCTTCAGGCCCCAGCCTTTGGGTATTCCCCTGGTTTTGGCCAGGGTTATGGCTGCCGGACCTACTCCCAGGACATCAGCCAGCTGTCTTTGCGTGCTTATGTCCGTGACTTTAGCTATCCGTTGAAAAAAAACATCAAAATTCATACCTGTCCTCTGATCAGCATGATTAACAAAAGTAAACTCAATGTCAAGATATATATTGAGCCCAGCAGCAGGAAATAAAAGGCCCGGCTGCTGGATTGAGCCGGGCCTGATGAGCCTGATGGACAGAAGCGGCAGAAAGACGGCCATGTCTGGCCGGTGCTGATGCCTGAGTTAATTGGATGTTCGACAGGCCGTGCTGTTGTCATTCTGATCCACCTTTTCCTGCTTTTCTTTCTTGTTCACCCTCCAGAATGCCAGTCCGATAATGACCATAATCAAAAAAGGAACCAGCATGTTTATGGGGTCGATGAGGCGTGTTGCCCCTTCTACTTCACCATGCATGTCATGAAAGTGCCATTGAATGGTAGTAGCCCCGAGGTTCTGAATTCCTGTGGCGGCAATGGTGCCGACAAAGGCAAAAATGCCCAGAAACACCTTGTTCAGTTTGGTAATCAGGCGACTCATGTTATCCTCCTCATTCGGTTAAGGATTTGAGAATATCCCCGGCACATTTTGGCAGGTAGACCAGAAGGAATGATTATTTGTCCGCCTGAAGGAACTGGCAGTTCAGTCAGCGATACAGGAGATCAGGAAGAAAAGGCGGTGAAAAACAGGACCAGGCTTATGCCGGGCTTACGCACCCAGATTGAAAGGGCCCCTGAATCTGGTGCGGCTGGCAGGGGCCGATAATATGCACATTTTCATAAAACCCCTCCTTGGTGAGTAAAGGTTGATGCGGATGACGCTAAAAAATTACTGATTTTAAGTTACATTAAATATAAGCGTAATTTATGGATTGTGTCAACAGGAAACGGATTTTTGGGTCCTGAATGGTCTGCCTGGACCATTATAATAATAAAAAATTCTATTATCAGAGGGTTAATACTTATGATTTACCTGATGGGGGATGAGGGAATGGGGTTTTTCCTGGCCGTGGGCCAGCATGAGCTGTTCATTGCCCATGATTTCTACAGGGTCTCCGTCAGCCATGATCATGCCCCTGTCCATGATGATCACCCTGGTGCAGACCTCCAGGATGAGTTCCAGGTCATGGGAAGCGATGATTGAAGTCTGGACCGACTCCTTGAGGATGGAGATGAGACGCCGTCTGGAGCGGATATCCAATGAAGCGCTGGGTTCATCGTAGATGATCAGTCTGGGGTGCATGGCCAGCACCCCGGCAATGGAGACCATCCGTTTCTCCCCTTCAGACAAATGATGAACCGGTCTTTGAGCCAGTTCAAGGCCTCCCACTGCTGCCAGGGCTCTGGTGGTTCTTTCTTTAATCTCTTCAGGTTCCAGACCCATATTTTCCGGACCAAAGGCAACATCATCCCAGACCGAGGGGCAAAAGAGCTGGTCATCTGATTTTTGAAAGACCATGGCAGCCGAAGGGTTAAACCGGCCGCTTTCAACTGGTTCATTCAGAAGCACAATCCGGCCTGTTTCCGGCTTGAGCAGACCGCAGATCATCAGGAAAAGGGTGGTCTTGCCGGCGCCGTTGGGACCGATAATACCGAGTCTTTCACCTGGATGGACTTCCAGTTCAATGTTTTCCAGGGCCGGGATCTTTTCCTGATAGGAAAAACTTAAACCCGAGATGGTCAATGCTTTGAAGGTACCTGTCATTTAATTTCCCAGTAATAATTGAAAAATAACCAGACCCGAGGCCAGCAGGATAACACCTGCCAAAGATATCAGGTCAATTCTTCCGGCCTGGAAATCATGATTGGAAACTTTTCTATTGCCGTAGCCTCTGGTGCGCATGGACCGGTAAATCCAGTCTGAGCGTTCAAAACTTCGAACCAGAAGTCCGCCGCTCAGCCAGGCAATGGTCCTTAAGGTCTGCAGAGAAAATCTGTTTCCGTCAAATCCTCTGACCTGCATGGATGCCTTCATTCTTTTGAAATCATCGCCAATGACCTGAAGGTACCTGAATACCAGAAAAATCATGTCAGCCAGTATCCAGGGTAGTTTCATGGCTCTCATGGCTTTGATGTAGTCCAGAACAGGGGTGGTGTTAAAAACAATCAGGGCCGTGGAGATGATGCACAGAAATCTTGTCCCGATAATAATGGCTGAAACCAGTCCTTCCTGCTTAAGAGTTATCACTCCCAGATCCATGAGGATGGTTTCTCCACTGATGAATGGCAAAGAGAGTACAAGGCCTATAATGATCAAAGACGGGAATTTTAGCTTTTTCAGAACAAAGGAGGCGGACAACCCGGAAATAGTCCACAAAAGGATGGTGGCAATTCCCATGACACCCAGAAGCATCAGATTGCTTAAATATGAGTAGGAAAAGGCCAGGATCATCAGGCTGACCAGCTTAATCCTGGGGTCCAGGTGGTGCAGTACTCCGGCCCGAGAAGTAAATGCCCTTTCTGACAAAGGCTAGATCCCCTGCAGAAGCTTTGGGCTGACTCTTAAAAGGAATACAGCTGTCATTGCCGTGATCAACCCTTCAATTATGATCATGGGAATGTGAGCCGCCATCAGGATCATGATGGCTGACTGCTCCACAGAACGGCTCAGGTCAGCTGGAATGGTGAAAAGCAGGATCACAGCGAACAGAACCACTGAAAGCCCTGTGGCGGATGCTCCGGCTGCGAACCCGTACAGTCCTGTTTTTTGAAGCCCTGTTGGGCCCAGGTTTCTGAGCCGGAAAATAAAGTGGGCCGCCAGGGTGGGAAAACCTATTATTACAGTGTTGATCCCGAGGGTTGTCAGTCCGCCGTGGCCGAACATGACTGCCTGGAAAAAAAGACCGATAAGGATGGCAGGAATGGCAAAGAAGCCCAGCAGTGCGCCCAGAAGACCGCTGAGCATCAGGTGGACGCTTATTGGGGGGACAGGGAAGTGAATAAGGGAGGCCACAAAGAAAACAGCAGTGAGTAGAGATGCCCTGGGTATGGCCTCTCTGGGATCGTCCTTCTGTTTGATTTTATGCAGGCAGAACCAGACTGCGCCAGCAGTCAGGGCGTACCCGCCAAGGGTCACCGGGACAGGCAGAATGCCGTCAGGAATGTGCATCAGGTTTTCCTTTTGGAGAAATAAAGGGCAGTCCCGACAAAGCCCCAGGCAATGCTAAGGATCATCAAAGCCAGTTGGAGGTTTGAGAATGGCCTGGCTGGTACTCCTGGAGATTCTACAAGTCCGGAAGGCTTGACTGGAATGTGAACCATGGCCCCGTGTCCGGCCTGACGGACTTGAACACTCCAGGTTCCGGGAATGGATTCATCAGGAATGAAACTGAATTTACCCTGCTCATTCATACTTCCCCTTAACCATGGCTGGGCCGGGTTATCCGGGGCAAAGACCGTCACCTGGCCCAGGGCCATGGGCTGACCAGTGTCGTAGACCGCTTTTACTTCTATCCCGGATACATTGGAGTATCCGGCCACGACTCCGTGGGCGCATGCACCTGAATGCCAGACCAGGATGGACAGCAAAGCAGTAATCAGGGCGGAAAAGTATTTATTCATGGTTTTTCATGCTGGTGGGTCAGGAGTCATCCGACTGGTTGAGGTTTGGTTCATCAGCCAGCCGGATGAATAAAGAATTAATGCCACATGACTGAGCAATGGCCTTCACCAGCGTGGCCGATATGCATTCCCTTAAGGGTTATCTCATGGACTTTGGACCCGTGGGCAAATGGTTCGAATCCAACCGCTTCCAGGTTCATGGGGTCATCGGCATCCTTGTCAGCCCGGCCAAAAATGTGGTCAAAGTGAAAGGTCATTTCCAGATCAGCCATGCCGCCTGCCTGTAGAAAACCCTTGCGCTCGTCCCCGACGAATTCGCCACAGGTGTAGGTTGATTCTTCTGCAGTCCTGATCTGGAAGTCCACTTTTGTGCCGTCTTTTTCAGCCACACCTGTCAAAAGCATGGTGTATCCGGCCAGAAGCCCTTGTTTATCCCGGGCCATTTTCCAGGAAATAGCGTTGTAATGCCCGGTTGGTGCATTCTTGACCTCACCCACAAATACCGGTGGGTCATCTTCAGCTCCAGCTGCCAGATCAATTACGTATATCCCTTCCAGCATAACCTTTTCTTTGGCTTTAACAGGCTGGCCTGAACGGGCATCATAGGGCGAGTCAGCCTGATAAGCAGTGATGTTGCTAAGGGAAACAAAGGCGTGGCTGAAAGTCAGTTTCCAGCCGTCCTTGGTCAGCTTGGGGGCCAGGAAACCCTCGGTGATCAGTTCCTCACCATTGGCAAAGAACTGCAGGGTCCTGGCCTGAGCTTTGGAGGCAGGTATATGGGTCAGTAAGGCCAGCAAAAATAAGATGGTCCAGGGAACAATGATCTTTTTCATAAAGAGCCTCCGGATGACATACAGGGTTAATTTCATACCTTTTTAAATGCTACCCTACTCTGTATTACAGCATCAGATTTTGTGTCAACAAAAAAGCAGAAGATAGTAAAAAATAGCTTTTCGGTGTTACTGATCGAGAAAAAATCAGAGGGTGGCCATTATTATTAAGGTACGGTCTCACTGATATGTAGAATTCAGTCCGGCTGACAAGACTGATTCTCCTTTATGATCATGGATATTTGGTGCTGACTGGCATGATCGGTCAGTTTTTCCTGGCCAGGACAAAAAAGAGATCTTCCAGGTCTTCCATGTATTCCAGTTCAAAAAAGTGCTCGGTCAGCATCCCTTTCAATTCCCTGCTGCCTGGCATGAGGTCGTGGGCAACAGCAGTACCTGCCTTTCGGTGGGTATCATTAATTTTTTGCAGTCCTATTAGATGAAGAATCACCAGAAGTCCGCCCGGCTTGAGGCTCCTGGTCAGGATTTTAAGGGCGGTTTTTTTGCAGTCAAAATGGGGAAAGACCTGGTGGCAGAAAGCAATGTCGATTTGTCCCGGTTCAAGGTCAATGGATTCAAGCCCTGCCCGGGAAAGGAGCACATTGTCCAGGTCCTGGAGATTTCTTTTGGCATTTTTTATCATTTTAGCACTGATGTCCACGGCCAGGATCCGACCCCGGCTGCCCACCCTTGAGGCCAGGATTCTGGTCAGCCGACCAGTGCCGCAGCCTGGCTCCAGAATAGTCATTCCCTCTAAGTCAGGAAGACTGGCCAGAACCTTTTCTATCTTCTGCATCTCCACTTGAGTATAGTGGTCATTGGCCCAGGGAGCGTTGGCCTGGGCATCAAAGAAATCAGCCTTGGATCTGTTGGTTGGGTCTGAACCACTGGGGCTACAAAGCAAAATCATTTCATCCTCCTATTGTAGAAAAGCAGGCATCCGACCCAGCTCTCCATAGTCTTTTTCCATTTCCCGGTGCACTGGCTTGCCCACCAGAAATTCGTATATTTCATCGGCCTGTTCCTTGATATCAACACCTTGAAAAGTATGAGGATAAATGATTTTTCCGATGGCATAGCCATTAATCAGGGCTGTATCAATATTGGTCAGGTACCAGTTATATGGATGCAGAACATAAGTTCTTTTATTTTTGACCGAACTAAGCATCTTATATATTTCTGGTTTTTTGTGAAAGGCCTGTGCTGTATGCCGCAGTCCGCCTCCGTCAATGAAGATGATTTCAGGGTCGATCTTGAGCAGGTTTTCCAGATTGGTATAGATATGGCTGCGTTCCAGAGCCTGGATCTTTCCAGCCAGATTTCTGGCCTGAAGCCATTCAAACGGCGGATAATCCTGGTCAGTGCTTTCCAGGCCCTGAGAACCCCGGTAGCCGATTCCGCCGATATAGACCCCTGGAGTTTCCCGAATTTGAGAATTGGCTGCTCTTTGTCTTAAATCATCAATGGATGCTTTGATGTAGTCAGTCACTTCCCTGGCCCTTTGCTGCTTGTTAAGTATCTTTCCGGCCAGCAAAAGGGAATCAAATACAGTCTCATCAAAAGTGGCAAATGGACCATACCCAAGAACAATGACCGGAATGCCCAGAACCGCCTGAACCTCATCTGCCAGAGCAGGTTCCATGTAGGTGATGAAAATTACATCCGGATCAAGGCTGATAATCTGCTCCATATTCGGTTTCTGATTGATGCTGGCTGGCCCCCCTGGTCCGGCAATGGGCAGGTAATGAAGATCGGGGTGTGCCAGCCAGTAGGGTCGGCCCCTGGGGTTTATTTTTTCCATGTTTTCCACTGCGATAACCCTGTCCTGGGCCTGGAGATAGACAATGAGCCGCAGGGTGCCTGGAGCAAGACATACTATTCGTTTTGGATCATGGGGAACGGTGATGGTCCGTCCTGTCACATCCTGAACAGTTATTTCCCGGGCTGAGGCCTGAAAAGGCAAAGTCAGGCAGTACATTATGGTAGAAATGATCAGCAGTTTTTTCATAATCTCTGTCTTGTTTCTTATAAGTGGATTTAACTGGTCCGACCGGTCCGGCTTGGCCGGGTACTGTTCTGCCCAACCGCAGATAATAGAGCATAAGCGGCATTCAGGCCGAAGCCCGGCTGCCGCTTATGCTCTGGACAGCCTGCAGGTTCCTAGAATCTTACACTTATGCCTGCCATGCCGTTGATTCCGGGCATGGGGTAGTCTGGTTTGTATTCATAATTGACATCAGTCAGGTTTTCACCGGCCACAAAAAGCTCAACGTCCATTTTGCCGGAGCCGACCTGAAACATATAACTGAGCTTACCGTTGAGCAGGTAAAAACTGCTGACCTTTCTGTCTCTGGTGTTTCCGGTATTCCTGGTTTCAGGGCTGGCATGCATTTCCGAGATGTATTGACCATCCAGACTTAGCTGGAAGTTCTTCAAGAATCTCCAGTTAAGACCTGCACTGAAAGTTCTTTTGGGTGCATAAGGCAGATCGCTGGGATCAGTATCAAGCAGGGTCAACCCTGCAAACAATGAAAGATTGTTTAGAGGATTGTAGCTGACAGTTGCTTCAACTCCCTGGGTCCTGTAGTCTCCAATATTGGCGTAGGTCGGTGGCGGAGGAGGTGGAAGGATGACCAGGTAACGGTTCTTGCCTTTATCCCGGAAAAAAGTAAGGTCGGCCCGGACTCTTTCCCATGTATGGCTGATGCCCAGTTCATAGTGATCCATGGTTTCAGCCTTAAGGTCTTTCCAATTGTCAGGATCAGGCCAGGCCCTGGTGATATGGGCTACCTCCACTCCGGGAAAAAGCACTCCCCGGGAATAACCAAAATGGATCTGGGTATTCTGATAACCAAGGATTAACCCGGCGTGAGGAGCGGTTTCCGAAGAAAAACGGTTATGGTCGTAGTATCTGAGCCCGGCCGAAGGAATAGCATAAAACCCTGACTCATCGCCAATGAGCTGGTTTATGGCCAGGTAGGGCGAAGTGATCCTGTGGGTAGGACTGTCCCATTTATTGTCCGTCCTGGTATCTTTGGCTGAAAAGACGTCGTAATCAAGTCCCATAAGGATTTCACCGCCAGGCCACAGGTTGAGTTCCTCCCTGGCCTTTATGCCATGGAATTTAAACTTCCAGATGGCATCAGGACTTCCGTCCGGCCTGTCCAGCTGTTGTCCCTCTCCGTTATTGGCATAAAACTGCAAGCTTCCCCTGGCCTGATCATAATCATGCTCCAGCTTGACCGAACCCAGCCAGGACTCAGTTCCGTATTTACCATCCCGCTCAATGGGGTCAGCCCCTTTGGCTCCAGGATCCCAGGCATGATTATCAGTGCGCAGGCCCAGTCCCGAGATATACCAGTTTTCTCCAAGCTCTGTGCCTATCCGGGCAAAATAATTGGTCAGCTGCCCATCGGCTTTGGTCCTGTGGCCGCCGGACTTTTTAAAACTCTGGCCGATATAGTAATCAGTTCTGTTGATTTTTCCGGCATGCTCGGCGCGCTGGATAATGGTATCATAGCTTCCCCCGGCCAGGTGCAGGTTGGTCTTAAATCCTTCCTCGGTCTTTCTTTTAGGAACAATATTGATGGCCCCGAAGGCGTTGCCAAAGTACTGAGGCTGGGGGCTCTTGTAGACTTCAATGGCCTGGGCCGTATCAATGGACAAAAGGTCCAGCAGGGGATGGTTCCAGAAGCCCTGATACATGGGCACACCATCTATATAGGTCTTGATCTCAGCCCCGGGACGGCTGGAGCCCATGCCCCGGATAAACACAGCCCCACCTTCAGCCCCTCCATGTGAGCCGATCTGGTTATGACGGGAGATGTTTACCCCTGGAGTGCGTCTGAGAGCCGTGCCCAGATCCTGGGCATTGAGGTTTCTGATCTGTTCTTCAGTGACCACAGTTGTGGTAGAGCCGTAGGAATCCACTACAATGCCGTCAATGATGGGTGTGGATATAACGACAATATCCTCCATTTCCTGGGCATGGGCTGGAAAGGCCGCCCAGATAAGACAAATCATCCAGAAAAGAATTGCTCCTGTTAAACCCGGTTTTTCTGACATTTTTCCTCCTTTTGCAGACTAATAGTAATATGAAAAAAAATAGCTGGCTGATTATTTAGTCATAAATTTAATTTGGTAGCACCAAAGGAGCAGGTCTCTCCCGGTATGACAGCCCGTAAGGATAACTGAAAACCAGGCTAATGTTTCTCAGTTATTACGCTGATCCTGGAAAATCCGGATGACCGGCCTGCATCCATTACGTTCACAAGTATTCCTACGCTGGCCTGTTTGTCGGCCCGGATGATCAAGGGCTGGTCTTTTGAGACAAACAGGGCGTCAAGGATTTCCGGAAGATCATCCATCATGATCAGGGACTGCTCGATGTACAGTTCACCACCAGCATCCACCAGGATTTCCACTTCACTTTTTTCCTGAAGAGTGGAGCTTTCAGCCTTGGGCAGGCTGATTTCTATGCCGTGGTCAGCCACAGCCTGATAGGTCAGCATGAAAAAAAGAAGCAGCAGAAAGACCATATCCACCAGAGGGGCAATGTTGATATGGGTGTGCCTGTGCCTGATGCGTTCAAACTCCATATTCAACCTTCCTGCTCACAGGCCTTAGTGCTCAGGGCCAGGGTGATTTCCTTCATGCCCAGGGTTATTTCTCCCATGCGGCTGTCCAGATAGTGAAAGGCCACATGAGCTGCTATGGCCACCAGCAGGCCCGAGGCAGTAGTGATGAGAGCCTCCCAGATACCTGTGGCCAGGATGGCCGGTTCAACTCTGGTTCCGACTTCAGCCATGGACTGAAAGGCCTTGATCATGCCCAGCACTGTTCCGGTCAGCCCCAGAAGAGGGCTGATAACTGAGATGAGAGACAGGGTCCCCAGACCCCGCTCCAGCCTGCGGATCAACCTGGTGCCGATTATTCCAATTTCCTTTTCTCCCAGGTGTCTTTCCAGACCACTTATCAGCGGTTCCAGCACAGGCGGCCTTTGCTGCTGGACTTCCTTCAAAGACATGTTCAATTGACCCATGATGCTTCTGTACTGCATGGTCTTGTGCAGGATAACGGCCAGGGCTGTAATGGAGCAGGCCAGGATGGGCCACATGAGAATTCCGCCTTTGAAAAAGAGATCAGCCATGGATAGTGGGCCTCCTGTCATGTTAAGGTGTTGTTGATAAAGCAGTTAAATTTTCTGCTCTACTCGATCAAAGCAGGGTATGCAGTATACTTGGCCGTCAAAGCGTCTGGTCCTGGATTCCATGGTGTGTTCTCTGCAGGATGAGCACTCCAGACTGTCCAGGATCTTGGCCGGACGCGGAACAGATTCTTCTGGTTCTTTTGTGGTGAAAAGTTCACTTAATTGAGCTTCAAATATACGTTCCCTTGCTTTTTGCTTAAGCTTTGCCGCCCTGGACTTTTCTTCATCCGTAGCCTGGCCGGAAAATATTTTTTTGGTCAGGGTCCTCATTTCTTCGCCTTCTTCACCCATGGCCCGACGCTGGAAAACAGCCCGCAGGGATTTGCCATCGGCTCTGCGATAAAAAGAAAAAGCCATTTTGCCCAAATCTTTATGAATCAGGTTGCCCTTGCCAAGGGTGCATCCGGTTAGAACCTGAATAGCGTCCACCCCGCACATGTCTGTTTCCACCACTGCAGTGATGGGACTCTGGTCGTTGTGCCCCAGCTTGTTCAGACAAAGTTCTGCCGCTCTTAAGCCTATCCATAATCCTGGGCATTCATGGCCGTGGAACTCGATGGCTTTATTGATCTGGTCAGGGGTTAAAGTGCAATGCATATTGAGTATCCCTGATAATTGAAGGTTATGGCAGATCAAACATAATAAAGCTCATGAACTGTCGGTAATCAATGTCTGGGTGGGCATCAGCAGAAACAGTATGCAGGGCGATTATTGTGTAAGGTCCTTTTCCGCTGATGGGAATTTGAGCGATTCCATGCTTATTGGTTCTGATATTGACATCACCAGGTCTGAGCCTGACCATGGAGTCTGAAAGTGCAGTGTTCTGAAAAAGAATTTTGACCGTCAAAAGATCATTATCTTTTTGATGATGGAATTCTTCCAGTGGGAGGATTTCAAGGGGCAGTCCCGTGGCTCTGGTCCAGGTTTTATAAGGCGGAAAATAAGTCTTGGAGAACTGGGTTGAGGTGAAGCTTGATTCCACATGGATTCCTTTGGCCAAGGCTCCCTCTCTGGACATGAACTTTTTGCCTTCTGGAGTGTTTACCCTGTCTCCCCACTTACAGGTGACTATCACAACCTCAGGCTTTTCTTCTGTTTTGAGTATAACCCCTTGTGGACCATCAATCCTTTGAAAAGTCATCTTGCGGGCATTACTGTCAAGCATCCTGATGTCAGTTGCAAAGGCTGGATTATAGTTGTGAACATCGTCAGGTAAAAAGCCACGCCTGACTGCGTATCCATCATCAACGGTTTCAACCCATAAGTGATGAGCATGGACAAAGCCTGTAAAAGTCATAAAAAATAGTGTGGAAACAAATATTATTCTAATTATATTCAACATCTTATTTAACCTTTTGTCGTTGCAGCAGATCGTAGCTATTATAAGTAAGGCATGGGGGATTAAAGAAGAGCCGCTTAAGTTCCCCGCCTCTGACGTCAGACAGAAATGCAACTAATCTTTTATGTCATATTTTTCATTATTGCTTAAGGCCCAGCCTGCAAAGCCAATGACTGGGCCTATTATTAGAATTCAAATTTTACTCCTCCAAGAGCAACTATTCCTGGAGCAACTGTGTCAGAACTGGTTGCTGAACGAAACATCTTGTATTTATTATTGAATATGTTCTCCACGTTCAGAAAAAGTGTGACATGGTCAAAGAATTTTCTCGAAACAGAAGCATCTACTGTCCAATAACTGCCAGGACTAATGGAATTCTGGTCATCATAGTATATTCTGTCGTAAACATTAGCCATCAAGGTCAGGTTGACTATGGACGGGTTGGAGTAACGAACACCAAAATGTAAGGCATGCTGTGGATCATGGGGCAGATAGTTTCCTTCAAGCTCCCTGTTTTCACTATCTTTACCAACCTTGGAGATATTGTATGTGTAGTTGGCAAAAAAGGTGGTGAAGTCAACTGGTTCCCATTGAAGCTCAGCATGGAAGCCATAGATATCGACTTCGCTGATGTTATCAAGCACGTATTCGTTTCTGGTTCTTGTTCCACCTGCAAAGGGATAGCTGCCTGTCAGACGGCTGCCAATATAGTCTTTTGCCCAGGACTGATAAAATGTGAATTTGCCCCAAAGATTATCAGTCAGGAATCTTTCAGCTCCAAGATCATAAGACCATATATATTCCGGCTTCAGGTCAGGATTGGCTTCTCTGTACATGGTGCCTCCGCCTCGAATATGAACTTTGTACAGTTCAAACAGGCTGGGAGCGCGAAATCCTTTACCTCCGGATGCCCTCAGGGTTGTCCGGTCATCAGGGTGATAGGCAATACCCATTTTCGGTGAAAAGTTTTTGTCCCGGCTTTTTCCATATCTGTTGTCGTATGGTGGTCTCCCGGCACTTCCTTGCGTATCCCAGTTTTTCCCACCGGATGTTTCAATCCAATCGTAGCGACCTCCGATGTTTACTATAAGGTCATCATCAAGAAAACGAAGGTCCATGTTGACAAAAGGAGAGATTGTCTTCTGTCTGGCTTCGGCGCCGGCATCCCGGGCGCTCCCCGGGTAATCCTCATCATACTTCCAGACTGCCTCTTTGAATGCCATACCCAAGGTTATTGGAGCCCATTCAATTTTTGAGAATGTAGTCTGTAAATCCGCTCCCCAAGTATAGGTTCCTTTCATTTTTTCATTACGAAATGGGCTGCTGAAGTTGTCATTTGCAGTATCTTGAAAAGCGGTCTTGTCTACCCGGTTTAAGTATGCGATGGCCCTTAATCCAACGTATCCCCCCTGATGGCTGAAATTAAGCCAGTATTGATCCATGGTCATTTCGTTGTAGAAGTACTTTCTGCCCTGACCGGCTGTATAATCATAATACAAGGCAGCAAGGGATATTTCAGATTCAGGACCAATGTCATAAGTGGTCTTACCAAGCAGCCTGCCTAAATCCCGATGACGTTTTATTTCATAGTCTTCTCGATCACTAACCATGTAAAATCCGTCGCTTTCCTCATAGCTTCCGGCAAGCATCAGGCCAAAATTATTAAATTTCTGACTGTGAAAAGCCGAACCACCATAAGTATTGGCAGATCCGCCCTGCCCTTGAATGGATGTCTGCCTCTGGTCACCGGGCTTTTTCGTGATGATATGAATGACACCGCCAAGTCCTTCAGAGCCATAGAGAGCTGAAGTAGGGCCTCTGACAATCTCAATCCTTTCGATGGTATCTTTTGGGATATGACCCCATCCAATCCAGGCTATGCCGTTGTTAAAGTTGTCGTTTTGAGGTACACCATCTACAAGCACCAGTACCCTGTTTTTACCTACTCCGCGCATTATGAGCGGACTGACAATACCGTTGGTCTGCATGCCGTAATGCCTGAAATTGAATATACCGGGAACGCTTCTAAGGATATCCTCAACCCTTTCAAAAGGTGAGGCTTCAATTTCTTCTCTGGTTATGACGGAAACATCCTGGGCAGCATCAAATACAGAGATTTCGGTTCTGGTTGTAGACACTACAATGGAGTCAATCCGATGAACATCTTCCTCAGCATGCACATGGGCAGTCCACATTATGAAAAGCACCAAAACAACTATTTTACTTTTAAAAAGTTTCACAAGTTCTCCTTTTGATTTAATTATTTCAATTATTGTCTAATGAAGGTTGATATTGCTGAATCCCATACTGTCAAACTGAGTATTGATTTCTTCAAAAGCAGGCCCACCATTGAGAAAGCTTGAAATATCCTCTGCTTTTTTCATGGGGTCGATGTCGGCGAATTGTTCAGGATAAAGAATTTTACCGATGAAGTAAGCATTTGCAAAAATGGATTCAAAATTTTGTGTGTAGGAGTTGTATGGGAATACCCCATAAATTAGTCCATTATGAGCAGCACTCAGGCTCTGGTAAGCCATATCGGTGCGCAGTTGATCCAGAGCGTTGGCTCCCTGGTCCAGGCGCATGGTGGATATATCTATAAAGATTATCTCAGGGTCCCAGAAGAGGATTTTTTCCTTTGCTACATTGGCGTGGGAAACTCTTTTTTCAGGGGTAGAAAGTACTCCGGCAACATTGTTTGCTCCGAGAAATTCAAAAGGGGCATAGGAGGGCTCTGTTGACTGGAATCCGTGAGGGCCTCGCTGACCTAAGCCTCCAATATAACAGGAGATGCGCTGATCTTCTGGAATGGCTGCAGCTCTTTGTTCCAGATCTTTTTGCAAATCATTAAAGTAGGCAATGACTTCCTCAGCTCTATCCTCAACCCCCAGGGCTTTTCCCATGATGCGCAGGCTTTCATTGAGTTCTTCCCGGCTATGGGTCAAATTGCCGTAACCAAGGCCGATGATCGGAATATTAATTTTATCCTGCAAAGTATCAATGCCACCAGAACGGGCCGCATAAGTCTTGAACATGACTTGGGGTTGTGGATCAAGACCGGCAATAAGCTCTGGACTGTCATGCCCCCGGAACTCTCCGAAAATGGGATAATTCTTAAACTGAGGATTTGCGATGGCATAAGGCCTGACATCAATGGGTGATCCTTTGACCTCAATGCTGTCAACAGCAACTACCCGATCATGGGCCTGAAGATAGGTAAGAAGCCTCAAACATCCAGAGTTGGAACAGATCACCCTGTCCACCTGAGCTGGTATAGTCAGCTCTCTTCCCATACTGTCAGTTATTGACATAGAATCTTGAGCATGGCCTGGAAGGGCAGTCCACACAAGGCAAACCATCCAGATGACTGCTGCTCCTGTTACGGTCGATTTTTTTGACACTTTTTCCTCCTTTATTATGTCTTTTGGTTATTGCTAAATTTAACCGTCAGCAGCAGACAATCACCTCAGTTCAAACCGTATGTTCAGCCTGGCCCGGCTCTCTACTGGCTGTCCGTTACGGCTGGCCGGATAATAGGTTGACTGCTGAACCGCCTTTAATGCCGCTTCATCAAGTCCGTAACCTGCTTTTTCAATGATTTCAGCTTCCACAAGATTGCCCAGCTCATCTATGTGCAGCTTAAGCCCCACCACTCCTTCCCGTCCCATGCGCCTAGCCCGCATGGGATATTCCGGGATGACCCGCTGCTTGAACCTGGGGCCTTCAGGCTCACCAAAGGCTGTTTGCACCGGCCCTGCGGGTAATGGGTCCTTTTGCACAGGGCCGGGCTGTTCAGGAGGGGTGATTCTGCCCAGGGATGGAGATATGGGAGTCGGCTCAGGATCGGGAGCAGCCACTTGGGGCAGCTCAGTCTGATCAGGTCCTGGCTCTGGTTCAGTTTTAACTTCAGGCTTGGGTTCTGGCAGGGGTACTGGCCTGGGTTTTGGTTCTGGTTCAGGCCTTGACTCAGGTTCTGGTGCCGGGACTGGTTCTGGCTCAGGTATGGGTTCTGGATCAAGGATTTTCTCCGGTTCAGGCAGTGGCTCTGAAAAGGGTGCTGGCCCATGATTATCTGCTGGGGCATCAATGGGGTTAACCAGGACAAAGCTGATCTGGTCTGGTTCTAGCCTGTCCCTGGAGGGCTCTTTGAACGGAAGAGCAAACAGAAGTCCGTGCAGGGACAGGGCAAGCACAATGCTGGGCCAGATACGCATGGTGTTTTTTTCAAAATCGGAATCAGATGCTGGATTCAAAGTTTTGAGTTTTTACTGCTGGATCAATTGCAAAGGGTTTTTCCCTGGTCGCATCCAGTCCCTGGGATGACTGCCCTGAGGCAGTTCGATCCACTGGACCAGGTTAACAAATCGCTCGGGCTCATCCAGGTGGTCCAGATACCAGAGAACAGCAGCCAGCCTGTCCAGAAGAGGGGAATCAAAGCTTTCCACTGCCTGATTGTGTCCCCAAAGAAATTCCAGGGCAGCTCCCCTCCACAGACCGTGAGGATTGGTGGTGAAAACAATGGTTGAAATACGCTTTTCAGTTTCACTCATCTGTTCTTCATCCTGCCTGTCCGGATAAATTGTTGCGTAGGCCTTTTTGCCTGGAGTGGCGGCCAGAAGATTGATCAGTGCATCCTCCTTGCACCAGGGCTGGGTGGTAAGCACGAAAATTTCCTGGCTGGGGTCCAGGTGGTGATGCAGGCGCATGTATTCGGCAAACAGAACTCCGGATGTCAGGCCGGGACAGTAATGGTCATGCAGAGACAGGGCTTTGGCCATTCTTCCGGGAAGTCCTTTGTGCAGGGCATTGGCCAGGGTGGTTATCCGGAAGAGGTTGCCGGACATGGCCTGCATGTCAGGCAGTTCTCCCTGCCTGGCTTTTTCAAACAGCTCCTCAGCCATGAGCCCAACGAGTTGATCATTGGTGAACAGGGACTTCTCTGGTTTCATGAACTGGCCTGTTTCATCCATAAACAGCTGTTTTGGATTCAGTTCAAAGTATGCAGTTTGTCCAGTGGAGCGGTGAAAAAAGGCAAACCACAAAGGAGCGTCAAAACGGGTGGTCACAGGCAAAAGAGTTGCCCGGCCCATGGTGCTTCCGGTGGATTTGCTCAGACCGTCCAGGCAGCCCAGGGTGTCAAAGCCGCTGATGATTGAAGAGCCTGCGCTGGTCAGAACTATTAACTGGGAATCAGATTCGGACTCCAGCATGGACAATGCTTTTTCTCCGGCTGCTCTGCCCAGAGTCTGCCATATCTCGTATTCGCTGGTTTTATTAATACTCTGATTTTTGGTGGCAGCGCCTGAGAGGGCCGGAGTCCAAGCCAAACAGATGAGCAAAAAGGAGCAGATGCTCAACCAAATGATCTTTGGAGCTTCTTTTTTACCAAGCATAGCTTATCTCCCCAATGATTGTCCGGTCAGGTTCATTTTCACCCAGACCGCGTATGGTCACCCTGGGAGAAAGTTCATAGATTCCCAGAGTCCGGTCTGAACTGACTCCAGATATCCAGTTCAGGATCTCATCCACCCTTTCATAGGGAAGTTCAGCAAGCTGCTGACTGTCAATGACCTGGATGGGTCCGGGAATTCTTTCCCTGGGCTCGGGAAACCTGGTGGCAGTGACCACCATTTCCTGCATGGCCACATTTTGATGTACAGCAGCCGGCAGGACTGAGTGCAGGCTCAGCGCGGCCATGACAGCGATGCCTTGAATCTTTTTTTTCAGGTTCACAACGCCTCCTGTTTGTTATGATCAGAAAATTAGTAACACTAGTTAGGATTATTTTTAATTTTTGTAAACTATAAAAAGAGATTTTTTTGAAAAAATAGCGAAATAAGATTGAAAAGGCAGGTAACCTGGGAAAAAATCATAAGATGAAAAGTAAGATTGAAATATGGTTAAGGGACAGGCTTGAAGTTGTGGGGCAGGCTGTTATTAGGATTAGTAAGGCAATTTTGAATATGAGAATTGTTTTCATAAAAAGCTTGACAAGGGTCAGTCGTTTTAGATAGTTGATAGGCGTTCTCAACTTTGTATCCAGCCATACACCCATCGCTCTGATTTTACATGTTTTTTGACTGGCTGAGTTGTGAAAATGCTTACTTGGCCTGGATGGTAATGAATATTAAAATCACTAATTGAATGAGGCAGTAGATTTTTATGTCCTTATCCGAATTTCCAGACAGTTCAGGCCGAGAGCAGGCTGAACTCTTGATCAGGTTAAGCAAAAAAGTCACCGACCTGAACCACAGGCTTGACACCCAGCAGGAACTGCTGGCCAGGCTTCTGGACCTTAAGGACTCCTTTGCTGATGCATTTTGCGATCACGGCAGGCTGGGAGTTGTTTGCGCCCGGGAGGAACGGTTGTCCAGGGCGGTTCAGGAGGCTATCTGCGTTCTGGAGCAGACCAGGAAATCTTTTCGTTCCAAGCAGCTGGAGGTCCTCAGGGTGAAGCTGGTCAAGTCTCTGGCCGGGTTTGAAGAATGATTGAGCAGGGAAAGTCATGGGCTGCATTGAAAGGGAAAAAGCCAGCAATCTTGTCAAACAATAAGTACGGTCTGAGCATCATTGCCCGGGTCAGGCTGCTTTTGGTCTGTCTGATCATTATTCCCAGCCTGGTCGGACTGATAATCCTGGAAACCGGTCCAGGGGATCTGCAGCCTTATCTGGCCGTGGTCCTGGTGGCCGGGATAATTCTGCTTTCTCCCCTGTCTTCTGTGATTAGTCGTTACCTGGTGCTCAAGGACTTGCAGGATATTGAAAGATTCTGCCTGCAGCTCAAATCCGGGGACTATAGCGCCAGGCTCAGTCTTCCGTCCCAGAAGGAGGGGGAGCATGAAATAATGGTGCTCAAGCGCAACCTGAACTGGATGGCCCATGTCATCTCCAAAAGAGAGAGGAAACTGCACCAGGAGCTCCAGGAAATCAATCAGGACCGGAGCAGGTACAGAGACATGTCCATGCTTGATCCCCTTACAGGTCTTTTCAACCGTCGGGGGCTGGAGGCCAGGCTCGAGCAGGTGGGCAGGCAGGCCCTGCCCCGGGGGCAGACTCTGACCCTGATGTTCCTTGATGCAGACAAGTTCAAGAGCGTTAATGATGAGTTCGGCCATCAGGCCGGGGATGAGCTGCTAAAGGTTCTTGCTGAGATCATGCGCAACAATGTCCGGGAAGAGACTGATGTTCCCTTTCGGTTTGGAGGAGATGAGTTCGGAATCCTTTTTTGGGGGATAGGCTCTGGCAAGGCCGCTGAGATCGGCCAGAGGATATTGACGGCTTATAATGAATCCAGGGTGGGGCAGACCACTTTGAGCATAGGAATCGCAGGGTTGTCAGGAGCTGGTCAGAGGCTTGAGCCGGACCTGCATGGAATGCTCAGGGCAGCGGATCAGGCTGCGTACATGGCCAAGCAGATGGGCGGAAACCGGGTCTTCATCCATGACAGTCAGGTGGAGCAGTAAATGTTCATGTTTCAGGATACATTTTCATCAACCACCGGCGAAAACCATGACTCCAGGCATGAGCTGCTCGGCACCATCCACCAGATTGCCGAGTCCCTGGGAAATGCAATTGATGCCAGGGATAAGTTTACCATGTGTCATTCAAAGCATGTGGCTGACTTGAGTCGATGCCTTGCCCTGAAAGCAGGCTTTTCCCGGTCTGAAGTAGAATTCATCCATATTGCCGGTCATGTTCATGATATCGGCAAGATCGGTATCCCTGACACTGTTCTGCGCAAAACAGGTCCGCTGACCTCCCGGGAATGGAAACTGATGTGTACTCACCCGGTGATGGGAGCCAAAATAGTGGCCCCTGTTAAGGCAATGAACGGCTCTACCGGAATATGCGAGATGATTTTACATCACCACGAGCGCTGGGATGGAAATGGATATCCTCTAAAACTCAAAGCTGACCGGATACCGGCAGGGGCACGCATCCTGGCTCTGGCTGACAGCCTTTCCGCCATGCTTGAGGACAGACCCTACCGGGCCAGGCTGACTCTGTCTCAGGCCCTGGCTGAGATCCAGCGAGGGGCTGGTACTCAGTTTGATCCGGAACTGAGCGTGGTCATGCTGAACATGCTTGAAGATGCAGGTCCCGGATTTGAAATGTGCAGCCTGGATTCTCTGATTACCAAGATAATATGCAGTCGAATAGTAGGCCATAAAAACAAATGTTCTGGCTGCATCCAGGCCTGCACCGCAGGAATACAGGGAGGATGATATGACTAAAGAACATCTTCAGGGCTTTCGTCTGCTGCTTGAAACCCTTTTGCTGGAGACTACTGCCAGCGTGGAGCGGGTTGGACATGAGTTGAGCCGGAATATCAATGGCTGCGCTGATGAGAATGATCAGGGTTCTCTGGAGGCTGAAAGGAACATCCTTCTGGCCCAGGCTGACCGGGAAGCAAGGCTGATCAGGGAAATTCACGGGGCTCTCAGAAGGCTGGACAGTGGAGAGTATGGTTTTTGCGAAGCATGCGGGGAAGACATAGCTCTTCGTCGGCTGGAAGTCCGCCCCACAGCCAGGCATTGCGCTCAGTGCCAGGAAATGCTGGAGGGCAGGATTGGGCAGGGACCATTTTATGATTATGAACATGATTTTTTTTAATGCCTGGGTCATCCATGAACTCAGGCATCAGACACAAGAAACGGGAGAAAAATGAAACCTTCTAAAATTGTTCAAGCTTTGAAAAGGCTTATTGCTGTAAAACAGCCTGTGTTCATCTGGGGGCCGCCTGGAATAGGCAAGAGCCAGGTGGTGGCCAGGACTGCCAGGGACGAAGGTCTGGAACTGATTGATATCCGGGCGGTTCTTCTGGACCCGGTGGACCTGCGAGGTCTCCCCAGAATCGATGGAAACCGGGCAGCCTGGTGCCCGCCGGATTTTCTGCCGGACCAGGGCCGGGGAGTCCTGTTTCTGGATGAGTTAAACGCTGCCCCGCCCCTGGTCCAGGCTGCCTGCTACCAGCTGATTCTGGACCGGCGCCTGGGCGAATACGTTCTGCCCAGGGACTGGAGCATTGTGGCTGCAGGCAACCGGGACACGGACCGGGCCGTAACCCATCGGATACCCTCTGCTCTGGCCAATCGCTTTGCCCATCTGGATTTCGAGGTGGACACCCTGGAATGGCTGGAATGGGCCCAGGAAAATGATATCGCCCCTGAAGTGACTTCTTTTCTGCGCTTCAGGCCAAATCTGCTCCATTCCTTTGATCCGGCCAGAGAAGACCGGGCCTTTCCCACGCCGCGTTCCTGGTCTTTTGTCTCGGCAGTAACGAAGGGAGACGGTTTTTTTCAGGAGCCGGACCTGGAATTGATATCCGGGATGGTTGGGCAGGGAGCAGCCACTGAATTCTGCGGTTTCCTGAAGATATTCAGGAACCTGCCTGATCCTGATGAACTGCTTGAAACTCCTGAGACAGCCGAGGTGCCGGAAGACCCTGCCACCCTGTATGCAGTGTGCGAACTTCTGTCAGTCAGGACCGACCTGGACAACCTGCCCCAGGTGATGGCCTATGCCAGGCGTTTGCCACCGGAATTCAGCGTATTGCTGGTGCGGGACGCTGCCAGGGTCAACAGAGAGATAGTGCATACCCCGGAATTCAGCCGGTGGGCCACGGCCAACGCGGACGTTCTGCTGTAGCCATGGCCAGAGAAGCTGAAGCTCGCACCAGGATAGTTCAGGCCAGGACCAGTCTGGTCCTGGACCATCCATTTTTCGGACACCTGGCCCTGGGCATGAAACTGGTGGAAGACGCCTGCTGTGATACTGCCTGGTCTGATGGAATCACTCTGGGTTACAATCCTGTTTACGTGAATATGCTGCCTAAGGAAAAATTGAAGGGGCTTTTGGCTCACGTGGTCACCCATCCGGCCTGCGGGCATCACCTGCGAAGAAACCACCGGGAAGCCAGACTCTGGAACATGGCCTGCGATTATGCCATAAACTGGATTTTGGTGGAAGCGGGGTTGGATCTGCCCCCGGGCTTTCTGGACGATCCTGGACTCAGGGGGATGACAGCGGAAAAGATTTATACCGGCCTGCTGGAGGAGCGTTCCCAGGCTCTTCAAACCTCAGAAAAGCTTTATCAGAAAAAGGCCCCGCCTCAAGGAGAAAAGACTGACCCGGGAGATTTACAGGCCAGAGGAGGCAGACCTGATGACCGGGCCACGAATGATCAGGATATGTCTGCGGGAGAGAATGAAAAGGTCAAGGCAAGGCAGGGGAATGACAAAGACCGGGACAATGATCCGGGAAGGGCCGGCGAAGTCAGAGACCTGGAGCCGGGGCAGCAAGGGGGGTCAGATGGTATTGGCCAGGATCAGTCTTCTGAAGAGCGGTGGAGGATAAATCTGGCCCGGGCTGTAAATGCAGCCCGGTCAGCAGGAGAAATGCCCGGAAGCCTGGCCCGGATGATCGAGACAGTGCTCAGCCCTGTTTTGAATTGGAGAGAGATCCTGAGCCGGTTTATCCGGGATGCAGCCAGGTTTGACTATTCCTGGGTTCCTCCCAATCGAAGGTTCCTGCATCAGGATATTTACCTGCCTTCCATGCGCAGCCAGGATCCCAGGGAGGTGGTGGTGGCTGTGGATACGTCCGGCAGCATATCCGGTCCGGAACTGTCCCGGTTCAGTGCTGAACTGTCAGCAATCCTGGATGCCTGCGCATCAGGGGTGCGGGTCATATACTGCGATTCCAGGGTGACCAGTTCAGTACTGATCCATAGAGAGGATCTTCCTTTGAAGCTTGAGGCCGGAGGTGGAGGGGGTACAGATTTCAGACCTGTCTTTGACTGGATGGAAAAGCGTGGGGTCAGGCCCATGTGTCTGATTTACCTGACCGACCTGGCCTGCAACCGGTTTCCTGCCCGGCCCGCCTTCCCGGTGCTCTGGGCCTGTACTGGAGGCCTGGACAGCAAACCACCGTTTGGCCGTGTGGTTTCAGTGAATTAAGCCAGTTGCCGCCCGACATGGTCTGAATTTTTATTGATCCTCATACTGATCACTACTGAATATAATTAACTGAGACTGCCTCGCTTTGCTGGCAAAAACAGAGCAAAAACGCTTACTTTAGGTAACCATTCTTTTGACCTGAGGAGGAAGTATGATCCTTGAATGGAAGATAACCAAAAAAGCCGGACATCTGCGTCCCAAGCTGCATTACCTGGTCCGGCTGGAGGATTTTGAAAGGGATCTGGCCGTACCCATGGTCAGGATAACCAGCACAATACCCAAGCCCCCTGAACACTGGCAGGGTCATGTCTGGCCAGGAACTAATGAACTGGGGTCAGGATATGTGCCGGAATACTATGATATTTTTACCCCCTCCCATAAGACCCGGGAGCTTCAGGAAGTCCTGATCCTGCCCATGCAAACGGACAGACAATACCCTGAGGTGGAGGAATCTTTCCTGAATCTTCGCCGGGCCTATGAAGAGGTCCTGGTGGCTGCCTATGAAAACAGCTCTTATGAACAGTCCGGCCGCCTGGACATGTCCCTGGAGACCAAGAAGATTATTGCCCCCCGCACAGCAGCAGCCAGGTTTTTGGAAGCCCTGTCCGTCACCAAAAAGAGCGCGGCCTGAACTCCCTGATCAAGCCTTGAATCATCACCATAAAGAAAGCTTCTTCAATAATATGTCCATTAAATCAGCTCAGACCCGGTTCAGTGATTTTTATTGTGAACACCATTCCTGGCTGGTGAACTGGCTACGCCGACGTCTGGGCAGCATCCACGATGCCAATGACCTGGCTCAGGACACCTTTGTCCGTTTGCTGGGAAAACCCCTGAACAGTGAAAAGAGAGTGGAAGTTTATTTTCCAGGTCAGTGTCCCGAAAAAGATTGCCAAGACGGGATAAAGGAGTTAGCTATCCCATCTTTGTCAGTTTTTTGGCCCTGTATGAGCAGGGCTGCTGGCTGAAACAAGCACAATACTGCTGCAGCTAAGGAGGTGTTAAAGGAAAACTATTTGATGACTGATGTGATTTAAGTCCATGTTGCCGCTGTCAAAAATGGGGAAGTCCTGTGAGAATCAGGCACAGTCGCGCTACGGTATTGAGACGCCGGTCTGCTGGCAGGCTCTGAGTCCGAAGACCATGATAGTGGCCAAACAAATTTTGTCGCGCAAGCAAAAGGAGTTTTACCGTGACCATTAGAACATCTGTAACTGGTTTTCCCAGAATCGGGGAAAACAGAGAGCTGAAAAAAGCCCTTGAAGGATACTGGACCGGCAGTATTCAAGACCAGGACCTGGAACAAACCGGAGCCCAGGTCAGGGCAGGAGATCTGACTTTTCAGAAGGAAAGCCGGATCGATCTGATCAGTGTCAATGACTTCAGTTTTTATGATAATATGCTTGACAGCGCCCTGATGCTGGGCGCAATCCCCCCCAGATTCAGTGATTTTTCTCATGAACGGGACAGATACTTTGCCATGGCCAGGGGCAGCACGGCTGTCCGGGCCCTTGAAATGACCAAGTGGTTCAACACCAACTACCATTATCTGGTTCCGGAACTGAGCCGGAGCACCCTGTTTTCTCCCCATCCTGAAACAGTTCTGGCCCGGTACAGAGAGGCTTCTTCCCTGGGCATCCGGTTCCCCAAGATCAATCTGATGGGTCCTTTGAGCTTTCTGAGGCTGTCCAGAGATATGGACAACAGGGATCCTCTTGATCACCTGGACCGGCTGATTCCGGTTTATGTCCGGATTCTTGAAGAGATATCCCAGCTGGATGATGTGGTCCATGTTCAGCTGGATGAGCCGATCCTGGTCCGGGACCCGGACAAGCCTCTTCTCCAGGTCCTGCCCGGGGTGTATGACACCCTGGCTCAGGCCGGTGACAACATCAGGATCATTGTGGCAACTTATTTTGAACATGCTCTGGAAGCATTGCCGATCCTGGCAGAGACCGGGATCTGGGGCATGGGTCTGGATCTCGTCCATGGCCCAGAAAACCTTGAAGCAGTATCGCTGTTAAGGGGCAAGAAACTTCTGGCCGGAGTGGTCGATGGGAAAAACATCTGGTCGGCCGATATTGACCAGGCCCTTGGAATTCTGGGTAAAATATCCAGACATCTGCCCAAGGAGGACATCATTGTATCTTCCAGCTGTTCCCTGGTTCATGTCCCGTATACCGTTGATAATGAGCTTCCCGGACCAGTGACTGACCGGTTCAGCTTTGCCAGGGAAAAGGTCAGGGAGATAGCCCTGATATCCAGCATGTTCCACAATCAGCCCTTGACCCTGGAGCAGGAACATCTGCTGGTGAAAAGCAGGCGCTGCCTGATCACCAGGGTGGATCCGGAAGATTCAGACCCGGGATGTTCAGGCTCGAGGCCATTTTCTGAAAGAACATCCCGTGAGCACTGCTTTGCCCAGAGGATTGCTGTCCAGAAAAAAGAACTGGATCTGCCCCTGCTGCCCACCACCACCATTGGAAGTTTTCCCCAGACCAGTGAAATCAGAGCCCTGAGGCGGGATTTCAAAAAAGGACAGATCTCCCTTAGCCGGTATGAGGCCGGTATAATGGAGTACATTGACCAGTGCGTGGCCTTTCAGGAGGAAGCTGGCCTGGACGTTCTGGTCCACGGTGAACCTGAACGCAACGATATGGTGGAGTACTTCGGGGAAATGCTGGAAGGATTTTACATCACGGCCAACGGCTGGGTCCAGAGTTACGGCAGCAGATGCGTCAAGCCTCCGGTCATTCACGGTCGTGTTTCCAGGCCGGGACCCATGACTGTCAAGTGGATAACCCATGCCCAGTCCAGGACATCCAGGCCGGTAAAAGGGATGCTCACCGGGCCGGTCACCATCCTTAACTGGTCCTTTGTACGCAATGACCGGCCAGCCCGGGAGGTGGCCAGACAGATAGCCCTGGCCCTGCAGGAGGAGATCCGGGATCTTCAGACAGCCGGGATCAGGATCATTCAGGTTGACGAGGCCGCCTTTAAAGAAGGCTATCCTCTGCGCAAGGCAGATATACCGGAATATGAAGAATGGGCAGTGGAAAATTTCAAGCTGGCGGTCAGTGCAGCCGACATAAAGACCCAGATCCACACTCACATGTGCTACAGCGAGTTCGGTGATATCATAAAGACCATCCAGGCCATGGACGCCGATGTCATTACCGTGGAGATGTCCCGGAGCAACAATGATCTACTCCAGGTCTTTAAAGAGACCGGGTATGACAAGGAGATCGGACCAGGGGTCTATGACATCCATTCCCCCCGGGTTCCTTCCATGGAGGAGCTGTCCGGACAGATCAGGGCCATACTTGAGGTCCTGCCGGCGGAACAGGTCTGGATAAATCCTGATTGCGGTCTTAAGACCAGAAGATGGGAAGAGGTCAGACCAGCCCTGGTCAACATGGTGGCTGCAGCCAGAATGCTCAGGTCCGGCTGATTATCTGCGGCCCTGTCCTGGAGCGAGGCATGCCCTCCTGGCCCTGGCTTCCAGGACAGGGCCGCAGACATTGGCCAAGCTTTGGGGCGTCCTGACTGTCCCGGCTGGAGCTTTCAATGAACATGCTGGCAGAGAATAAGAGAAAAATCCTGTTGATTTTTGTGATCGGGCTGGTGGTGGTGAACCTCTGCTTTGCCCTGGGTCTGGACCTGATCACTCTGGAATGGCTTCAGGAAAATCACCTGGCCCTGAAAGAGCTGAGCCGGGAGCACTTTCTGGTTTCAGTCCTGATTTTTCTGGGGCTGCGCTTTCTTTTTGCAGTGGTGTCCATTCCAGGGACAGGCATCCTGACTCTGGCTGGAGGGGCTTTTTTCGGTTTTTGGCTTGGGTCTCTGCTCACAGCCCTGGCTGTGTCTGCCGGGGTGACCGTGGCCTTTCTCGTGACCCGCCATGCCCTGCAGGACTTTGTCCGGGCCAGGATGGGTCATTATCTGCCCTTTTTTGATCAGGGGGTCCAAAGGTACGGACCCGGTTTTCTGTTCATGCTGCGCATGATAGAGGTATTCCCTTCCTTTGCCGTAAACATGATCTTCGGTCTGACCTCCATGAAGGTCGGGACTTATTATCTGGTCAGCCTGGCCGGATTTCTTCCCGGGATCATGATCTTTACCAACGCCGGAAGCAGGCTGGCTCAGCTGGAAGGATTGCAGGACCTGGCAGATCCGGTGGTCCTGGCCTCCCTTGGGGCTTTGGGCACATTTCCTCTATTGACCATTGCTGCCTGCAGGCTGTGGCGGATCAGTACCTGTAAACCCCGCGGTTGAGGGCGTCGTTGATGGCGGAGATGATCTTGCCGGACCTGAGGGTGGCTCCAGTAAAGCCGTCGATCTCGGTTGTCACGATGCTGCCCGGATGATAAAGGTCAGCCAGGGAAATCCTGATGTCTTTGCCCAGAAGGTAGTTGATAAGCTGCTGGTGTTGATCGCGTATCCCGTTGACAGTGGAGTAACGCTTGGATGTCCTGTAGTCTATGCCCGAATGATAGAGCTGTCTGAAGCTTATGTCTGTTACCATATTGTTTTCAAGAGTCAGCTGAATGGCGACCTGAATATCGCCACGATCAGCAAATATCCCCCTGTAAGTGCCGTTCTCATAATTGGTTTCAGCTGCTGAAACATTTGCAACTGTAAAGACTAAAGCAGTACTCAAAATAAGCAGGATCAATTTCTTCATGGTTTTCTCCAGGCCGCGAAAGCATTTTAATGTTTTTGGAATTTATTATCAATATCATTTTTACTGGGGATATGTCAACAGCCAGGCCTCAGGGAAGTGTTTGAATCATTCAGTCTGGTTATCAGGTCATGCCTGAGTTTTATCATCCAGGATGCTTAACTAACAGTCATTGGGCGGAACCGGAACCGAATCCTGAGGTGGACTGGTCGTAATAGTTTAGAGATTCCCTGACTCCAGGACTTGTTTGCAGTGATACCTGCTGGTTACATCCTGATCTGGCCGTTCGGCACTGCGGGAAGTCAGGCGATCCAGGCAATCTATACGCAAGTCTGTTTTGAGCTGAACTTAAAGCTTAAACAAGTTAAGTTTATCATTAGAAAACCTTGATCTGGTAATCCGGGATGTTCTACAGGCTGATGAGGTTGACCAGGAATTCCATCCGGGCAATTATCCCCCCAGCCAGAAAAGCGACCATACTGGTCAAAAGCAGCATGGCCAAAGCTGTTTTTGCGCTGAATTCCCTGGCCAGGGTAGCCACGATGGCGATGCACGGGACATAGAACAGGCCAACCACTGCTCCCACAAACAGCTGCATGGTGGTCATCTCCATTTCGATCAGGGGCAGAACCGCCAGTTCTCTGCGCATTATTCCCAGAATGAGGGGGACTGCGGCCTCTTCAGGCATTCTCAGCCAGTGCACCACCAGAGGGCTCATCAAGCTGCCCATCATGGCCATTATTCCCGTCTCATAAAGTATTGATGCAACACCCACAGCCAGGATCATGGGCAGGGCTCCCTTGGTCAGGTAACGCTTGAGCTGGACCCAGATCTTCTTTAACAGGACATCCCCTCTGGGAATCAATAGCTCTGGTATTTCCATTATGGTCAATGGCCTTGGTCCTTTCAGCACCCTGTCAGCGATTATTCCGGCCAGAATCAGGGCCAGCACGGAGATCAGGAAAACTCCTGCCACCACAGTAACCGAGCGTTCCGAAAGCATGGCAATAAAGGCCCCGGTCTGGGAAATGCAAGGGATGGCCAGGCAGATCATGGCGGCTACAGTCAGTCTTTCCCGGTCCGAGGACATGGACCTTGAGGCCAGGATGCCGGGTATGCCGCATCCATACCCCAGCAGGAGAGGGATAATGCTTGATCCCTGCAGGCCGATCCGGTTCAGCAGTCCGTCCAGGAGCATGCCCAGTCTGGGCAGATATCCGCTGTCCTCAAGCAAGGCCATGACCCCGTAAAAGGAAAGCACATAAGGCATGACCAGGGTAAAGGGCCATTCAATGCCTTTGACCAGAAAACCGTATTCGCCCACCAGAATGTTTCTGGGCAGGAGAGGAAGATTCAGGGCCTCAACGCCCAGGACAATGACCGGGATAATGCCTTGCCTGAACAGAGGCAGGAGCACGAGTTGACGCAGCTGCATGCCCAGACCCACTACCAGCCCAAAGGACAGGACCAGGATGAGCAGGGCCAGAGGAAGGCCGGGCCAGGGCCGGATCAGTCTCTGCCCCCAGAGGCGGCGCTTGGACATGCTTTTTTCCGGACCGTGCCTGCTGACCTGTCTGGTCAAGTCCTCAGCTCTCCGCCACCTGCCTGAAACGTCAAAAGACTGAGTCCTTTCAGAGGATGAATCAGAAATGACCCGGTTCAGGCGGTCTTCAAGTCCGGACAGACCAATGCCTCTGACAGCTACCATGGGGATAACCGGGATACCCAGCTCCCGGGAAAGCTTCTTTGTGTCAAGGACCAGATTCCGGTCCCGGGCCAGATCCATCCGGTTCAGGACAGCCACTGTGGGCAGACCGAACTCCAGAACCTGGAGAAGCAGATAGAGGCTGCTTTCCAGGTTGTTGGCATCCAGAATGCAGACCACTGCAACCGGGGCCGGGGAAAGGGCGCAGGAGTAGTCGCCTGACCCGTCACTGCAGTGCATGAATCCCGGCTGAAAACCAGGGCCGTGTTTTCCCCGGAGCATGTTCACTGCCACCAGTTCGGCCTGATTGGCTGCATTCAGGGTATAAGTGCCAGGGACATCCACCAGAAAAAGTCCGTCCGTTCTTTTTTTGATCCGCCCGACCATGAAGTCAATGGTGGTTCCGGAATAATTGGCACAAGCCGCATCTAGGCCTGTGAGCAGGTTGAAAATGACGCTTTTGCCAACGTTGGGTGGACCCATCAGCAGGATATGGTTTCCTTCCATGATTAATTTCCAGCCACCAGGGCATTTTGATTTTGAAATTCGAAATCAAGCACGTGCTGGAGTGGTTGTCAAGATCTCGGTCAAGGTGAGTTTGAAAATTATTTTCAAAAAAATGTTGACACAGCCAGTTTCTCCTATTAGCCACTCAAATTTAGCGGTGCATGCTTGAGAATCAGTCTGTTTGAAATGGTAATGAAAATTAAATTCCTAATCTTTTGCAGCTGAATCTAATTTAGACTTTGATAGCGACCTGTCATGGCCCAGAGAACTAAAACCGTCTTGGTCTTAGCATGCCCAGTCCTTGTTCAGCATTATACTGCCTTGGTTCCGGTATTCACCAGTGAACCTTTTCTGGGGGGCTTTCACCGGTGTGCCAGGGCAGCTTTTGGGCGGCTGTTCAGAAGATGCAGTTACTCCTAGCTGGCTTCTTAACTATTATGGTGGAGATATCCTTACTCAAACTGCAAACCGTTTACTGGAGGTGGATTGTGATTTTTAGAGTTTTTATTCTGGGATGGGTGGTGTTCTTTGCGGTCCTGTCAGGTCCGGTGTTCTCCCACTCTCCCTTGCTGATGTGCTATGACGAGGGGGATGGAACTATCTTATGTGAAGGCGGGTGGTCTGATGGGTCATGTGCTTCGTGTACGCCTGTTTACGTCATAGATCAGGAAACAGGCAGCATGGTTGCCTGCGGCATGCTGGACAGGGCCGGTTTTTTTGAATTTGACAAACCCGGGGGTGCTTTTGTGGTCCTTTTTGATGGCGGCCAAGGCCACACCCTGGAGCTGCTCAGCTCCGAGATTATTGAGTAGCCCCTGGTGGAGGAATATTTAAGATGTTTAGTACCAGAAAATCAGTAAGCCTTACAGTCATGGCTCTTATTGGGTCAATCTTGCTTATGGGTGGTCCTGTCCTGGCGGACCAGAATTATCCAGCATCAGTCCAGAATGTTTCGCCGATCAAGACAGCTCAAAACGGGGAGGTCCGGGAAATAACCCTGTGCGAGGTCTTTGACTATCACGGCGGGGCCTGCCCAGGGGCTACCATGGCCTACATGGCGGTCAGGTACGCCTTTGAGCTGCTTTATGAGGATGGAGAAATACCCGACCCCGGGGAGCTTGTGGTCTTCGGCCGGGCACCCGGAGGGCCTCTGGATATGCTCGACGTAGTCATGAAGGGCGGCGGCCATGCCAGCAGGACCTGGCCTCCTCCAGGCATCACAAGGGGGGCTGGAAACTTTCAATTTCAGTTTCTGCGCAAATCCACCATGCAGGCCGTAGATATCAGTCTTCAGGACGGACTCTGGCCGGATGACTGGTTTGAGCTGCGCGACAAACACCAGGCCGGGACCATTACCGAGAAAGAAACTGAAAAAAGGATGGCGGACAGGCAGTACGTCATCAGCCGGTTCCCGGACAAAACCTTTCAGGAGCTGTTCGGTACGCCCAGGGTTTACACCTTTATTGCCTGGGGACACATGGAACAGGGTGAAATGGACAGGCTGGGCCGGGATTTGAGACGCCAGCAAAGGGATGAATAACGGTTTATTCCGACTTCCTTGTCTTAAGCTTTTACCTTTAACTTTTTACTCCCAACTTCAGGAGATATAAATGAATCTGCAATTAAAAGCCCTGTCCGGTCTCTTGATGTTCCTGGTTCTGGCCATGGGATCAGCCCTGCCGGCCGCAGCAGACTGCGGTGCCGGAGATGGAGGCTACACCCAGGCTGCCAGGGATCTGGCACCCGTCAAAGTCATCAGGGGTGGTGAGCCCCGGAATCTGAGCCTGGTAGAAGCCTACGACTTTCTTGAACATCCCTGCCTTACAGGCACAGTTTCCTTTCTGGCAGCCAGGTACGGCCTTAAGCTGCTTTTTGGCGAAGAAACTCCGGTTATTGAGGATGTCGTAGCTATCAGTCTTGCCCCTGGCGGGTCCATGGGTGCTTTGGACTTTATATTCAAGGGTGATAATCCCCGGGACAAGACCTGGCCTCCGCATGGTGTGGAAAACAGTGCAGATAATTTTGTTTACCAGTTCCTGCGCAAATCCACCATGCAGGCCGTGACCATCCGGCTGAAACATGAAATGTGGCCCAGTGACTGGTTTGAACTGCGGGAAAAGCAGCAGGCCGGGACCATTACCGAGGCCCAGAGAAAAAAGCGCAGCCAGGACCGCAGGTTTATACTGGAGAATTATCCGGCCATGGCTTTGACGGAGCTTTTTGAAACCCCTGATCAATACACCTTCATCGCCTGGGGACATATTGAAAAGGGCGAAATGGACAAGATGATCAGAGAGCAGCGCAGGGCCCGTAGAGGTGCTGAGTAGCCCGGACCGGATAAATCGAGATAGAGTTATTGGCCGGCGCGGGGCCGGCAATGCATAGTAAAATAATGCAAGCGACCAGGCAGGGTCTGGGGGTGATCAGATCTGGGAGCACCTAACTGGAGGTTTGATATGGCAATGGAAATGAGACAGAAACCAAAACAGCAGCAGGGCTTCACCCTCCTGGAAATCCTGGTGGTCGTGGCCATCATGGGTTTCCTGGTAGCCATGGTCGCCCCGAGGTTTGCCGGGGTCGTAAGCGGGACTATCCAAGTGGTCGGTGATACCAGTAAGAACAGAGGCGAACAGATGATTGCAACCTTTTTTGAGCAGAACAATCGTTATCCCAGCGGTCTGGTCAACCTGGTCATGACCGACGGCGCGGATCTGGCAACAGCCCGGTATCAGATCCCCTATGCAGACAACGAAGATCCGGATGACGGGGCCGAGGTGATCCGCTTCAACCACAATAACAATCACAAATTCGTCATTCATCATTTGAACGAATCTGAGGCGCGGGAACTGCGCAGGCTGGGCATCAACCGGATGTACAACCTGAATCACTACGGGGAGGTTCTGAAAGATCCGGCCGTGAGCGCCGGTCAGACAGTGGGCAGGAGAGATGATGCCGACCACATCGACAGGACCAGCAACTGGGCCAACGTGACTGTTGTCGCTGAGGGCGACAAGCGGCCCATGATGGAAGCAGTCGTTCCTGCGGAAGGTGTGGGCGTGGCCATGGCTGTGGTGGGTGCTGCTGCGCATGATGCTACGGAATTCTTCTATGTTGGTGCTGTTCGTCCTCCGTCTGCTCCAAGGGCTGACAGCTTTGGCCGAATCGTGTTCGGTCTGGGACCTGAGACAGAGCTGGTTACCACAGGCATGGCTTCCAATGCCGGCCGCACCCCGGTGGCTACCACCACGGAGAACTACACCTGGGACGGGTACTACATGCTCATGCCCCGGCTGGAAGCCACCTCTGAACGGCTTATGGCGGCCACAGCCTTTAACAACATCGCCACCGGCGGTTCGGCCCGAGACCTTCCGGCCAACTTCAACGCCGAAGCCAACCCCAACCGCGGGCAGATCGTGGCTGTGGGTTATCCTGCAGGAACGCAGTTGCAGCCCGGACAGATCGTAAATGGTGCAGGTGAGCTGCAAGACGGTGTGGCCCAGTACACCAAAAGAGTGGTCAACCTGCTGGAACCCCACGCAACCTGGGACTTCGTATCCATGCCCACAGAGCAGGATCAGCGCTGGAGCCTGGTCTTTAATGTGAGTGAACTGCCATAGGTGTTTTTCCGGCTTGAGAGGATTTTGAAAATTAATATCAAAATTATCTTGACATCCTGGAAAATGCTGAATAGGGAATTACTTATTCTGATTGCGGAACGTTTTACGGTCTCCAGGCACTTCTCAGTGGGCTGGGGAAAGTGAGGGCGTGACAATAATGGCCTGATCCCTTACCGGACAGGAGTTTATTGTTGCGCCTTTTATTTTTCTGATCAGGCTGATACAGGAGAGAAACGGCTTAATTATGGTAATGATAATTAGATTCTAAATCATATGAAGATGCAGAATTCAGACAAAAACAAACTGCATGGAACCGGGGTCGGGTCAGTTTTGCATGCCCCGGCTGTGCTCCTGGTGGAGGCCCGCATGATCCGGAACAATGTTGAAAGTGGAGCCGGTTCCAGGAGCAGGGAGGTCAGGCTGTCCAGGGAGCATGACCAGGTCATGGAAAAAATTCTGGAGCTGTATGCCGACCTTTTTCTGCACGATGGTTTTGGAAGCATCAGCATAGAAATGAAATTTTTGAAAAAAGGTCAGAAAGAAATCATCATCAGCAGCGGCAAGGACTACCGGTTTGTTGTGGACTGGCCGGAGCCGGCGGAAAAAGAATGAACAGATCCAGAATAGTAACAGGAAAAAGCAAGTCAACCCAGGCCGCATCCCTTGTGGGCTTTTTCACTGGCCTGGATACAGTCCTTCCTTGCCAGGCTGTTGATGGGGGACAGCTGAATTTGCCCAGGAAGCAAAGGTCCGCCTTTGGTTTCGCCAGTGCGCTGTTCGCTCCAAAAACTGCAGACCGCTGTTAACCTGATACTTGAGCTTAACTTGAAACTTTTAATCATATTTTTTTTAAAGGAGGTGATGCTGCAGCTGAAGATTTATTGAACGATCTGTCTCTTGGTTCGGTGTGGTACCGAAAAGGGGATGGCGGATCAGATTGCCTGTGCAAGCGAGTTACCTGAAGCAGGCGAGATTGACCGCTGTGACGATTGAAGACTGCAGAAATTGGCTGGTGGTGGCAGACTCTGGGGGTGAGTTGCTGCTGCATTGAAAACCTGAAAATTTTATGGAGACAATTCAATGTTGAACAAGCAACAAAAACCCAAAAAGAACCAGCAAGGTTTTACTCTTCTGGAAATCCTGGTTGTTGTAGCCATCATGGGCTTTCTGGTGGCCATGGTTGCCCCGCGCTTTGCAGGTATTGTCGGCACCACCGAAGAAGTCGTGTGCGACTCCAACCAGCAGCGGATGGTGGCGGCCATTTCCACTTTCTATGAACAGAACAACCGCTATCCCAACCGCCTGGTCAACCTGGTGGACAAGGCTGGTGAGGAGACCACCGGCGATATTGACGAGTACCGGATGCCCGTTACCACCAGGGCCACCGACCCGGACCGCGGACCAGCCACTTTCTCTGAGGAGTTTGATGAGCACCATTGGTTCCAGATTCACATCCTGAGTGAAGATGAAGCCGACGAGCTGCGTCGCAGCCTGGGCATTGTAACGGTCTTCAACCTGAACGCCTATAACTATGAAGGGCTTCTTGATGAATTTGAGACTGAGTATGAAACTGAAGGCTATCGTGGAGATGGCCGCGGAAATGCCGGCTTGCAGGCAGTCGTAGATGAAGCAGACCAGCAGTCCTTTATGCAGCAGATTAATGTTGCTGAAGGCCTGGGCGTGCTCATGGTGGGCATGGGTGCTGTTGATACCACGTCTGATATCGACAACGTGGGCGGAGCTGTTGCTGCGGATGAATTTACCCATGCCGACCATCTGGGTCTGAACGACTCCATCGGCCGCATCGTCATGGGTGTCGGCCCTGAGAACAGCCTGATCCGCGAAGGCATGATCAGCACTGCCGGGTTGTGCCCTGCTGACCTGAGCGATGATCTGTTCACCTGGAACCACTACAGCATCATTCTGCCCCGCCTTGAGGCGACTGTTGAGCGGATGCCTGATTGGGCTCGGACTGTCTCGGCCAGGGCCGAAGAAGGCGATGGCATCATCCGGACCCAGATCGAACTGACGGAAACCGAGCGCTGGAACTTCGCCACTGCTTGCCCTGAAGGTCATTCCTGGCCGGAAACCGACGGGTTTGATGCTTGGGTGATTCACACTGCAGCGGACTATGATGACGATACAAGTACTTGGGAAAGACCGTAACAATAACCAGATTGCGAAGGGCTGCTCGGCCCTTCGCAATCAACAGCAAAAGGGAGGGGCTGTATGGCCCCTCTCAATACTTTTGAAAAGCAGTTCTGCCGCATCTTCGCATGCCGCCCAGGAGGGGGAGCCCTTGTCCTGCTCGGCCTCCAACGGGTAACCTCCAGGCGATTTCTCCTTCCTGGGCGGCGTGAAGAGATGAAAAACAACTGTAATTCTACGTTGCTGAAATGTGTGCACAGTTAAACCAGGTTCCTGGCCTGTGCGGTTTTCAGGTAGGGATTTTTTTGCAATCAAACCAAAGGCAATCTTGTTTGTCTTTAAGGACAGGGTCATGAACAGGCAATCCGGCTTCACCCTTCTGGAGGTGCTGGTAGTCATCGGCATCATGGGATTCATTGCAGCCATGGTTGCCCCGCGGTTCGGAGGGCTCAGGGATACAGCCAGCCAAACCATCCGGGACAGCAACCAGCAGCGCATGACCGCGGCCGTGGCCTCATACTGGGAGAGCAACGAAGTTTTTCCCTCAGGTCTGGTCAATCTGGTCTATGAGGACGGTACTGAGGATGAATACACAGCAGGCCGCTACATCCGGCCCACCCATGAAGGCAATCTGATCCATGAAGGCAAGGTGACCTTTGACCAGAGCTTTTTCACCCGGCTCAAGCCGGAAGTGCATATCCTGGACAGCGAGGAAGCCAGTGCCTTGAGACGGATGGGGATCATGACCCTCTATAACCTGAACAGCTATGACTATGACGGGATCAATGAGAGCGTCGTTACTCCAGTAGGTTCAGCTGGTAGAGAAGACCGCATGCGCCAGGCTGGAAGGGGAATTACCGACAATGATCCTCGTATCCGGGCCGGGCTGGGCGTACTCATGGTAGGGCTGGGCGCGAGCACCTCGGCAACTGCCGCAAGCTGGTCCGGTCAGGCTGCGACAGATGCTAATGGTACTGGCATCAAGACCACCGGCTGGACCCATCCGGAATCCATTGGCCGGATCATCCTGGGCCTGGGACCGGAAACCGAACTGGTCAAGAAAGACATTATTTCCTCAGCCGGACTGTGCCCGGACGGCATATCCAATATCCGGACCGCCTGGAATCACTACAGTCTGCTTTTGCCAAGGCTGCAGGCCACAGTCAACCGGATGAATGAAGCCACTCATTCTGGAGGTCTTGCCCACCTGGCAACAATCACCGCCAAGCCAGAAAACGGTCCGGAACGGGAATTCAACCTGCTGAATGCTCAGCCGCGCTACCGCTTCAGCGTCTACTCCCCCGCAGGACTCCTTGGGAATGATCCGGAGAATAATCTGATGTGGGAGATTAAGGATCCGGATTAAGAAAGGTGGAAAGGGAATGAAACCCAACGGCTTTACTTTTCTGGAGCTGCTCATTGTCATGGGAATCATGATTCTGGTGGCGGCCATGATCTGGCCCATGCATAAAACCCTGGACGACACCCAGCGTTACAAAATCACCATGAAGAAGATCCAGGAAATCGAAGACGCCATACTGGGCCACAGTGAAATTGTGGACAGCTACGATCTGGACAGGAGCGTGGGTGGTTACGTCAGGGACATGTGCCAGGGCCAGAACCTGAGTCAGCCTGATGAGTGGTGCGACTGGCCCGGGCTGTGGGAACCGGAAGGGGAGGAAGATCTGGGCGGGATACGCGGATTCTTTGATAATGGCCGCTTCACTTGGAATTCATTTAAAAAGGTGGCTGACCCTGGAAAAGAATCCATGGGTCAGCCCAGGGGCTTGTGGACCAGACAGCTCAATACCGAATCCATTTCATCTCAGCGGTGGCAGGGCCCCTACATCAAGGCCCCGGTTACCACAAACCCGGCCCTGGGCCGGCATTTTGCAGATAATCAGGATCAATACGCGGATCTGTATGTGCATGACCGGGAATATTTCCACCTGCTCCAGGGACAGGATCAGCTTGTGGACGGCTGGAACCGGGCCTTTCGGTTTTTTTTAACCAACCAGGGGGAAACCTTCTGGATAGTTTCCCTGGGACCTGATGGTCAGGCCGATTTTCCGGCTGATTTTAAAAATTATGATCCTGACCTTCCCCTGAATAGGGACAATATTGTCCACTCTCTCAGGTTTGACAGAAGCGAGTGGCAAAACATCCTTGCCTCTCAGCGGGTCCGCAGCAGAACAGTGGAACGGCTGATCGTCATGACCGGGGATTATATGGACCGCCTGGTTCAGGCCCTGGTGGGCGACTCCCCGGCCGGACCCAATACAGGATACACCGGGGACATGCTGGCCTGGCCGGATTTGTGGAATTATGTGTGCCGGTTTGAAAGCGGTGTTCCAGGAGATCCAGGCCCGGTTCCCTGCGGAACCTGCCGGAATGAGGAAGGAGAGACAGTTGTCTGCGGCACCCTGGAAGCAGTACATGAGGCCCAGGGCTGGTGGGAAAATAAATGGGAAGATCCAGATTTTGGCGGTAACAGCGACTACACCTATGGGCAGCCGCGCGGACTCTGGGACCAGGATGATCTGGACGGCAGCGAATTCGGAGTGGGCTGGCGGCATGCCTATCACCCCAAACCGGAAAACAGCTCAGGAAGTTCTGATGTCAGAGACAGGAATGAAGTTCTCAGGGATGCCTGGGACAGACCCCTGCACTTCTTCAAGGTGGAGGAAAACGGCAAAGAGCACCTGATGATCGTCTCCACCGGGGAGTCTGGCAGCGGGGTGTTTCACATCAATGGGAATGAGTTCATTTTCCCACAGCCGGAATTCGCAGATGACCCTGTAACGGGATTCAGTGATTACCTGGAAAAGCGGACTGAACCATTTAACCTTGCTGAGTATCAGCCCGGTTTTACAGGTGAGATTGACGGGATAAGCCATGACAATACCGACAATATCGTCCGCCTGGTGCGCCTGGATGACTGGAAACCCGGCTTCATGAACCTGCTGGTCAGTCTGGATGCGGACCTTAATGGGGTTAGCCAGGTTGACTGCAATAGTCATGTCCATGAGTCAAATGATTTCAGCTGCCGGGTCTATGGCCTGGATGGGTCACCGGTTTTTGCAGAGGAATCTTTTCAGACCAGGTGGGACGAAGAGGAAGACCTATGCCGGGTGGACAGTCTGCACTTCAAGTTTGATGACAAAACAGTCACCAGGATCATCATGTCCGGCGGCCGCTATCTGGTCTGCTGGGACAGCAATCAGAGGAATCCAGGAGCTGAAAAACTGGAACCTGATACTGACGACTGGAATCGAATCTTCAGCGTGTTCGCCAGTCCGGCCCGCATCGTGGACCGGGAGATCCTGCTCAAGGTAAGTAATTTTTAAGTCCGGAAAAAAGAATTTTTATCCGCTGATTGCGCAGATTCACGCTGATACAAGAATTTATAAAGTAAGAACTATTAACCATGAAGGACATGAAGGGAAGAAAAAAAACAAATCTTTCTGTCTTAGACTTCCTGCTCTTCATGGTCTTCATGGTTTACAATTTTTTACCTTGAATACTGAATCTTGAACCTTGAACGTTTAACTTTGAATATTGAACAATAATATGCCCCTGAAAAAAGCCTTTAACCTGCTGCCCCGAATTCCGCTGTCCATGCCGGCCAGGCATTGTCTGGGAGTAGAGTATATTGATGGCGAGATCCGGGCAACACTGGTCCAGGCCAGAGGCAAAAAGATGGAGATCCTGGACTTTGTGGCCCTGAAGGTCCCGGACAGCGGGGATGATCTGCCTGGAATAGCCCAGCTCAGGGAAATGGCCGGCCGTCTGAACTGCAAGCCCGGGACAGGGGCCGTGCTTGCCTCTCCCATGGCCAGGCTGGTCACCCTGCCCATGAACCGGGACCGGGTCAAAAGCATGAAGCATCATCTTTTGACAGAAGCGGTCAAGTGGGAGGCTGAGTCATATACCGGCGTACCGGCCAGCCAGGCCCTGGCCGGGGTGGAGGTGGAAAAGGTCAGACAGGAGCCGGGACAGGTCATGGAGGAGACAGAAGAGGTCTTTGTCCATGTCTCCATCCTGGAGCAGAATATTTTCCGGGCTCTGAAGGAGCGCTTCCGCCTGGCAGGGCTTAAGCTGGTCAGGGTCTACCCTTCCGAGGTCTGCTTTCAGGTGCCCTTATTGAAGATGCATGCCGACACTGACCGGGGGGTACTGGACATGGGAGCAGAATCATCAGGATTTGCCCTGCTCAGTGGCGGTCAGACCCTGTCCATCAACACCATGAACATCAGCACCGCCATGATCAGGGAGCATCTGGCCGGGAAAGTTGTGGCTGATCTGGAGGACACCCTGCGCTTCAACCTTGGGCAAGCCCCGGCTCCCCTGCCTGTGGCCGTGACCGGGCCAGGAGCCCTGGATAAACAGGTTCTGGATTATCTCCGGTTTCTTTCACCCACTGGTGTTGAGCCCCTGAAACTGGTCCGGGCCTCAGGACTGACCGCTTCAGGTTCAGAAGAAGGGCCTTTGTTTGCCTCGGCAGCCGGAGCAGCCATGCGCGAGCTGTCCGCAGGCCGTATGGCGGTCATTGGCATTACAGATGCCGTGCCTCTGCCAGTGAAAATAAGACAGAGCTTCTATCTGGTACCCATTGCTGCAGCTTCTCTGCTCTTTGTCCTCCTTCTGGGGCATAACCTGTTAATGCGCTTTCAGGAAAACAGCTATCAGGTCCAGCGGGCCGAGCTGCAGGCTCAGATCGCCGAGCGCAGACAGGAGCAGGAACAGGTTGAACGATTGCGGAAACAGATCACTGAAGTCACAGATCAGATCAGCAGTCTGCGTAAAAAAAAGGAGTTTGTCCTTGAGGACCGGGATCGGGATCTGCGTGCTAAAATTGTGGTGTTTGAAAGCCTGGTTCGGCACTTGCCGGAAACCGTATCCTTGAAAAGCATTCGCCAGGTTCCAGAAACGCCGGATGTTTATGTCCTTGCAGGGGAAGCGGTGTCAGCTTCGGAGGTAATGGATTACGTCTTTAGGCTTAAAAAGAGCGGAATAGCTGTCTCAGTAGAGATCCGGCGGCTTGAAGTCCAGTCCGGGAGCCGGGGCAGGGGAGCAAATCACAGGTTTTTAATCCAGCTGGAGGCAGACCCCCATGGCACGAAAGCTGACCAAGCTTGAAAAATTCGGACTCATTGCAGCCGTGATCACAGGCATGCTCTTCTTCTATCTGAAGAATGTCTACGATCCGCAGCAGGCCTCATTGGAGAGGTCCAGGGACCAGTTGAACCGGACCATACGGGACTACAACCAGTTACAGGCCATTGAGCCGCTGTTTCAGCTCCGTCAGACCCTGGAAAGCAGGAGGCAGGAGCTGGTCGGTCTGGAAGAGGAAATGGCCGGGCTTGATATCAGGCCCGGCCTTGCAGAGGAACTAATCAGGACCCAGCACCATCTCTACAGGCAGCTTGAAAGTCGGAATCTCAGGATCACCAATAGCGCATCCCTGGGAGAAAAAACACTGCGGGATTTTACCTGGCAGGTCTTCAGGTTGAACCTGGAAGGTGGCTACTCAGGTTTTCTGGAGTTTTTGAGTGAGCTTCGGGAATATCCATATCCCACGCAGGTCCACAGAGTGCACATCAACGGAGAAGGAGCAGGCTGGCCCCTGAAGATCAGCCTGGAAATCTGGGTGATGAAATAATGAATGAAAAAAATGATGAATAAGGAAAGGGCAGATGCATATTTCAGAACGTAGGGCCGGGCTGATCCTGGCCCTGGTGACGGGCCTGCTGATCCTGGCGGTGGGTGTGAGGCCGGGTCAGGCCAGAGAGCCTTTTTTTGCTCCGGTTCCACCTATGGAGGTTTATGACTTTCCCAGGGCAGCCGAACAGATCAAGCTCAGGGGACTGCTGATCAGCGAAGACGTGTACAGGGCGGTGGTTTATATCCAGAATCAGCGGAATTTCAAGGTAGTTCAACCCATGGATTTTATAGAAGTGACCATTGATGATCTGCGTCATGAATTCAGGGTTACAGGCATGGGCGGGCGCCGCCTTGTCCTTAGCGGGGCAGATAGCTTCAGGTATGAGATCGGGGTGGAACAGCGTGACTGATAAGCCGGATATACAGCTAAAACCTATGGGATTGGCCAGGATACCGATCAAGATCCAGTTTTTTCTTTTGTTGCTGACAGCGGTTATGGCTTTGAGCGGATGTTACCAGACAACCAGGCCTGCATCCAAAGTCCAGTATGCACCGCCTTTTCCAGTGCTGGAGCAGGAGCCTGGTCCTTATGTCCGTATCCCCCAGGCTGATCCGGATGCCCGCCTGGTCAGCCAGCACACCCCGGACCGGCCTCAGGACAGACTGCAGCGGGAGGGTTTACGCCATCCACAGGCCGCAAGAAATGTAAAGGAGGTCTTTTTTCAGGATATTCCCCTGGAGATTGCTGCTGAACTGTTCAACGAAGTGGGGGGAGTCAATCTGATCATTCAGAGGGAGGTGGCAGATGAGAGAGTCCGGCTCTATCTGAAGGACGTGACCATGGCCCAGGCAGTGGAGGGAATGCTCCGCCGCAATGAACTGTGGTTCCGCACCCAGGGGCAGGTTACCTCTGTTATGACCGAGGAGGCTTACGCTGACAGGATCCTTTTCAATCATTCGGAAAAGGTCCAGGTTTTTTTCATGCGCTACACCAATGCCCAGGACATGGCCGCCCTTATCGGCACGATTCTGGACCCGGATGTGGAGCTTCTGGAAGTCAGCGGTCAGTCAGTCTACGGGCATCTGGAAACCAGTCTGACCGGGGGCAGTTCAGAAGATGCGGACGATACCGAGGTGATGACAGCAGAGGAACGGCGCAGGCTGGTTCAGGCAGGAGAGGCCGGGGATATTCTGGAAATGGAAAAGGCCATAAACCTGCTGGGGAAAAGGGTGCCTTCGGTGATGACGGTGTTCAAAAAAAACAACGCCATTGTGGTCCGATCTACTGACGAGGCAGTTCTCAGACATATCACCGGATTGATCCGGGAACTGGACACCCCGGTCCGCCAGGTTCTCCTGGAAACCAGGATCGTCCGGCTGGAGCTGGGCGACGGTTTTGAATCATTTTTTGACTTTTCCTACCAGGACTCCGGGAGTATCTCCAACCGGCGGATCAGTCGGGATGGCACCTATGAAACTTTTCTGAGCACCCTGGGAGGTGTATCTTCTTTGTCAGTCGATACCCTGTCCTATGTTTTTTCCACTGACATTCTCCAGGCCAGGCTGCAGGTTTTTGCTGAGGAGCAGCGCCTGAATACTATCTCCTCTCCTTTTCTCATGGCTGCGGACAATGCTGAGGTCCGTTTTTTTGTGGGGCAGCAGATTCCATTGCGGACAGGAGTGACCAAGGAAACTGTGCCCATATCTGATATCGGTGAAAGAGTCCTGTTTATCCCCCAGGTTCAGCAAAGGGAGCTGGGAACGGAGCTGCAAATCAAGAGCTTCATCAATGCTGATCGGACCATCACCATGGAGATCGAGGCTGATATTCAGTCTCCTAACCTGGGAGTCAACAGTATTATTCTGATAAATGACCTGACTGGTCAGCCTGTGACCTTTCCCCTGGACGGGGTGGACAAGAATGAGGTCCATTCGGTCCTGGCTGTACCATCAGGCAATACTGTAGCTCTGGCCGGTTTCATCCGCCTGGAGGATCAGGATTTTGAGCAGAAGGTTCCCTTTCTCGGAGACATCCCGGTCCTGGGCAACCTGTTCAAAAGGGTGGAACGCAGAGCTTCCCGGACTGAAACCGTAATCCTCATTACACCGCACATAATTGGCCATCCCGGGGAAGGGACTGATGCCACCCGCTCTTTTTTGGATCGGAATAGCAGAATTCAGGAGGAAACAGACAAAGCCCATGGCCGGGTTATTCCGGAAGACATGAGATTTGATCCCCTGGATTAATCTGAAGATTCAAGGAATAAGGAATTGAAAATACTGGGATGTTCAGAATTTAGCTTTTTAGGATTTTGGACTTAGCGCACAGCAGTTAACACTTAAAACTCATATTTATGACTATTTTTCGACGCCATAAAATCAAAACACCCAGGCCCGAGAGCATGGATGAACTGCTCAAAATGACCGTGGACAAAGACGCCTCGGACCTGCACCTGACCTATTCCGAACCTCCGGTTTTCCGGGTGGGCGGGGATCTTTCGGTCCTGGACTGCGAAGCCCTGACTCACGACGATATCAGCGTCCTGCTGGACCAGGTCATGCCGCCCAGATACAAGACTGTTCTGGAGGAAAGGCGGTCAGTGGATTTTGCAGTGAGCAGTCCTGAGGTGGGCCGGTTCCGTTTTGCCGCTTATTACCAGCGCGGAGCCCTGTCAGTGGCCATCCGTCTTCTGGCCAAGGGCATTCCGGACTTTCAAAGCCTGAATCTGCCTTCCAGCATGGCCAGGCTGGCCACTTACCGGGACGGCCTGGTTCTGGTGACCGGGGTGACTGGTTCGGGAAAATCCACCACCCTGGCAGCCATAATTGATACCATTAATAATAATGAACGGAAGAATATCATCACTGTGGAGGATCCCATTGAATATGTCCATCAGAACTGCAGATGCATCATCAATCAGAGGGAGCTGCATACAGATGTGCATTCCTTTCCAGATGCCCTGCGCGATGCCCTGCGGGCTGATCCGGATGTGATCCTGGTGGGGGAAATCAGGGATCTGGATACCATGCGTACGGCCATAATGGCAGCGGAAACCGGGCATCTGGTGTTTTCGACCCTGCATTCCAAGGATGCCATGTCCAGTGTCAACCGCATGGTGGGGGCCTTTCCTGCTGGTGAACAAGCCCAGATCAGACAGCAGCTTTCATCCACTCTGCGGGCGGTCATCAGTCAGAGGCTGCTTCTCAATTCAGACCAAAACGGCCGGGTTCCGGCTGTGGAGGTTATGTTCGCCACCACCGGAATTGCCAACCTTATCCGCCTGGGCAAGGACGACATGATATATTCGGCCATTGAAACAGGTCATTGCCAGGGCATGCAGACTATGGAGCAATCACTTTTATCTCTTCTGGAAGCTGGGCGCATTTCCAGAGAAACAGCCCTGTCTGCAGCCAGAAACAAGGATATGATGAACAACCGCCTGACTTTGAGGGGTCTGGGCCAGACCTGTGAGCTGAGCAGAAACGGAAACAGCAGAAAGAGTCCAGGGCTGGCAGCCGGCAGAAACGGCTCTAACAGCACTTTGCCAGGAAAAGGCCGGAACTGATGCGGGTCAGGGGAGACCGTTTCGGCGGATTTCTGGTCCAGAAAGGACTGATCACCCAGGACAACCTGGAACGGGTTCTGTCCATTCAGCGGGTGGTTCCGGAAAAGATCGGTCAGCTGCTCATCCGGGAGGGTATCCTCAAAGAGGATGTGATCATGCAGGCCCTGTCCGAGTACTCCAGGATACCCCTGTATGATGGAAACGGGTCCATTGATCCGAGGGTAGTTCGCCTGGTTCCGGAAAAAATGGCCCGCCGAGCAGGGATCATGCCCTTGTTCTACAGTCAAGGCAATGAACTGCTCATGGCCTGCAACGGTCCGGTGCCCAGGGCCATGCTTCAGAATATTTCCCGCCTGGCCAAAAGACCGGTGCGCCTGGTCCTGGTCACGGAACGTCAGCTCAGAAAGCTTCAGCAGAAGGCCTATGCCCGGGAGTTCGACACCAGGATAGATTTTCGGACTCAGCCCATGGAAGCTGAAGATATCAACCTGGTCATCGAACTCCTGGAAAAGATGCTGGTCAGGGCGGTATCCCATGGGAATGTATCTGACATCCATTTTGAGCCGGAGATAGACGGCTTCCTGATCCGTTTCAGGGAGGACGGGATGCTCAGGCGGGTGGAGTCTTTTCCCAGGGCTATGGGCCAGAAGCTGATTTCAAGGATCAAGGTCCTGGCCAATCTGGACATTGCCGAGCGCAGGGCCCCCCAGGACGGTGCTTTTGCCTTCAGTCCCACCAGACTGGAAGTGGAAATTGAGCCGGTCAACATCAGGGTGTCGGTCCTGCCGGTGATTTACGGTGAAAAGGCTGTGCTCAGGATTCTTCCGCCCCATGATGATGAAGTCAGCCTGAACGCCCTGGGCATGAATGAAAAAACTCTTGATAGATTCAAAAAGGCCCTCAGGTCTCCGCACGGGCTGATCCTGGTCACCGGCCCCACTGGCTCGGGCAAGTCAACCACGCTTTACGGGGCTTTGCAGATGCTGCGGTCGGAAACTGCCAATATCACCACTTTGGAAGATCCGGTGGAGCTGACTTTGCGCATGGTCAACCAGACCCAGGTAGACAGTGGAGAACGCCTGGGCTTTGCTAAAGGCCTCAGAGCCATCCTGCGCCAGGATCCGGATATCATAATGGTTGGAGAAACCAGGGATGCGGACACATTGCGAACTTCATTGCGGGCTTCCATTACCGGGCATCTGGTCCTGTCCACCCTGCACACCAATGATGCGCCCAGTTCATTTTCCCGGCTGCACGACATGGGCGGAGAGCCTTTTCTGGTAGCGGTTTCAGTCCGGGCTGTCCTGGCCCAGCGCCTGGTCCGCCTGGTCTGTCCCCATTGCCGGGAAGCCCAGCCAGTAACCAGGGCTGAACTGGACCTGCTGGGGCTCAAGGAGACCCAGGAAGGGGATTTCATGGTCCATAGATCTGTAAATCCTTGTGACCTTTGCAACCACAAGGGTTATTCCGGCAGGGTGGGCCTGTTTGAGCTGCTTACAGTGAGTGAAGCCCTGAAGAACAAGATCATGCAGGGTGCCCTGGTGGCGGAGATTGGCCGGGCAGCAAAGAAAGACGGCAATTACAACACCCTGCTGGAGGATGGAATTCAGAAAATTAAACTGGGCCTGACCACACCTGAGGAAGTCCTCAGGGTGACCATGGAGTAAGAGAGCATGCCATTTTACCTTTGCCGGGCCATGGACCCAGGCGGAAGCATTATAAATCTGCATATTGAGGCGGACAGTGTGGCTTCAGCTGCAGCCGAGGCCAGAGCCAGGGGAGTAACCCTGATTTCTGTTGAGGAGTCTGCCTCTGGCGCAGGCCTGTCAGCTCTGTCTCCGACCAGGTTTCTGCCCATATCCACCAAGGACAAGGTCCTGCTTTTCAGGATGCTGGCCACCCTTATCAAATCCGAAGTTACAGTAACTGCAGCTGTTCGCATTCTGCACGACCAGGCCCAGAAGGCAAACATGAAACATGTTCTGGGAGATGTATTGACCAGGGTTGAAGGCGGGGTTCCCTTGAGTGAAGCCATGTCCAGTCAGGCCAGGGTCTTTCCGGAGATGGTGGTCAATCTGGTCCGGGCCGGTGAAATGGGCGGCATTCTGGACATCGTATTTCAACGGATCGCAGATTATATGGAAAGAAGGTCTGCCCTGCGTAAAAAAATGTTCATGTCCTTTTTCTATCCAGGCATTGTCCTTCTGGTGGGCGTTGCTGTAATAGCCTTTATGGTCATTTTTGTTATTCCCAGATTCATGGGGCTGATTACTGGCCGCCTGCCTCCAGCCACCCAGCTGCTCATGGATGCCACCAGTTTTCTGCAGACCTATGGACAGAATATACTTATTGGATTCGCCGGACTGGCCGGCCTGCTGGCGCTGATGCACTCCCTGCCGGCAACCCGGCTGTTTCTGGACAGGTACAAGGTTTATCTGCCGGTGGTGGGTCCGGTTGTCCGGCTGGGCATTGTTGTATCTTTTGCCCGGACCTTGGGGCTGCTCCTGGAAAGCCGGATTCCACTGGTAGAGGCCCTGAGGGCGACCAGCGCCACTCTGACCAATACGGCAGTACAGGGTTTTCTGGATCAGGTGGTGGACCGGATCATGGCTGGAGAGCCAATGTCCACAACCCTGAAGGATGGATGGGCCTTTACTCCCATGACCAGCGCTCTGGCCGGCATTGGTGAACATTCGGGCCTTATGAGCGAGTCCATGATCACTGTGGCTGAAGTCCATGAAAAACTGCTTGAGGATAAGGTTGCCCGGATGAGCGCCATGGTGGAGCCTGCCCTGATCCTGACCCTGGGGGCATTGGTAGGCTTTGTGGTCTGGGGACTTATTTCCGGTATGCTGGCCATGTACCAGGGAGCTGTGTAAACCCAAACCATTTTTAATTACAGGAGAAATAATGCAAAAAATTTATTTAACACTGGCAGTAATCCTTATCCTGTTTTTTGGACCAGGCTGCTCCGGTCAGGAATCCTTTGAACCACAGGCATCAATTAATGGCGAGCACTTGGATGCTGCACTGCTCAAGGCTTACGCGGAAAGGCTGTCCAGCTCTGAAAAAACCAGGGGTAATCTCAGCCCGGAGAGCATTCTGGAGCATGTCCAGAACATGGAGGCACTTATTGCCGAGGGCCGGGCCAGGGGATTTGAGGAAATGCCGCACTTTCGTCAGGCGGTTCATCAGTTCAAGGCCGAGCTTATGCACAGGGTGCTCCAGCCGGACCTTGTCCCGGAAATCTCCAGGGAAAGTATCAGCGATGAAGAAGTCAGGGCCTTTTTTGAAGAGAATATCAGTACTTACAGTCTGCCCGATCTGTATTCTGTGACGATTATGTCAGGGGAAAGCAGGCAGGCGGCGGAAGAGTTTTTGAGCGCAGTTCAGCAGGAACAGTCCCTAGAGGACCAGGCAGAGATGCGTGATGGAGAACTGCAGGCCCTTAAGTCCATGCCCCTGACCAGATATCCCCAGGAATGGCATGAAGTCCTGGAAAAGCTTGAACCTGGGGAAATGTCCGGGGTCCTGGAGCATGGTCAGGGATATGTGGTTTTGAGGCTGGACTCAATTGAAAAGGACAGGGTTCAGGACTTTGAACAGCGCAAGGAATATATTCGCAATGACCTTCTTTATTCCCGGTACAACCAGGCCTGGAAGAATGAGTTTGCTCAGCTCCGGGAAAAACACAATATATCGGTGGAAAAGGAAGAGACTGAAAGATTTATAAACGCATTTGTTTCTGGAAATGGACAGTGATTGCCCCATTTTCAGAAACAGGTTTTGATGGAGGTATGAAATGACTCTGCAGGCCTCAAGGACTTTTCCGAATAAAATGGTCCCACACCCAGACACTAACCTGCCGGTATCCCGGTTCTTTGTTGCAAAGGTTTCAGTTCTTTGCCGCAGACTGGTTCTGCTGGCTCTGATATTTCTTGCCGGAGTTTATGTTTCTGCTCCCCAGCCGGCGCAGGCCTGCCCGCCCGGCATGATCCGGACTGTCCTCAGCTGGAGCGATCCATCACTTAAGGACTTCTCCTATTTTATTGAATCATATGTTACCCATGAAAAATACCAGCACCGCTTTGATAATCATCAGAGCCGGTTTTATGCGGTTGACTTCCATAGCCTTGACAAGCAGGGACGCCGGGCATCGGTTTTGTTTGAAGTCCTGGATGTCAAGTACAACAGCCGTTTTCAGGAACGCATGGATTTTACCCGCGCCGGCAATGGTAACTGGCAGTTAATGGAGCCGGACGGAAATATCCGGGATGTTTTTTCCTATTTGCCAACCTGGCTTTACGTTGTCCAGACCTACCTTCGTCCGGCAGCCATGGTCGGACTGCCTCTGCTGCTGGCCCTGCTTGTGGTGTTGCGGGTGCGTAGAAAAAGGGGGAGTCTGACCGGCAAAGAATCGGTAGCAGGCGGTTGAATACAGCTTGGGAGCAGGTTTTTTGATGAATTCAAGACCGTTGATACTGGTAATTATTCTGGTCATTACAGCAGGAGCATATTTTGCTTTTGGCACAGGAGTCCGAGGTCCAGGTCCAGTCAAATTGCCGGATGAAGCACATGGCCGGATCAGCATTCAATACCTGATGGCCCGGATGTGTTCTGCCTGCCAGGAAATGGAGCCTGTCCTAAGTCAGGTCAAAGACACTTATAAAGAGCAGGTGTTTATCCATAAAATCGATGTTCAAGCCAGACCGGGAACCATCAGGGCCTACGGCATAAGGGTTGTTCCGGCCCTGGTCTTTTACGGGCCAGACGGGACTGTGTTTTACAGATATGAAGGAAGCATGACTATGGATAAGATTTCAGAGGTCCTGGAAAAGGCGGCTTCTTTTCCTGAAATAACAGGTCAAGATGGGTCCGGACAGACAACCCTTCCAAGTCCTGAGGATTAAAATACAACTTGTTTCCGGCCAGTTGAGTTTATTATTGAAACCTGAACTGAGCACTTTTATGCCAATGCAAGCAGAACAGAAACAATCCTGACTGGACTGGATAAGAGTGTTCAGCCCTTTATAATGCCTGCAGCGGCAGACATACAGAGTTTCCAGGAAGCAGATCAGTTCAGGAAAAAGAAAAACATTGGGCTGCGTGGAAAACTGGGGCCAAGGCAGGATCATATCTTCAGGACTCCGGGCAGCTGGAATAAAATGGTTCAGGTCAAACAGCCAGGCTTTCATTAAGTATGCTTTGACAATCCAGCCCATTTTATATAAAAAACTGGAAATTTATGATTATGAAAATGAATTTCATAATTTAGAGAGGGAGCTTTTTCAGCTCTGGACTGGGAATAGAAAAAAAGGAGATGTACAGTGAACAAGACTGAGCTTATTGAAAGAGTGGCCGAGAGGACAGGGATGTCCAAGTCCCAGGTCAAAAAGTCCATCAGAGAAATGATCAGTGTGATAATTGAAGAAGTCCAGAAAGGAGAAAAGGTCAATATCACCGGGTTCGGGGCCTTTTCCCTGAGCAAAAGACAGGCCCGCAATGGCTACAACCCCCGGACCGGAGGTCAGATATCCATTCCAGCCCGTAATTTTCCCAAGTTTAAGCCAGGCAAGGTTTTCAAAGACGTAACCGGTTGAAATCCTGATTCAGGGCAAGAAGCCAGGCCGCAGGATTTTTTCTGGTTTGCCCTTGGCAGATTTAAGGACAGCATATCATGGACGGCAGAAGTGAAATTGGAATCGCTGTAAGCACTGACGAGCTTGTGCTTTTTCTGGAGAAGTGCAGCTATGAGGCCAGGACCTTGATCAGGGAGATGAGCATCGGTGCGGTTCGGCGATTCCGGCTGTCCAGCAGTACAAAAGGGGAGATGACGATTCTCTACCTCAATGCCTGGTGGAATGAGGATCTGAACCCTGGTGTGGCTGAGATAATGATCTGGATCCGGGCGCTGGCAGACAGAGACAAGATGGTCTACTATTTAAGGATAGGATCGGACGAAAAAGATCAGGATGAAGTCAAGACCGACAAGTTCGGAGCTTTCGGCATTAGGACCAGAAAAAAAATTATCTCTCAAATCAGACCGGGTTCTATTCCAGACCGTCCAGCAGCTTAAGCTGCGGTAACCCCATCCAGAGGACAGCAAGGGCTGTCCTTTTCCGGGCTGCCTGTCTCTCCCTTTACAGGAACTTTTCCGAATCATTTTCCCCGCAAGGGGCAATCCCGCTTTTCCAGGCATTCCTTAAGGGTTGATACTCCGCATGAATGACACATCATCACGGGTATGTTCTCAGCCTTGGCCGCGTTCAGGGCACATTTGCGGGCGCTGTGGGATACTTTGTTGGTAAAGATAATCATCAGGTCGATGTTGCCTATGCGTTCATTGATGGTATTTTCCGTGCCGGTAAACATCTTCAGTTTGTATCCGGCCTTTTTGGCTGTCTTCTGGTAATGGGGCTGCAGCCGGTCCATCCCGCCGATAATTGCTGCGGTCATGGTTTCCTCCTATGTTTTGTCTGAAGTAATTCTGTGTTTTTTTAAAAAACTCTGCTGGACCAGCCGGATAAGCCTTAAATATTCTTCCAGGCTTTCCTCCTGGCTGTTGGATGACTGGTTGATCCGCCTGGCCAGATCCTGTCCGGCAGAATTTTTGAGTCCACCCAGGCTGACTTTCATGTTCATGGTCTTCTCCTTGGTTGTTAATTATATGCAACTGATTTTCAGTATCAATATCGTGTTGAAAGGGTTTTGTCAACAAAAAAACATTTGTTTTAAAAAATCCTGAGCCAAAAGCTTCTCAACTTAACAGGCCAAGATTACTGTCTATACGAGCCCGGCATATGTCTGTGCAAAATGTATTGGCTAATTTTCTTTTATTCAGCTCCAGCAAGGGTTGAGCTGGTCAGCTTAATGGAGTGGCAGAGAAAAATATCCTGGCTCAAAAAAGTGCTTATCTTGATTCTATGCAGTCAGCGGGATGGATGAACAGGGATCAGCAAAGGTGGGGACTGGTTTTAGCTGCTGGTAAAAAAAGCTGGTCGGCAGCAGTTAATCCGAAGTACAGTCATGCCGGCAGGTCACAGCCGGCTGGAGTTTAAAGAAGCCTGGTGGCGGCAATTCAAGCAGGCCGTGTTCTGGCAGGAAAGACTCAGCTGAGCAGGGTGGAAAGGATTTCCCTGATTTCCTGTTCCACCCTTTTTTTATAGGGCAGGGCAGTCCAGGGGTAGGTAATTTCCAGTCGAACCTGTCCGGGGAAAATGATCAGATTGCCGGTCAGGGTATATCCTCCCAGGTTCAGAACTATGTCAGAATGGCTGTTGTCCAGATTCTGGCTGATATGGAGTACGTGATGCCCATGCTCTTCCAAGAGGTCTTCAGCAAGGTATTTTATCCTGTTCAGGGCGGTTTTTTCAGTCAGGATGGTCGGGATGCTGATGGTCGAAGTGGGCATGATGCTATTTTAATACCCTGTTTTTATGGATATTCAGGTGAAGGCCCAGGAAGCCAAGGAAGCCAAGGCCAAAAAGGACATGGGCGTCTTCCTGGTCCAGGCCGGCCATGGCCAGGGCCATACCCAGACAGGTCAGCATTCCGCGCTTGGCTGTTCTGGATCTGTTCCAGGGTCTGGAAGCCGAACCGCTCTTGCCCTGGTCAAGGGAAAAGTCCTTGATCAAGGCTCTGAGGCTGGAAAGGGAAATTATCTCAGGTCTGAAGCAGATCAGCATGCTTCCGGTGGTGATATTTGGCTTGATTGAGGAAATACCGTCCCTTTTCCGGAGAGATTCACTCAAGCTGGTGCTGGTTTCCAGATCCTTCAGAGAGTCATGCCTGATTCTTATTCTTCCAGGGATGGAACTGACTATCATGTGGTCCTCCTGTTGGTTTGCAGGTCAAAAAAAGCATATTGTCCAGATCAGTTCCGCAATCCGGGCATCCATCTCAGAATGCGGCTTTGCAACGGCGTCTTTTCCAGAGGTCTGATGCTGTTCAGGCTGACCAGTACTGTAGTCAGATTATGCAGCATGGCAGAAACAAGGGGAGATATCCTTCCGGCCAGCCCCAGGAAGATCAGGGATGAATTTACCCCGATGATCAGACCGTAGTTTTGTTTTATCCTGGACATGGCCCTGGCAGACATGTTGCGGGCAGTTATTATCCCTTCCAGGCTGGAGTTGGTGAGCAGGATGTCGCAGACCTCCCTGCTCAGGTCTGCCCCGTGCTTCATGGATATGCCCACGTCAGCCTCGGACAGGGCCAGGGAATCGTTCATCCCGTCCCCAACCATGGCTACGGTCCTGCCCTGAGCTTTGAGCTTCCGGATGAACTGAGCCTTGTCCTCGGGCAGAAGGCTGGCCTGGTATCCGTCCAGGTCCAGGGTCCGGTTTATTCTCTGGGCGGTCTGTTCTCCGTCACCGGTGAGAAGATATATCCTGGCCCCGGTCTTCTGTTTCAGTTTCTGAATAAAGGCTTGGGCTCCATCCCGTAAAGGGTCGTCCAAAAGGATCAGGCCGGCCAGCTTTTGACCGACGGATACGTAAAGTACCGAGAGACCGCTTTTAAGATGCCCGTCTATATCATCCTGGTATTTACCAAGATCCACTTGCCCGTGCTTCTCAATGAAGTGTCTGCTGCCCACCATGACTTCCCGGCCTTCCATGGCCGAATGAATCCCGTGAGCCAGGATATTATGCACAGTGGAGTGGTTTTCATGGTGAATGATATTTTCCCGGTCAGCCAGGGCCACCACAGCCGAAGCCACAGGATGGGGAAAGTGTTCTTCCAGACAGGCTGCTATTCTAAGCACCTCTCTGCGTTCAAAACCATTGAAGGCCACAACCTCCAGGGCTTTCGGTCTGGCCCTGGTCAGGGTGCCGGTTTTGTCGAACACAAAGGTATCCACCCGGTTCATTAATTCCAGATACTTCCCCCCTTTGACCGCCACCCCTCTGGTTGAGGATTCGCGCATGGCTGAAAGCATGGTCAATGGTGTGGAGAGTTTTATGGCGCAGGAATAGTCCACCAGAAGAACTGATACAGCCCGGTTGATATTCCTGGTCAGGATGAAGGTGAACAGACTGAGAAAAAGGGTGGCCGGAACGATCTTGTCGGCCAGGTACTCAGCCCGGGCCTGAAGGCCGGATTTGAGCCTTTCCGATTCCTCAATAATCTTCATCAGCTGAAACACCCTGGTCTGGTCTCCGGCCTTGGTGACCTTGACGGTGATTTCACCTTCTTCCAGGACCGTGCCTGCATAAACACTTGCCCCCTGTTTCTTGGAAACTGCCAGGGGTTCACCAGTCATGGTCGACTGGTTGACCATTGCCTGCCCGGAAGCAACTGTCCCGTCAACAGGGATATGCAGTCCGCTGCGAACCACCACCAGGTCTCCAGGGCGGACTTCCTTGATGCTCACTTCCTGTTCTGTTCCGTTCTGCCTGATCCAGACCCGGTCGGTGCAGTACATAAGATCCCTGGCCAGGTTTTCCATGGAACGCTTGCGGGTCCATTGTTCCAGGTATTCTCCCAGTCCCAGGAGGGTGGTGATGATCATTACAGACCGGTAGTCCCTTCTGAACAGGGATATGCCTATGGCCAGGGAATCAAGCAGGTTAAGGTCGGCCCGCCCTTTGCGCAGGGATTCAAGACCCCGGACCAGAAAAGGCCGGGCCCGGTTAAAGGACATGAGAAAGCGAACCCAGGGAGGCAGGAACCTTCTGAAAAGAAAGAAAAGAGAAACAATAGACTTAGGCCTGGATCCGGCTTTGCTATCCCTGGCTGCGGTCTCTGAGCCCTGAACTGCGCACTCCGGGCTTGTATCTTTTCCAGACACGCTGGAATCCCGGTAAAAAACCAGAATGCTTCCGGTGCGTCTGGAGAAGACGACTTTATGTACCCCGGCCTGGTTTTGGACTGCGTGGACAATGCGCTCAAAATCCTTGTCCATGGGGTCGGCCCTGAACCTGATTCTGCCCGGCAGCTGGTGGACTATGCGTAGACTGGACGACAAGGGCATGCTCCTGGATTACTTTTCTGAAGCAGGATCAGCTGAGCCTGCTTCCTTGATTCCTTCCCGGGAATGCCTGGCTTCAGCCACCATGTCTTCGACATTTTCCCTGGCCCGCTCAACAGAAGTCATGACCCGGTCCTTAAAGGTCATGCCCTGGGATACAGCTTCAACTGCAGCCCTGCGGACCTTGCCCTGAGGGTCTTCCATCAGTTTAGAACCAAGATAGCCCAGGACAAGGCCTGCACCAAACCAGATTGCTCCTCGACCGAATTCACTCATGATCAACCTCCATTTTTCAATAAATTAGATGAACTTCATTATCATTATCTCTTGCACGGGGTGTTTGTCAATTGATATTCAGAAAACATTCTGCCATGGAGGGACGATCCAGCAGCAGAGGCAACTGCCAGGACTAATCCATAATTCTGGGTTGGGTTATACTCAGAAGTAATGGTTACTGGCTGTGACACCCTCAGAAGACCAGCATTATCCTGAACAGCTCAGCTTGCCAGTCATGGCCGGTCCAGTGTTATCTTTAGCAGTCTTAATTTTGCAGCTAAAGCTCCGGGCTGTCTTCAGCCAGTAAACTGGAAAGGCCCTGTAAAAGCTTCCTTCAGGCAAGGATGGCTGAAAAATATCTGAGGAGCACTGAGCAATGTGCTTTAAGACTTTCATCGGTTTGTAAAGAGGCATATCATCCATGGCCGGGTCAGGGTCAGAATCTTTCAGCTGGATCTGCAGAAAATAAAAACATGCCATGATGCTGAAAATTATTTTCAAAATAATTATTGACAGAGATGCACTTTTTCAGCTACCTGATTGTCGTTCTCAAATTCAAATGTTCCTCGGGGCAGCCCAGATTTTTTATCTGTTTCAGCAGGGGCATTGAAAATGATTCTGTGTTTCATGTTTTTTTAAGGCATTTATTTGAAAATTGGAGGGAAAGAGCTTTGCTGTCTTTTCTTCCCTAAAAAGGAGGTTTTTGATGAAAAAAGGTATTATTGTTCTGGCCCTGGCCGCCAATCTGGTATTGATGAGTGCTGTCAGCGCCCTGGCCCATTGCATCTGGGCCGAGGTCCCGACCAGGGTGGATGTGGGGCAGGAATTCGGGATAACCGCTTTTTATGCAGATCCTGATGATCCCCTGGATGAAAGGGATCTGACCAATCTTAATCTTTATGTATTCAAACCCAATGGTCAGACCGTAGAAATTCCCCTGGAAGAGAAAGCCGCCCATTATGAGGCAGTGGCCAAGCTGACCAATGCCGGGCAGCACTTGTTCGTGCTGGAGCGGGATCCCAACAGACACAGATTGACGGAAATCAGGGATTTCAGCAAGGCTGTGACCTGGGCTGGCCAGCAGGGCTCAATCCTTCATGATCCGGTCGGGATTCCCCTGGAAATCAATCCTGTGGAAGTTGTGGAACTGGACAACGGCCAGGTGGAAATGACCGTCCAGGTACTGTATAATGGAAATCCTGTAGGTGGTGGTGAAATAGAGGTCTTTAAATCCGTTGATCCGACCTCATTTTTATATGAGGAGATTGCCGAACTTGATGTACCGGCTACCGGCACGGTCAGCCTGGTTCTTGATCCGTCCCGCAAATACGTCTTTGAAACCGACCACAGGGTCCCGGCCAGGGAAATATCCGGTACCGGCATGGCCATTACTGAGGTCCGGTTCCGCTCCACTCTTTTTGTTGGAGCCAACTAGCTCACCCTCCTATTCATTCACCCGGGAGAAATGTTCTTTTTCTCCCGGGTGTTTTTTCAGGTCACCCCCTGGACAGCAGGCTGTCAAAACAAAAAAGGCTTAGAAGTAGTTTCTTCTAAGCCTTTATTTTTATTGGTAGCGGGGACCGGATTTGAACCGATGACCTTCGGGTTATGAGCCCGACGAGCTACCATACTGCTCCACCCCGCATCAAGGAATTTGTATTCATAGTACTCTGTCTATTCCATGTCAATGTTTATTTTCAGAAAATTGTTTTCAGGTTGAGTTAGGACATTAAAAGCTGCATTTCCAGGGTGATAGCTTAAAGCAGATGATTCCATGGTCACAAATTCTTGCTCTAAGTCGAATCTTTTACTATCTGCAAATTTACATCAATTGATTTGCAGGGTGTTTAACGTGAAGTATAAAATTGGCCTTATCGGGCCGGGCAAACTCCTCAGCCATGTAGTTGGAAAACTGGGCAGAAGCATGCCGGAATCTTCCGGAAAGGTGACCGGGGTGTGCATAACCGACCAGGAGGTTTTTGAGCATGGGGTTCCTGCTTATTCTCAGTGGAGGGACCTGGTAAAAAACATCAGCCCGGATTATGTGATGGTTTTAACCAGGGATCAGGAACTGAGGGCGGATATCCGGCAAAACCTGCCTGGCCACATTGACCTGGCTGAGGAACTTCCGGGCAAGCTGGGAACAGTGAACATGATTACCATGGCAGTGTTGAAAAAAAAGGTCGAGAAGAAGAAACGCTTTTTGACAAGCATGGTGGAGGCTTTTCCCTTTGCAGCCGTCATCTTCAACAGGTTCGGAGTGGTCTCGCACTGGAACAGCGGGTGTGAGGACCTGACCGGGGTAAAAGCTGAAGATGTGGTTGGCAGTCAGGATGTCGGCAGGGCCTTTTACGACCATGAACGGCCATTGATCGGTCAGATGCTGTTAAAGGATTACTCATCCTCCCAGTACAGGCGTTTTTTCCCATCCCCTGATCTGGACATCGACCTTGATCAAGGATCAGTGGTGGTCAAAGGTTTCATGGGATACAGGGGCAAGATCCAGGGATACTACCAGGTGACCGCCCAGAAGATCGTGCTGGATGGGCAGGTCATCGGAGCAATAGAACTTATCCAGGATCTCAACGCCCTGACATTTCTGCAGGAAGAAGCCGCCAGGAAGCAGGCAGCCCTGCACAGCATAGTCAATCACCTGCCATTTCCCATGGTCCAGACCACATTGCAGGGAAGTGTGATCTTTATCAACAAGACCGCCCTGGATTTTCTGGGTGAAATGTCCGGAGCCGACCCTCAGGATTTGCCTCTGAATATCTTCAAGGTCTATCCTGAGCTGGAGAATGAGTTTTCATCATTTCTAAGGGGACTGGCTAAGGAAAAAGATGACCTTTATCATCAGGAAAGGCAGCACAGCAAGATCATCTACAGAGAAGGATCCAGCCTGGATGTGACCTGTCTCAGTCCGCCCGGCCAGAGCAGTGAACTGATCTGGATCATCCGCAATGTTTCCCATAAGGAAAGAGAGTCCCAGCTGAATACAGCTCTGGCCATGGTCGGAACCATCAGCCACGAACTGTCTCAGCCCCTGACAGCCATTATTAATTCGTCTCAACTGCTGTCCAGAACAAAGCCTGAGGATGTGGAGCGGGCCAGGAGACATCAAAAAATTATTAATGAACAGGGTGAGAGGCTGTTTGGAATATATAGAAAGCTTCAGAATATAACTCAGGTCCGGATGCAGAAATATCTGGACACCCAGATTCTTGACCTGGACGAGTCAGCCGAAGAAATGAGGGCTGTTGAGGACAAAAAGAAATGAGGAATTACTGAATCTTCAGAAAAGCCGGTTCTAAAACAGCCTTGACCGGGTCAGGCCGGTTTTTCAGGAAAGGCAGCTAATCCATCCCCAGGTAAGCCTCCTGGACACTGGGGTTTTCCATGAGTTCCTTTGCAGTTCCCTGCAAGATGATTTTTCCGGTTTCCAGAACATAGCCTTTGTGGGCGGTCTGCAGGGCCATCTGGGCGTTCTGCTCCACCAGAAGGATGGTGGTGCCCTGGGAATTGATCCTGGTTATGACTTCAAAGATATTTTCCACCACAATGGGAGCCAGGCCCAGAGACGGCTCATCCAGCAGCAGGAGCTTTGGCCTGGCCATGAGGGCCCTGGCAATGGCCAGCATCTGCTGCTCGCCGCCGGAAAGGGTTCCTCCGGCCTGTTTTCTGCGTTCCCCCAGAATGGGGAAGAGTTCAAAGGCGTGTTTTTCGTCCAGCTTTATGCCTTTGCGGTCTTTTCTCAGATAAGCGCCCATAAGCAGGTTTTCATAAACAGTGAGTCTGGGAAAAATCATTCTTCCTTCAGGGACCTGGGTGATGCCCATGGAAACTATACCATCGGTGGGTGCATTGGTAATCTCCTGACCCTGGAAAAAGATCCTGCCCTGCCTGGGTCTGGTGATTCCGCTGATGCTCATAAGGGTGGTGGACTTGCCTGCCCCGTTGGACCCGATGAGAGTAACGATTTCACCCTGTTTTACCTCCAGGCTCAGGCCCTTGATGGCGTGAATGTTCCCATAATAAGTGTGAATGTCTTCAACCTTAAGCATCAGCAGCTCCCCGGCCCAGATAGGCCTCAATGACCTTGGGGTTTTCCCTGATTTCCCTGGGACCCCCCTGGGCGATCTTTATCCCGTGATCCAGAACCACCAGCCGTTTACAGATGGTCATCACCAGTTTCATATCATGTTCAATAAGGATGACGGTTATTCCAAGATCAGAAATCCGGTGGATCAGTTCTGTCAGAGCCCTGGTTTCTTTGGGGTTCATCCCGGCGGCCGGTTCATCCAGAAGGAGAAGTCTTGGCTCGGTGGCCAGGGATCTGGCAATTTCCAGCTTGCGCTGGAACCCGTAGGACAGACTGGCAGCCGGATAAAAAGCAAATTTTTCCAGACCGACAAACTTGAGCCACTCCATGGACTGATCAACAATTTCCTGTTCTTCCTGCTTCTGGGATCTGGTCCGGAACACTGAACCGAAAAAATTGGCCTTGGTCCGGCAGTGGCGACCGATGCGCACATTGTCCAGCACAGTCAGGGCTGAAAAGAGCCGGATATTCTGAAAAGTTCTGGCTACGCCCAGATAAGTCATTTTTTCCGGTTTATAGCCGTTTATCCGGATGTTCTTATCTTCCACCTGGAAGTGCATGTTCCCGGAAGTGGGTTTGAGCACCCCGGAAATGCAGTTGAACATGGTGCTTTTACCGGCCCCGTTGGGACCGATAAGACCCAGGATTTCACGGTGTTTTACATGAAAGCTCACGTCGGCCAGGGCCAGGAGCCCGCCAAAGCGCATGGTCAGACTGTCAATATCCAGAATATTCATTATCAGGAAGAACCAAGCTCTTTTTTAAGTTTTATCAGCATGGGGTTTTTCAAAGAAGTTGTTGCAATGCTCGGAAAGAATCCGGCCGGCTTGAAGCGCATCATCAGGACCATGATCAGTCCGTAGGCCAGAAACCTGGTCTCAGCCGGCAGGCCAAGGGTGGGCAGGACCATCCTGAGCACTTCACCCAGAGCGATGAGCACGGCCGCTCCCACCAGACTGCCTTTGAAGTTGCCCAGGCCTCCCAGGACCACCATGCACAGGACCAGAAACGACTCCCAGAATTTAAACATGTCTGGAGAGAGGAACATGGTCCACCTGGCCAGAAATGCTCCGCCTACAGCCCCAATGGCAGCGGAGATGGCAAAGCCGATGACCTTGTAGGTCAGGAGGTTGACGCCGCAGCTGGAGGCAGCAATGGGGTCTTCCCTGATGGCGAACCAGGCCCTGCCCAGCCGGGAGTCTTCCATGCGTCCCATGATGATGTAGACCAGAAGGACCATGAATATGCCCAGATAGAAATAAGGCCTGAGTCCGAAAAATTCCCAGTACCAGTCCCATTCAGGGTTGATGAGCCTGGACAGCCATGAGAGGTCGATACTGACCGGAGCAATACCTGGAAGTCCCAGAGGTCCCCGGGTCAGCCAGATTTCATTGGTCAGGAATAAAACCACAAGTTCTGAAAAACCGAATGTGACTATGGCGAAATAGTCACCGGTGAGACGCAGGGTGGGTGCGCCCAGCAGAACTCCCCATATGGCCCCGTTGAGGGCGGCCAGGGGGACAATGACCCAGAAGGACAGGCCGAAATGAATAGTCAGTAATCCGGCTGTATAGGCCCCTATACCGTAAAAGCCCACATAGCCCAGGTCCAGAAGCCCGCAAAAGCCCGGAACGATGTTCAGACCCATGGCCAGGACCATGTAGACCATGATCAGGACCATTACGTGCAGAACATACTCGCTGGCAAAGGCAAAGAGCGGATAGGAGAGGACAGCAGCCAGAACCAGGTATTTGATGGCGGTTTTAAGGTTGATGTTCATGGATCAGACCTTTTCCACTGTTGATTTCCCAAGAATACCCGATGGCCTGAAAATTATCACGGCGATCATTACAGCATAGGCTATGCCGTCCCGGTAAAGGGAGGAGATATAGCCGGCCCCCAGGGCTTCGGCTATTCCCAGGACTATCCCTCCGATCATGGCCCCGGGGACCGATCCAATGCCGCCCAGGACAGCTGCGGCAAAGGCTTTTACCCCGGCTACATAGCCCATGGTAGGATAGAGGGTATTGTAATAGATGGCCACCATGATCCCAGCCACAGCACCCATGCTTGATCCCAAGGCAAAGGTGAAGGAAATGACCCGGTTGACATTGATTCCCATGAGGGCGGCACCGGTCCTGTTCTGGGACAGGGCCCGCATGGCCGTACCGACCCTGGTTTTGTTGATGATGAAAAATAGGACCAGCATCAGGGTGGAAGCCAGAACAAATATGGACAGCTGCATCCAGCTCACATTGGCATTGCCTATACTGAAGGCGGTGGTGCGCAGAAACGAGGGCAGAGCATCCTGGACAAAGGGCCTGGGTCTGCTGCCCCAGATTATCATGGCCAGATTCTGGAGAAAGATGGACATGCCTATGGCGGTTATCAGGGCGGCCAGCCTGGGTGACTGGCGCAAGGGGCGATAGGCAAAGATGTCTAAAAGGACTCCGATCAGGGCGCAGCAGGCCATGGTCAGAACAATGACCACATAGAGGGGCAAGCCAAAGACAGTAATAAAGGTGACGGCCAGAAAGGCGGCCAGCATGAATATTTCCCCGTGGGCAAAGTTGATGAGCTGGATCACACCGTAAACCATGGTGTAGCCCACAGCAATGAGGGCATAGATCATGCCCAGGGTCAGGCCGTTGATGAGTTGTTGTTCAAGCAAGGGATCATCCTTGGTCAGGTGAGCCGATATGGTATTGATGAAGGTTTAGAAAAAATGATTCAGCCACAGCTATCTTCAAGTCCGGCAGCCAGGTCCGCCGAATCAGTCGACAATGGTCAGTACATCCATAAAACAAGGCAGGCCGGACTTTTGTCCAGTCTGCCTTGTTTGTCAAGTAGTAATGAGTTCAATGCTTAATCAAGCTGAATCGGCGCAGCAACAAACTGTCCATCCTGGACTTTTTTGACAAAAGCGGGCTTGAGGGAGTCTCCTTTTTCATTGAAATAGGTCAGCCCGGCGATGCCGTGGTATCCCTTTTCAGGAGAGTTCATGGAAGCCAGGTACTCCCTGATCTTGGCCCGGTCTGCCCCGGCCTCGGCAATGGCCTGCAGAAGAATCCCTGCTGCATCGTAGGCATTGGCGCTCATCCAGTCCACTTCACGGTCAAAGCGTTCCCTGAAGTTCTGGAGAAAGGCCTCAGCTTCGCCTTCAGCCACGTCAGGCAAAAATGGTACAGTCAGGTAGGTGTTTTCAGCGGATGATCCGGCCAGGCTGATGTAATCGGCATTGTCAAAGCCGTCGGCTCCGAATTTGGCCACTTTCATGCCCAGGTTGTCGGCCTGCCCGGCAATGAGAGCGCCTTCAGGGTAGTATCCGGAGATGAACAGGCCATCGGGATTGCTGCCGCGAAGTCTGGTCAGCTGAGGATTAAAGTCTGAAGCTCCCTTGATATATGCTTCCTGGCCCACGATATTCAGGCCCAGTTCCCTGGCCTTGTTGACAAAGGCGTCCTTGAGTCCGATGCCATAGTCGTTGTTTTCATAAAATACAGCAATGTTCTGCAGTTCAAGGACTTCATTGACGTACCTGGCCAGGAATTCTCCCTGGTAGTCGTCACGGTAGACAACCCGGAAGGCCCAGGTATTGCCGTTGCGGTCCTTGCTCTGGTCACTGATGGCCACGCTGGTGGCAGTGGGGGAGATGACCGGAACGCCCTGACGCAGATATGTGGGCAGGGCAGCCAGATGGGCAGATGAGCAGAGATGGCCTACCACGCCGACAATATTCCTGTTCTGGGCAATGCGCGAGGAAACAGTGGCAGCCTCCCTGGGCTCACACTGTTCGTCCATCCACTCCACCTGGATCTGCTGACCGTTGATTCCGCCCTGGGCGTTGATTTCCTCGACTTTAAGGGTGACTCCGGCTCTTACGTTGTCGCCGTAGGCGGCCAGGGCACCTGTAAACGGTGAAGCCACCGCAATCCTGATGGTCTGGGCCATGGACGGCGAGCTCAAAAAAAGCACAAGCAAAAAGGCCGTCACAGCCTTGAACCAATTTTTACCACTCATTTCAACCTCCTGAGAAAAAGTTGTACTTAAAAAGAATTAAGAAGCCGGACAAGACACATTTTTGTCAAGAGGTTATTGTAAAGAAGACAGGTCTGTTAATCAAGACCTGACAGGTAAAAAATTTAAGCAGGGATATAAGGGGGATGAAATCCGGGGGAAGCCAATGGTTCCCCCGGCACTAAAGGTCAGCCTTTTTTATTGAGGTATGAACTGAACATGGGGGTGATGGATGAGCATTTTTTGTAGCCGGTCAATCTCTGGTTTTCGCCTTTGACCCTTTTTAATTCTTCCCTGAGGGTTCCGTGCAGTTTTCTGGCTGAGTCAGTCAGCTGAAACTGCATTTTCTGCAGCTTCTTCAGTTTTTCAGTAAACTGCTCAGGCCGGGCCGAGGAGCTGGAAGAAAAAAGCTCGTCAAATATTTTTGCCCGTTCTTCAGCCAGTTCATGGGCCTGTTCAATGTCTTCCTCCTCAAGGCTGGCCAGTTCTCTGCAGCTTAAATCATAGGCCAGGTCGAGTCGGGCTGATGCGTTGTTCATGGGATCTCCTTCCAGGGATTTCTTAATGGGTGGCTGAGTAGTTGGGCTGTCCTGGCAGGACAGGACCCGGACCAGTGGGTTTGAGTCCCTTTTGCTTAAGGGCTGGTCCTGTTTTTTTCAGGCTACCCCCCGCAGTTCTTCCCTTATTTCAGAAACGATTTTTTTCCAGTTTTCAACCAGGGGCAGGAATTCATACTCAATGAGATCGGACAGGAGGATCCAGTCCTCGTTTTCCTGGACCTCGATCATTTCGGTGAACAGCTCGGAAAGCCTTTCCACGCCTTTTTCCATACGCTGGTTATTTTTCAGCTGAAATTCCTCTTTGAGTACGCTGACCATGCCCATGAAGTCCCTGGTGACCTCAAGAAGATCCTGGTACATGTCCAGGGCTTCAGCGTCGTCGGCCTGGCGGAAGAATTCAGCAACCTGCTTTCCGCCTTTGGACATGAGGGTTATGACCTTGTAAAGTTCACGGGTGATGTTGATGGCCATGTCCGTGGTGTCCATGGTCCGGATTTCCACCTTGTTTATCTCCCCGGTTTCAAGGTCTTCTGCCTGGTGCGGATAAATTTCTGAAAAGGCCTCGTCATCGACCAGGACGTCGGTGACTATGCGCTTGTTCATCTGGTCCTCTTCCATGACATTGACGAGCAGATCCTCAAGGTTGTTAAAGTTCTTGATGCTGAGATCGCTTGTTTTACCGTCTATTACGATCATTCTGACCTCCTGTAGTCATTGGGCTTAAATTTGATATGGGAAAATTTTGTCTATCCAACAGGGTTTGAAGGGTTTTATACAATATGTGTGCCAGGATTATTTAGCCAGACATCCTGAACATGTTTGAACAGGGAAAAGACTTTCAGCCGGATGCAGGGCAGGATGGCAGCAGTCCCGGGTAAGGCTGGGACCGGGATGAACAGCAAAAGAAAATGGTTGTTATGAATGGTTCAGAAAACTTTGCATATTTTCCAGGAGCAGATGGTAAGCGCGGCAGAGGTCGGCTATCTGGTCCAGGTCGGTTGATGCGGCCTGGCTCTGATAAGTCCAGAGCATGCCCAGAACCGGAAAGTGAGGGCTTTGGGCCAGTTCGCGGCTCAGCTTCTGCCAGGTGGTCAGAAATCTTTTTTTGAGCAGGGAGACAGCCGTTTTTTTCAGGACAGAGGCCTGTTCCATGGCCAGGTTGAGCAGGGGAAGCAGCTCACTGATCCGGGTGGTGACCTCCTGGCAGAAATCCGGTCCGGGTCTCATGGTCTGATCCGGGAAGGTCAGGGGGTGACCATCCAGAAAGAGGCGGTAGAAGTGGCTCTGGACAGCCATCCATCTGGAATAATCATTCCAGGCGGAATCGTTCATGGGCTTTAGCCTGAACCAGCCATCTTTGATGGAGGTTTCCCGGATCCTGGCCTGATCTGTTGCAAGGCATGGCCATTTTTTTTCCAGCCTGAACCGGTTCAGTATCCTGAAAACCAGATCCGCTGAGATGGTCTGTCTGCAGGCCAGGTCATTCTGGCACTGGTGGGAAAAAGAGCAGGGATGGCATTTAATCTCCGGCTCCAGACACAGACAGCCGTCCAGATAAGGTCCGGTATCCCAGGGCTGGGCAGTGGCCAGGAAAAAAGAGATGCTTTTGATGCCAAGTCCGGCTGCCAGGTGCAGGGTCCCGGTGTCGTTGGTTACCAAAAGCCCTGTGCAGACCAGGGCGGCAGACAGCTCATCCAGATCGGTGCGTCCGATGAGATTGACCAGAGACTGCTTTGAAAGATCCTGGTATCTGCGGCCAAGATCCTGTTCATTTTCCGAACCCAGAAGAACCGGACAGATGTTCAGCTCCTTTACCAGCCTGTCTCCCAGCCGGGCGAAATTTTTTACTGGCCAGCGCCGCCTGCTGTCGCTGGCTCCCAGCTGAAAAGCCATGTACCCGGAAAAAGAGCGGCTGCCCGATGCCCTGGCAAGATTTTCGGCCATGGCATTGACCAGGCCCGGGTCAGGCTTTTTGACCCTGAGTCTGATCCGGTCCGGGCTGAGATGGGCAGCCCGGACAAACATGTCAGTGACATTAAAGGGGCTGCATCCTCTGTGGGCTGAAGATGCCTGGAGAAAAGCGGCCCAATTGCCGGAATAGCAGCCATAGCCCATTTCATCCAGGAAAAACCCCCGTAATTCGCCGGACCGGACAAGACTGGTCAGGAGCCTGGAGCTGACTGAGGGGGTCAGGTTGACGGCCACGTCAAATTTTTGGCTGGAGATCATCCCCTGGGCCCACCTTTCAAGTTCGGCCACCGCCTTGATCCAGGATGCGTCGGTAAGGGCCAGGATCTTAGCTCCGGGCAGGGGGCGGATGTAGTCTGCATCTTTAAGGAGCCTGGCTGCAGCAGCAAAATTTTCCAGACAGACAAGGTGGGTGGTGTATCCCTGTTTTTTAAGCCAGGTCAAAACCGGCTGGCTCTGGATGAGGTCCCCGAATCTGGTCAGGTTTAGAATAAGGGCTTTTCTGGGGCAGGGTTGATTCATCTCAGGTCTGGATTCCTGGTACAGCTTTTTAAAATATTGTCCGGGCCGGTTAAATACTGTCTGACAGGCCGGACAGCCTCTGGTTTATTTTTTCAGCATTATCCGGCCGTATACGGCCTGGCCCAGGGAAATGCAGGCGTCGCTGGGCGGAAGCAGCCTGTGGGTCAGGACCTTGAACCCCCTGGACTGGAGACCGGTCCATAACAGGTTGTGCAGGGTGATGTTCTGCAGGACCCCGCCACTTAAGCCCAGGGTTTTGATGCCGGTCTGCCGGGCTGCCATGGAAGCCCATTTGCAAATCCCGTGCGCAAGGGAAAGGTGAAAGCGCCGGCTGATTTTCTCCGGACTGGTTCCCGAACGCAGGTCATCAAGGACTCTGGAGAAAAGTCCCAGGGTGTCCAGGACCAGCAGGCCGTCCTGGTCCGAGACTTCCACCGGATAGACGGTTTGATCACTAAAGTCCTGGATCTTTTCCAGGATGATGGCTCCCTGGCCTTCATAATTTATGGATTCCACCAGCCCAAGAAGAGCGCTGACTGCATCAAACAGCCGGCCGCAGCCTGTGGACAGGGGCGCGTTGATGTTCTGGTTGAGCATCTTGCGGACAATAATCTCCTGGTTTTTAAATTTTTTCTGCCAGGGCAGAAAATCCTGGTCCAGGGCTCCCAGCTGATGCAAAAAACTCAAGGCGATGCGCCAAGGCTCTTCAATGGCCTTTTCTCCACCGGGCAGGGCCACCGGAGAGAAAGACCCCAGTCTTTCCATGGAGGGCAGAGTGTTATCCACCACAAGCAGCTCTCCTCCCCACAGGGTCCGGTCCGGGCCTAGTCCTGTGCCGTCAATGGCCAGGCCCAGACAAGGCCCGTCATGCCGGTTTTCAGCCATAACTGAAAAAATATGGGCAAAGTGGTGCTGCAGGGTGAAAACCGGAAGTCCGGACTCATCCCGGGCATATCTGGAGCTCAGGTAATCCGGATGGAGATCACAGACCACTGCCTGGGGCCTGGTTTTAAGGATATCCTGGAAATGGCTGATGGTTTCCAGGAAAAAATCATAGGTTTCAAGATTTTTCAGGTCACCGATGTGCTGGGATACAAAAGCCTGGTCTTTTTTGGTCAGGCAGATGGTGTTTTTGAGCTCCGGTCCGGTTCCCAGGATGGAAGGTCCCTGGCTGGACAAAAAGACCGGAGAAGGAGTGTACCCTCTGGCCCGGCGAAAGAAATGGGTTCCAGCTTGGGATGCGCTCAAAACAGAATCATCACAGCGGATCAGTATATCCCGGTTGTGCAGGAGAAACAGGTCGGCAATGGGCTCCAGCCGGTTCAGGGCCTCCCGGTTGCCCAGGCTGATGGGTTCTGAACTGAAATTGCCCGAGGTCATGACCAGAGCCTGGATCAGGTCACTGGGGGCCAATTCTTTCAGGTGGTAAAAAAGGATCATGTGCAAAGGGGTATAGGGAAGCATGATCCCCAGGGTGCTGGTGTCCGGAGACAAACTGGAACTCAGGACAGTTTCGAACTTCCGGGTCAGGATTATTATGGGCCGGGCCGGGCTGGTCAGAAGTTTTTCCTGTTCCTGATCTATGTGTCCAACTTTCCGGGCAGTATCCAGGTCAGCCACCATCACGGCCAGGGATTTATCCGGCCGGTTTTTTCTTGTGCGCAGCTCCTGAACGCTGTGGTCCTGGCAGGCATCACAGATGAGATGAAATCCCCCCAGGCCTTTGGCTGCCACTATTTTCCCGGCCTGGATGGCCCGGGCAGCCATACTAATGGCCTGATCCCCTTTGACAAGCTGGTTTCCCTGCTTATCAGTAAGCCACACTTCAGGCCCGCACCGGACACAGGCATTGGGCTGGGCATGAAAGCGCCGGTCCATGGGGTCGTTGTATTCGGCCAGACAATCCTGGCACATGGCAAAACAGGCCATGGAGGTCATGGGCCGATCATAGGGTATGGACCTGGTTATGGTCAGTCTGGGGCCGCAATTGGTGCAATTGATGAATGGATAAAGAAACCTTCTGTCCCGGGGATTCAGCAGCTCCTGTTCACAGTCAGGACAGATGGCTGCGTCAGGACTGATGAGGACCTGATGCTCACCCTGACCAGAGCTGGGGGTGATAAAGAAACCTTCTGCACCGGCTGCGGGTTCCAGGTCAATGGTCCTGACATGGGTGATTTCAGCCAGGGGAGGCTGTCTGGTGGTCAGGCTGGACCGGAATTTTTCCAGACTCGGACCTGGTCCCTGGACTTCGATGACAACCCCCAGTTCATTGTTGGAGACCTGGCCGGCAAGCCCGTGTTCCGTGGCCAGACGAAAGACAAAGGGTCTGAATCCTACTCCCTGGACCCGGCCGTTGACAATGAATTTTATTCGTTTCATTCTATATTGTTTGAGCATAATGTTTGAATTGAGGACCATCTCCCAGTCCGCCAGACCCAGCCTAAGTCATGGCCCGGTCATGAAGCAAGCAAAAAAGACAGGGTGGGCCATTCCCTGCAGGGACCGGGGCAACCTGCCCGGACAAGACCAGGTTAACCTTTTACCGGACAGTTGATCCAGCCATGAAAGAATACATATCAGTAACAGGAGCCAGGCATCACAACCTGAAGTCCATTTCCCTGGACATACCAAGGCACAGTCTGGTGGTCATCTGCGGACCATCCGGCTCTGGCAAGTCCACCCTGGCCTTTGACATCATCTATGCCGAGGGTCAGAGGCGCTATGTTGAGTCCCTGTCAGCCTATGCCAGGCAGTTTCTGCCCCAGCTGGACAAGCCTCAGGTGGACAAGATCGAAGGACTTTCTCCGGCCATTTCCATTGAGCAGCACTCCATGTCCCGCAATCCGCGCTCCACTGTGGGCACAGTGACCGAAATATATGATTTTCTCCGGGTGTTCTTTGCCAGACTGGGCCAGCCCATCTGCCCTGAATGCCAACGGGAGATCACAGCCCAGTCCTCCTCCAGGATTATTGACGATATCATCAACCTGGAACCAGGAACCAGGTTTATGATCCTCAGCCCCTTAGTGGAGAACAAAAAAGGCACCCATCTTGAGCTGTTGAAAAAGCTCAAGGCCCAGGGTTTTGCCCGGGTCAGGATCAATGGACAGGTCACTCCCCTGGAGCCGTTGCCTGAGCTGGACAAGAACCGGCGCCATTCCATGGATCTTGTGGTGGACCGGCTCATTCTTAAATCCGGGATCCGCAAGAGGCTGGCTGATTCGGTTGAACTGGCCCTGAGTCTGTCATCCGGAATTCTAAAGGTCTCGGTCATTGATGGAGAAGAGATCTTTTTCAGCACTGAGGCGGTCTGCCCGGAATGCAGGATATCCATGCCCAGGCCCAGCCCTCAGCTTTTTTCCTTTAACAGCCCCCAGGGAGCCTGTGCCCAATGCTCGGGTATCGGCAGTGTGGACTACTTTGAACCGGAACTCATAGCTCCCAACAAGGGTCTGTCCCTGAATCAGGGGGCGGTTATTCCCTGGAAAAATCCCAAAATCCTGTCCAGATATGAAAGGGATCTGAAAAAGCTGGGCCAAAAGTTCGGCTTTAATCTGAATACTCCATTAGCTGAATATTCTCCCCAGGGGTTGGAGGCACTTTTTGCTGGAGATGAAGACCTGGGTTTCAGCGGAGTCCTGGCTCTGCTTGAGCAAGGCTACGGGTTCGGCCATATCTGGCGCGATGAACTGTCCAGGTTCAGGCAGGCCAGACCCTGCCCTCAATGTCAGGGAGCCAGGCTCAGACCTGAGTCTCTGGCCGTCTATGTCCGGGATATGAATATCCGGGATTTTACCAGTCTGCCTATTGCCAGGGCCCTGGAGTGGCTGGAGAAATTGAAATTCAGAGAGCTGGAAAAAAAGATCGCTGGTCCTCTTGTCCGGGAGCTGAGCCACAGACTGAAGTTCCTGGTTAATGTGGGTCTTGACTACATCAGTCTGGCCAGGAACATGTCCACCCTGTCCGGAGGAGAGGCTCAGAGGATCAGGCTGGCTGGACAGCTGGGATCGGGCCTGGTGGGTGTGACGTATGTCCTGGACGAACCCAGCATCGGTCTTCATCCCAGGGATAATGACCGGCTGATTAGCACCCTGCGCCAGCTGCAGAGCAGGGGAAATACGGTTTTGGTGGTGGAACATGACGAAGCCACCATCAGGTCGGCTGATCATGTCCTGGAGCTTGGCCCGGGGTCCGGGGCCCTGGGGGGTGAGATTGTTTTTCAGGGGGACGTGGCCGGGATGCTCCAGGCGGACAGCTCCCTGACCGGAAAGTACCTGCGCAAGGATCTGACCATCCCCAGACCGGTCAGCAGAAGAAAGCTTGCCCAGTCCATAATCCTGACCGGAATAAGGACCAATAACCTCCAGAATATTGACTTTGAGCTTCCCCTGAAAGGTCTGGTGGTGGTCACCGGGGTGTCCGGCTCAGGTAAAAGTTCTCTGGTGGTTGATTCTTTGTACAAACACCTGGCCCTGGCCAGGGGGCTCAAAGTGGATAATCCCGGGCTCATCAGCTCCATCAGCGGAGCCGGGCAGATAGAGAAGATTGTTGCCATTGACCAGTCTCCCATCGGCCGGACCCCCAGATCCAATCCAGCCACCTATACCAAGGTCTTTGATGAAATAAGGAAGATCTTTGCCCAGACCGTGGAATCCAGAAAACGGGGATACAAGCCCGGCCGGTTCAGCTTTAATGTCCGGGGGGGGCGGTGTGAATCCTGCCGGGGAGACGGTCAGATCCAGGTGGAGATGCATTTTCTGCCTGATATCTATGTGACCTGCGAGGTGTGCGAAGGCAAGAGATACAACCGGGAGACCCTGGATGTGGAGTACAAGGGGTTGAATATTTCCCAGGTCCTGGATCTGTCAGTGCGGCAGGCCAGGGAATTCTTCAAGAGTTACTCCATCCTGGAGAGGAAACTGGGCATTCTGGAGGAGGTCGGCCTGGAGTACCTGAGACTGGGCCAGCCAGCCACCACCCTGTCCGGGGGGGAGGCTCAAAGGATCAAGATTTCCAGGGAATTGAGCAAAAAGAGCCTGCCCGGGACCCTGTACATCCTGGATGAGCCCACCACAGGCCTGCACACCCACGAGGTGGGCAAGCTGATTCAGGTCCTGAACAGGCTGGTGGACAAGGGGGCAAGCATCGTGGTCATTGAGCACAACCTTGATGTTGTGGCCTGCGCTGACTATGTTGTGGACCTGGGTCCGGGAGGGGGTGAAAACGGTGGCCGGATAGTGGCCCGGGGCACTCCAGAGGAGATCCGGGATAACCCGGATTCAGTCACAGGCCGGTATCTGGAACTATAGTTTTCTGTTCTTTCCTTTCTGGGCTGCCATCCGGGTCAGCACGGCCAGAAGGCCGCAGAGGATGCCTAAAAAGAGGGCCCGGATAGGTTCCATGCCGAACCAGGTGGCAATGAGGCCTACTGATCCGCCCAGCACGATCCCCCTGATATATGGATTGTTCATTGTTTTCTCCTGAGTTATAAGTTCTTCAGCCGGTCCCGGTTGGAGTCAGGCCTTGGTTTATCTTCCTGATTTAGTAATGCAGACCAGTTATCACAGTTAAAACCGGCCAATGTTCTTGGGATAAAGATCATGACCAAACAGGACATCAGACAGAAAATGCTTCTGGCCAGGGCCGGACTTACCAGGGATGAAGTGGCCCGGAAAAGCCGCAGGATCATCAGGAATTTTCTTGATCTGCCTCTGATGGGTCAATACCCGGCCTGTCTGGTTTATCTGCCTGTCAGAAACGAGGTTGACACTAGGTCTTTGATCCTGGAGATGGTTGCCAGGTCCAAAGAAGTCTATGCTCCCAAATGCGACTGCACTTCCTGCACCATGGACTATTACCGGGTCACAGGTCTTGACAGCCTTGAACCGGGTTCTTTCGGCATTGACGAGCCATGTCCGGATTCAGCCCAAAAATTTATCAACAAAAGTAAGGCCATGTGCATTCTTCCCGGCCTGGCCTTTGACCGCTGCGGGGTCCGCCTGGGCTATGGCCGGGGATTTTTTGACCGCTACCTGTCCGGTCTGACCGGTCCCAAACCTTTACTTATTGGTTTTGGGTATGATTTTCAAGTAACAGATCAGCTGCCCAGGGATGAATGGGATGTGCCGGTGGATATGATTGTTGCTGAGCAGGGAGTTCTGGAAACGGGCTGAGCTGAAGTGATCCAGGGGCAAATCTTTCCCGGACTGAGGTTTTTTTGGTCATTGCCAAGCCGGGAACCGGCAGAAGTAACCTCGGTCAGGATATCTATCCATAAGATTGCCACGCACCCTCCGGGTGCCCGCAATGGCACCAATACTGGACAGCTACATTAAAAATCGTTCAGTTCAGGTTAAAATTTCTCACATCCGGGCTTAAACGGCCCTTGTTGAGCAAGGCATGATAAAGACAAAGCATGAGGAGGAGATTTTATATTCACATCCTCCGGACTGGGGGCAATATTGAAGTATCTGCAGTTTAGTTTTCCAGGGATGGACAGGATCAGATGTGTATTCGGAACCAGGCTGGGCGGGATCAGTTCCGGCAACTTCAGCTCAGGCAATATTTCTTTTGAGGTCGGGGATGAAGAAAACAATGTTCTGAATAATCGTCAGGCCCTGCAGAAGGAGCTGGGCTTTGAAAGACTGGTTGAACTTAACCAGGTTCATGGCACAAAGATCCATTTTGACCTGTCCGGGGATTTCCTCCAGGGATCAGATCTCAGGGGGGACGGAGCCGGGACCTCCTGTCCTGGGGCTGCTGTACTGATCAAGACAGCTGATTGCCAGCCGATTTTTCTGGCCCATGAATCCGGGAAATTCGTCTGCGGCCTGCATGTGGGCTGGCGGGGAAACAGGGCTGGATTTCCTGGAACAGGGGTTGCTGATTTCTGCGCCCGTTACCGGCTGAGTCCCGGGGAACTGACAGCTGTGCGCGGCCCCAGCCTGGGACCGTGCTGTGCCAGATTTGACCGGCTGGATGAGCATTGGACCAGTGATTATTCCAGATACTATGATCCCCGGCTAGGAACCATGGATTTATGGTCTTTGACCAGGGATCAGCTCCTGGAGGCAGGGGTAAGGCCTGAAAAAATATTTTCCCTTGATCTGTGTACCAGATGCCGGGAGGACCTGTTTTTTTCCTATCGCAAAGCAAAGACCTGCGGTCGGCAGGGCAGCCTGATCATGATTTTTTGACTAATATTCCGGACTGTCTTATATTTACCTTTACTGAGCGATTTTCAAATGAACAGTCCGGCTGACTGTCATTGAAAGCCCTGCATTTGTCTGGGCAAAATACCCTTGCAAGTTAATTCCCTTTATTCAGTTCAGACTGGAGCCAGGGCGGGGCAATTTCATGAGTATCCTGACTGCGATGGCTTGAGCCGGCCCGGCTTGCCTCTGCCCGGTCAGGTGCTCCTGGACAGCCAGCCACAGGCTGATGAACTTCCCAGAACAAAGGAGGTGAGGACTTGGATAATTCGGCCAGAGAACTGCTCAAGGAACTCATGCCTTCCTTTCCCACCAGGCATTGTGGAAAAATATATACTGACACCACCGAGTTCATGGATATCTCCTACGGAGACGTCATCAGCCTGGAAGACAGGCGTTTTCTGGTGCTCCGGGATGAGGCTGAACGGCGGTTCGGTATGGAGGATCCCAAGTTCTGGGTCAAACGGTGCCGGGATCTTGATACTGGTGAGAGGCACATCCTCAAACTGGTCTTTCATGAAAAATTTGATCAGAAAATCGGACAGCTGACCATCAATTGTTTTCGCAGCCCCAGGAAGGAATCCAGGATTCTGGATCTGGTCAGGGGGGACTTAAGGTTCATGCAGGGCCGGACTCTTCTGGATGATGCTGGAAATCCGGTCCGGATCCTGGACATAGTCTGGGGGAAGAGCCTGGACAATATTGTGGAAGACCTGGACATGGACCATGAAACCTATTTTCAGGAGAAATTTCCTGAGATCCTGGAAAAATTCATGGGGGCCTGCGAGGCCCTCGGCTTCATGCATCACCACGGTGAAAAACACGGGGATGTGCGGCGGGACCATATCTTTGTCGAATACGGATCAGGCCATTACAGGTGGATTGATTTTGACTATGCCTATGAAAGCGTGGAAAACCCCTTTGGCCTGGACCTGTTCGGCTTGGGCAGTATCCTGCTTTTTATCACCGGAAAAGGGGTCCATGACAATGTCAGCCTTCCTTCGACCCGGTCCGGCCGGGAGTTTTTCAATGGGCTTTCTCCTGATGATTTTTCTGTGCTTTTTCCCAACCGGCTCATTAACCTGAAAAAGCTTTTTCCCTACATCCCCAGGTCCCTTAATCATGTCCTGATGCATTTTTCCAAAGGGACCTACGTTACCTATGAGAGCGTTGACGAGCTGCTGGGAGATCTGGCCAAAGCCAGCAGGGATCTTGCAAAAGGATGAGTCCCGGCTTAACGGCCAGTTTTCTTTTTTTGCTGACCTTTAACCAGGGAGGTGCAGATGAACTTCAAGAAAATCCTTGTGGCTGTCGATGCCTCGGATAACTCAGCCCGGGCGGTTGAATACACCGGAGTTATGACCGGCAAGGCAGGGGATTGCGATATTCATTTGTTTTACGCTGAACGCCTGCCTGAACGGGATATTTATCCGGATGAAGAGTCGTGGTGCGCGGCCTGTCAGGAAGAGCAGGAAAAGATCAGGGTGTTCCTGGACAAGGCCAGGGAGATTCTGCTGAAACACGGAGTCAAGTCTGAACGGATCACAGTCAATTATCTGCCTGGTGCTGAATTCACCTGTCCCTCTGGCCGGAAGGCCGGACGGAGTGTGGCCGATCAGATCATGCATGCCCAGAAAGAGGGCGGTTTTGGAACTGTTGTTGTGGGCCGGAGAGGTGTTTCCAAGGCTGAGGAGTTTCTGTTCGGCAGCGTGTCCACCAAGATCATTCACCATATCAAGAACTGCAGCGTGTGGGTGGTGGAATAGCATTCCCAAGGCGCAGGGCCGGGGTTGCCGGCTGGTCCTGGTCCGGATACAGCTCTGCCCGGCCCGGAGCGGAAAGGTTTGAGGTGCCGGCTCCCTAATCAGTGCTGATGTCGTAGCTTTTGAGCTTGCGGTACAAATAGCTCCGTTCCAGGCCGATGGCCTCGGCCAGCCTGGAGATGTTCCCGTCGTACTCTTTGAGCTTGCAGTCCAGGAACCAGGCTTCAAACCGGGACCTGGCCTGCTTGAAATCACCGGGCAGTTCCTGGCCGTCCTGGAATCCTGCCGGTTCAAGTCCGGACTGCATCCGGGCACAGCTGATCTCACCGGGGAGCATGGCTGGAGTAACTTCCTGGCCCTGGTAGAGGATGTACAGGCGTTCCACAAAATTCTTGAGTTCCCGGACATTGCCCGGCCAGGAGTGGTTCTGGAGGACAGCAACGGCTTCCCTGGTAAAGGACAGGGGCTTGAAGTTGTGCTCCTGGCTGAGCTGATGGATGAACTCCTCCAGCAGGATTGGAATGTCCTCTTTTCTTTCCCGCAGGGGAGGAAGGTTCAGGGGGAAGACATTCAGGCGGTAGTACAGATCTTCCCGGAAATTCCCTTTTTTTATTTCCTGGAGCAGGTCCTTGTTGGTGGCTGCAATGACCCGGACATTGACGCTGATGGTCCGGTGGCCACCCACCCGTTCAAAACTCTGTTCCTGGAGGATGCGCAGGATCTTGGCCTGGGTCTTGAGGCTCATGTCTCCTATTTCATCAAGAAACAGGGTTCCCTGGTGGGCCAGCTCGAATTTGCCCTGCCTGGACCCGGAAGCTCCGGTAAAGGACCCTTTTTCATGGCCGAACAGCTCAGATTCGATCAGTTCTTCCGGGATGGCCGCACAATTGACCGCCACCAGGGTCTGGTCGGCCCGTTTGCTTTTGATGTGGATGGAACGGGCCACAATCTCCTTGCCTGTTCCGTTTTCTCCGGTGATGAGGACCCAGGCCTCGGTGGGGGCCACCTGATCGATGGCCTGGCGGAGTTCCCTGATGACCCCGGACTGGCCGGTGATGTCCCGGACAGTAATGCCTTTGGTGTTCAGCCTGAGGTTGCGGTTTTCCCTTCTGAGGCTGGAAAATTCCAGGGCCTTCTGGGAGGTGATGAGCACCTTTTCCAGGGACAAAGGTTTTTCAATAAAGTCAAAGGCCCCGTTCTTGATGGCCTGGACTGCGGTCTGGATATTGCCGTGGCCTGAAATCATGATCACCGGGATGTCGGGATGCTTTTCATGAAGCCGGGTCAGAACCTGGAGGCCGTCCATTCCCGGCAGCCAGATGTCCAGGAGGATCAGGTCGATGCTTGGTTCCACTGCAGCCAGGCCGTGTTCCCCGCTTTCTGCTTCCACCACCTGGTAACCTTCATCCTCCAGAATGCCCCGCAGGGACAGGCGGATATCCTGCTCATCATCCACGATGAGCACTTTTCCATGTATCTCAGCCATTTATTTTGATCCTTGTCATGTCCACCGGATATTATCAAGTCAGAATCAACTGCAGGTTTATGGTTAAGGAATTTTCCGACTTTAATCAAGAAGGCAGTGGCAGATCCTGGACTGATCAGATCCGGGCCGGTAAGGGATGCAGGCTGGACTGGTCTGGGAAAACAGAAAAAATTCACATAGTTTTTTTCGTGTCCGGAAAAGGGTAAACACTTTGGTTCAGTGGGGTGAAGCATACTTTTGAAAATTGAGGTGTTCCGGGCAGAAAGAATCAAGATTGTTTCACCCCCGGACCAAAGCCACCCTTGAGCTTGAGGAGCAGGGCATGAGAAGGAAAAAACATGAGGAAAATACTTAATATGTACATCCCCCAGGCTGGGAGCTATGAATAACAAGCTTCGGGCCGGGGCAAACCAGAAATCAGCCAGGGAGGATCATTTGCAGAGCATATCAGCCAAGCCCATCTGCCAGGAACAGGACGCCTGTGCCATTATTGCCTTTATTGACAAGCGGGGTAAGGCCAATCACGCTAATATCGTCCGGACCATTGAGGCTTTGAAAAAAATGGCCCATCGTTCCGGGGACATAAACGACGAAGGGGACGGATGCGGCATTATGGTGGACGTTCCCCGCGAACTCTGGAGCCGCAGGCTGCACAGGGCCGGTCTTTCCCCTCATCTGGCTGATTCCAGCGGTTTTTTTGTGGGACACTTTATGCTGCCCCACAAGATCAGATCAAAGGCAGACCATGTCCTGGACCGGGTTAGAAAAGTGTTTGAAGAACGCGGCCTGGATATTCTCCTGGAAGTCAGGGGCAACACCAATGACCAGGAGCTGGGCCCCATGGCCAGGGCCGAGGCTCCCCTGTTCTGGCAGGTTGCCGGGCTGGTTGGTCAGGATCTCAAGTCTCCGGCTGAAAAGCTCCTTTTCAGGGTCCAGCTGGAACTGGAAAGTTCAGTGCCTGAGCTGCATATTGCGTCTTTGTCCAGGCAGAGTTCGGTTTACAAGGTCCGAGGCGGTCCAGACCTTTTGCAGCGGGTGTTTCCGGATCTGCGTGATCCGGCTGCCGGCTCCAGGATCTGCCTGGGCCACAGCCGCTACTCCACCAATACCCTGCCCACGGTGGAGCGGACCCAGCCTTTTTCCCTGCTGGCCCATAACGGAGAGATCAATACCATTGAAAGGCTCAGAGGGGCCTCCCGCAACCTGGGCATTGAACCGGTGCCCGGTGGCAGCGATTCCCAGGACCTGAACCGGGCTGTTGAAGGGCTGATCAACAGCCACGGGTTTGATCCGGTGGAGGCCTTTGCCATGGTTTTTCCAGCCGTGTCCAGTGAGGTGGGGCAGTATCCCGAAGACCTGGGCCGGGTTTATGATTTTTACCGCTGGTTCTTTCCACCCTCGGCCCAGGGTCCGGCAGCCATAATTGCCAGGCACGGGGATGTCTGCCTGGGCAGTGTGGATGCCCTGGGACTCAGGCCCCTCTGGTTTGGAGAGAGCGACTACAATTATTACCTGTCTTCGGAAAAAGGGGTGGTGGATCTGGAAGATACAGCCAGGGACCCCAGGCCTCTGGCTCCGGGCGAGAAAATAGCCATTTTCTCGGCTCCGGCCAGGCGGGCCATTGTGTTTGATTACCAGGCCTATCAGGACCAGCTGGTCAGGCTGATGCAAAGCCGCAAGGATCTCTCGGGCCAGGCCAGGTTTCTGTACCGGGAGATCCCCGGGATAGAGCAGGACAATGCCCGGGCCACCAAGCTGACCGGATTGAATGACCAGTGGGCGGACCAGGATGAGCCGGTCCGGGAAAATCTCCTGGCTGCCCTGGGATGGCACAGGTACGACCTGGACATCCGCAAAAAGACCGCCCGGACCGGCAGGGCGGTTATCGGGTCCATGGGTTATCAGGGGCCTTTGGCCTGGTTTAATGCTCAGGGCCTGCCCAATGTTTCGGAGTACTTCAAGGAAAACGTGGCTGTAGTCACCAACCCGGCCATTGACCGGGAACGGGAGGCTGATCATTTTTCCACCCATGTCATTCTGGGCGACCGGCCAAGGTCGGGTCTGACCGGGACGTCCAGGCCAGTGGGCCTGGAGCTGGGCACTCCCCTGCTCCTGGGAGGGTTCAGGGTTGATGGGATCGGTCTGGAAGCCATCTCCAGAATTAAAGCTTCTTACCGGGCTGGAATCCTGGAAGAGGTGGCCGGTTTTTTCACTGGCCAGGGCCGGGACCTTAAGCGGCTGAAGGTGCTGGATGCCACCTTTGATCCGGAAGAAGGTCTGAAAACAAGTCTTCAGACTCTGGCAGCCAGGGCCGGGGAAGCAGTGCAAAAAGGCGGGGTCCTGGTGGTGCTGGATGATTCTGGAAGTTTTTCCAGGGGCAGGGTGCAGATTGATCCCCTGCTTGGCACGGCCTTTGTGGGCAACTATCTGGAGGAAAAGGGCCTGCGCCGGTCCTGCTCCATAATTGTCAGGTCCGGGGCTGTGCGTAATCTGCACGACATCATGTGCCTGCTGGGCATGGGAGCTGACGCGATAAACCCGTACATGATCTGGAAGGTGGCCCTGGAGTATCTGGATGAAGGCCTTCTCCCGGAGCAGGCTTTGCAGAACACCATGGACGTGCTGCAGAAGGGCATGGAAAAGGTCATGTCCACCATGGGCATCCACGAGCTTTGCGGCTATGGCCGGATTTTCTCCTCCATGGGTCTGGCAGCTGAGCTGGAGAAGATATTCAGGTGTCCGAATTTCTGCGGATCAGCTCAGGCTGGTCTTGGCTTTTCCGGTCTGGAAGAAATGGGCCGGATGCGCCTTTTAAGGGCTGCTTCCAGTGATCCCGGGCTATGGAAAGACCCGGCCAGAAATCCCAGGGTGGGCCGGGTCATGCGCAGAGCAGCCACTGGCAAAACCGGCTTCAAAGAGCTGGCCAGGGAACTGCAGGACCTGGACCGGGAAAATCCAGTTGCCCTGCGCCATGTCCTGGATTTTGCCCCTTCTGCCAGAACCAGCCCCCTGACCATGCAGGATGTGGATATCAGCATTAACGGCCATTCCATGCCCCTGGTCATTCCGGCCATGAGTTTCGGTTCCCAGGGAGAAAGCTCCTTCAGGACCTATGCCCAGGCTGGTAAAGCCCTGAATATTGTCTGTTTAAACGGCGAAGGGGGTGAGATCCCGGACATGCTGGGCAGGTACCGTAGCAACAGGGGCCAGCAGATTGCTTCGGGCCGGTTCGGGGTGCACATGGGGTTTCTCAATTCTGCGGACTTTCTGGAGATCAAGATCGGCCAAGGGGCCAAGCCCGGCGAAGGCGGACATCTGCCCGGACAGAAGGTCACGGAAATGGTGGCCAGGGCCAGGCACTGCAAGCCGGGTATTGCCCTTATCTCCCCTTCCAACCATCATGATATCTATTCCATTGAGGACCTGGCCCAGATTATCACTGAACTCAAGACAGCCAGCCCCCTGGCCCGGATTTCGGTTAAGATCCCGGTAACCAGCGGGGTGGGCACCATTGCCGTGGGCGTGGCCAAGGCCGGGGCTGATATTGTCAATATTTCCGGATTTGACGGCGGTACTGGCGCAGCCAGGGAGCACAGCAAAAAGTACGTGGGTCTGCCTGTGGAGATTGGAGTGAGCCAGGCCCATAAAGCTCTGGTGGAATGCGGTCTGCGCCATGAGGTGGAGATCTGGTGCGATGGAGGTCTTAGAAGCGGGGCTGATGCCCTGAAGATGATCCTTCTGGGGGCAGACCGGGCTGCCATGGGCACGGCTGCCCTCATGGGCATAGGCTGCATCAGCTGCATGCGCTGCCACCTGGATACCTGTCCCAGGGGTATTTCCACCCAGGTCAGGACCAAGGATGAGGCCAGCCAGCGGGGGGTCAAGGGGTTTACACCCATGGACCAGGCCGTAGAAACCAATAACCTGGTCCGCCTGTTCACCTGTTTTGGAGAGGAGATGCGCAGCATTCTGGCCGGGCTGGGCATTGCCAGGGTCAGAGATGCTGTGGGCCGGACCGACCTTCTGACCCAGATCTCCCACAAGCAGGAGATCTGTCTTGAAGAGATGCTGACCCGACCGGCCATGTTCGGTCCGTCCTGCGTACTGGGGGCCCTGCGCATGGTCCGCAAGCCTCTTAATTATCTGACCAGGCTGGTTTCGGATATTTCCATGGCTGAATTCAGGGATGAGGAAACATCAGAGGTCCGGTTTACCGACCGGTACGTGCGCAGCGTGGACCGGGCCATGGGGACCTATTTGGCTGGAGAAGTGGTCCGCCAGTTCGGGGATGCGGGCAAGCGCAGGTTCAGGATCAGGCTGGATTCCTCGGTTCCGGGCAATGGGCTTTGCGCCTTCAATATCCGGGGGATTGATCTGACCGTGGATGGAGGCGCTCAGGACGGTACTGCCAAGAGCAGTCTGGGCGGAACCTGCAAGGTATTCAAGGGAGCCAATCTCATGGGGCGCAGGGTGGACGGATCAACCGGCAAGAGCTTTGCCTATGGAGCCATTGAAGGGCTGCTCATGGTCCAGAATTATGCCGATTCCAGGGCCTGTATCCGCATGTCCGGAGCTGATGCGGTGTTCGGAGCCAGGATCACCTCCAGGGTCCGGGACCAACTGGGCAACCTGGCTGCCAGGGCTCATTTGAAGGGTTTTGCCTTTGAATACATGACTGGTGGACGGGTGGTGGTTCTGGGTGATCCTGGACCCTGGATCTGTTCAGGCATGACCGGCGGGGTGGTTTATCAATGCCTTTATCCGGAATGGGGCTTTAGGGTGGAGTCCATAACCAGGCGGCTGGCCGCAGGGGCGGATGTGGCTGTGGAAAAGGTTGATTCATCCGACCTGGCCGGGATCAGGGAGCTTTTAAGGGGATATGTCCAGGGTCTGAGGTCAACCTTTCAGGATGAGGAGGCCAGGGAAGTGGAAAAGATCCTGGAACAGGCCGGGGAGCGGTTTGTCAGGATAGTCCCGGCCCACAGAAACCCGCCCCGGGCAGAGTAGGGAAAGGATGGAAAAAAAGGGCCAAGGGGAAAGGGAAGATGGGCATAGATTACTTTGTTGCCATGGCTCCTGATAGCAAGGGCTGGTTCAGCCGGTTCCCGGCCTGGCAATGACAACAGACCCTGCCTGTCATTGTCAGGGAGTTTTAGACCATAGCGACCTGTCCCGACTGGAGCGAGTTCACTTGATAGTCAGTCCGGTTGCCTTGATGTGGCGGACCAATGGATTATCATCTGAAAAGTCGGATGTTTTAAAAGGCAATGGTGAGAGAAGAAAGCTTGTTGCCAGGGTGGTTTTCCTGATTTTTTCCTTGTCCTTGAATCTTATTCCTTCAAAGTCGTCTGAAACAATGGCGATATCAATGTCGCTCCATTCATCTGCCCTGCCTGCAGTCCGGCTTCCAAACAATATTGCATGACGGATGCGAATTCTGCTGCTTTCAAGGGACTGGATATAATTTTCTACAATGGACCTGATTTCAGATGGGATTTCAACCATGAAAACATCTCCTTGATTTTTTCGAGATGATGCAGTGCAAAATCCCTGGTGCATATTTTGTAAAATTCGCGCTTATAATCCGGATACCTGGCTTCGATATGGAAATCATTAACCCGGTCCAGCCAGACAAGGGTCTCCTGATCCATTTCCAGGCTGGATTCATGGACAAGCCTGACCAGGTTGTGGGTCCTTGGAGGCAGTATGAGCATTATGTTCAAGTACGTATACAGCCTTCAGGGCTTTTTCCAGCACCAGGTGACCCATGAACAGACACCAGTCATATTTTTCAGAATAAAACAGGCTGTCAGCAGTGTCCAGGTCGTGCTCAGCGCTTTCCAGCCAGTAGTTTAACTGGTCATTGATGTTCATAATCAAAACATAGCAATTGTCAGAATGATTGAAAAGTCGAAAAATGATGCAATTGATTCTAAACAGCAGGTGGTATGAGAAAAGGGGGGAAGGAAGCACAGAGCCTGGGGATCAGCTTATGCCCTGCTGACAGTGACCGTCATGCCAGGATTAATATGACAGCCCTTATTTCGAGTTGGACATAAAATTAAGCCTGATAATTTTCATTGACGAATGAATCTATCAGGCTTAATTTTATGTCAACCATTGGAGGGATTGACATGGATCTAAGCACCTACAGGGTAATGCTGCATCTGAACCCCTGGATAGAGGATCAGTCTGTCTGGCCGGGGCATGCGGCCCGTCATCTTCCGGAAAATTATATTCCAAGATCATTCAGTCCTGAACTAAGCAGGGACAAGGTGAGCCTGATCATTGGACCCCGGCAGGCCGGCAAATCCACCCTGGCCTGGAAAACTATCAGCAGTTCATTAAGCCCATTTGTTTTTATTAATTGCGAAGAACAGCTTCTGAAAGAACTCTGCTCATCACCGGCCCTGTTTCTGGATGAGCTGGACAGGCTGGCTCCTGATGCAGCTGGATATTTTTTTGAGGAAGCACAGCACCTTGAAGAGGCAGGCCTGTTTTTAAAGGGTCTGGTTGATCTCAAGCCTGAGAAAAAAATACTGGCTACTGGTTCATCCAGCTATCATCTTAAATCTAAAACCAGGGAATCCCTGGCCGGCCGGGCCATCAGGCATGTTCTGCACCCCTTTGGACTCAGGGAACTTGTTCCTGGTAATAAATCTGAAACAGTAGCCAGAATAAAAGCCAGGGAGATCTGGCATGAACTTGCCCTTTACGGAGGATATCCTGAAGCCTGGCTGAGCAGAAACAGGCAGGATGTTCTGGGACGATTAACCGAAGCCTTTGTGCTTAGAGATGCATCAGACCTGTACCAGATCAAAAATCCTTCATCATTCAGGAAACTCATGGAGCTGGCTGCTTCTCAGACCGCCAATCTGACCAATTATTCCAGCTTTGCTGATAATCTGGGCATCAGCGTGAACACAGTAGCCCAGTACTTAAGCATCCTTGAACAGAGTCATATTATCAGACTTTTGCCTCCCTTTGTGGGCGGCAAAAGGGCGGAAATAACTTCAAGGCCTAAAATTTTCTTTTTGGACAACGGGATAAGAAATTATCTTTTTGGAGGATTTGATGACCTAGGAAACCGGGCAGACAGGGGAGCGCTTACGGAAAATCTTGTTTTCTCTGAACTCTGCAAGAGGCTGAACCTGCTCAAGGATCAGCTATATTACTGGAGGAGCACTTCAGGGGCTGAAGTGGATTTTGTCCTGAAGCATGATAACCGGCTGGTGGCAGTGGAGGTCAAGTCCGGGGCAATGAAAAAGCCCAGGATAAGCAGATCCCTGAGAAGTTTTATCCAGGCTTATGGGCCGGATATGGTTTATGTGGTCAACAATGAACTTGATTATTCAATGGATGTCCAGGGAACAGAGATCAGGTTTATTCCGGGCTGGGATTTGTTTATTGGTTTGAACTGGCAGGGGTTGGGCGCTTGGCGGCAGGGTCGATAGTTAGAAGCAAGGGCCAAGGGGAAAGGGAAGATGGGCATAGATTACTTTGTTGCCATGGCTTTTGGTAACAAGTACTGGTTCAGCCGGTTCCCGGCCTGGCAATGACACTGGGCCGTGTCTGTCCAGGGCAGAGAGTGGGGATTGGTTGCAGCTTTTGTTCTGGATTGCCGGCAAAATGATTTTAACCAGCGGAAATCAAGGGGATCAGGGGGTTAAAATCTTCTTTCTTTGTGCATCCGATAAGATCAAAAAGCAAAGCATATCAGCCGCTGATAACGCAGATCTCTGCAGATAAGAAGAGCATTATATAATGAAAAAGGCCGGCCAGGTTCAACCTGGCCGGCCTTTGTAAGGTCTGGAATACACCAGTAAGCTTAGAACTGGTATCTGAAGCCAAAGGCTGCTTTCCAGGAATTATCTCCAGGTACGTCAACAGGATCTCCGTTATTCGTGCGGCTGGCTCGATTGACGTTGATGTAGCCCAGCTCCAGGATGGCGGCCAGGTTGTCATACATCTGGTAGGTTGTGTCGAAGTTGATTTCCCACAGGTAATCCCGGGTAGTGAAAACCTGGTTTCCAACCTCCTCATCAAGATAATCCTTGTGGTTGGTGCCCCGGTAGTAAGCTAGCAGAAAATCGTGGGATACCCTGTCCATGAGGCTGATGTCACCCAGCCTGAAGCCTGCGGCCCACATGCCCGTGGTTCGAAGCATGTTCATGGCTGATCTCTGGGTGAAAGCAGGAACCTGTCCGGCAGCATGTCCAGGGTCAGATCCGAAATTGGACCCGTTAAAGGCAAAAGAAGACATGGTCAGTCTGGGGGTCAAAGCAGGCATGCGCCGACCTTTTTTGTCGCCCCTGAGACTGGTCCTGGACTCGCCTGACTCATAAAGAAAGAAGAGTTCAGGAGTCATCATGTCCATTTTGCAGGCCACTGAGAGGCTGGCTATCCAGCCGGCTGTTTCTCCGATTTTATCGCCCACCAGATATATATTATCCGGTTCTGTATAACTCAGGTATCTGCTGGATTGTCCATAATTGAAATCCGCATTGACCACCCATGGATCAAACCGGTTCAGGGTCATGTTGATTCCGGCCCAGAATACGTTCATCTGTTTCCAGTTAAACCCCGAAGCATCCACCCAGAATGGATTGTTTCCGTAAAAATCAGTGTAGGATATCGGTGCGTACTTTCCAGCCCGGGCATAGGCCAGAAAGGGATTGATCTGCAATCCCTCCAGGGTAAAGGGGGCAACTGTGAAGAGAAGGTCAACTTCATCCCTGGATTTTTCAAAGTTGCCTCCTCCAAGGTCCCATCTTTCCCGCTTGTCGTTGACCCTCAGCCAACCCAGAGTCAGTCCGAGTTTTTGGTTTACAGGGGTGGAAGCCACCACACCATATTCTTCAGAATCCAGGATGTGGGAGCCCAGGGTGTTGGGCAGAACAACAGTCTGCAGGCCGGCTTTGACATTGATTTTTGTGCTGGGGACATAGTACTCGATGTAGGCCTGATCAAAGCCCAGACTTACAGTTTCTCCAACATCAAACTGGCCGGTTGCAGCGCGTTCTCCCCACCGAACATTATCAGTAGTAATCCGGAGTACTCCGCGCAGGTTTTCACTGGCAATGAACTCAAAGCTGGTTCGCATCCGTTGCATGGCCTGGAATTTGTCATCCTTGAAATCTTTGTTGAACCTCGGGTTTTCCACGTAGTTAAAATGAACTCTCCAGTCCCCCCTGGCCTGAAAAGTGACAGCTGCGGCCTGGGCTACAAAGCTGAAGACAAACCCAATAATCATTGCCAGAATCAGAAAGCGTTTCATGCAGATTTCTCCCCCTGCGAGAAAAATTTTGTGAAGAAGACTAAATTAAGATGAATGGCTTTAGTGACCTTAAATTAGTTTTTTTATCAATAAAAATCAAGGTATTTCAAAAGGTAAACAGAGAAAGGAAGTTAATGGCTGGTAGGCTGAAGTCAAACTTCAATCAGCGGAAATCAACCAGATCAGCGGCTTAAAATCTTCTTTTTTTGTACGTCCGAAAATATCAAAAAATAAAGCATATCAGCCGCTGATAACGCAGATCTCTGCAGATAAGAAGAGCGTTATTGTAATGAAAAAGGCCGGCCAGGTTCAACCTGCCGGCCTTTTTCAGGTCTGGATGTACAGTAACTTTAGAACATGTATCTGAAGCCAAAGGCTGCTTTCCAGGCCGGATCGTCCAGGAATTTTTCACCGTATCTTTTCTTGAAGTCAGCATTGATATAGCCCAGCTCAAGGATTACAGCCAGATTTTCATACATCTGGTACCTGGTGTCAAAATTTACTTCCCAGGCACTGTCCTTGGTAGTCATGAAGATTTCTGGATCATCCGGGCTATTGGGGTCGTTGCCCCCGGCATAATCTCTGAAATTGACTAGGCTCTTGTGGTTGGTTCCCTGATAGTAAGCCACCAGAAAGTCGTGGCTGAGCTTGTCCACAAAGCTGATCTCCTGAAGCTTGATACCCAGAGCCCACTTGCCTGACGGCCAGTTCAGGCCCCACAGGGCGTTCTCGGCATTGCCCCGGAAGTTGGAGCCTTCAAAACCAAAGGATGAGAAGTTCAGGCTGGACATGAAGTTGCCGTTATACACAAAAGAAGGCATGCGCTTGCCCTTGGTGTGGGGGTAGGCGCTGGATCTGGACTCTCCGGATTCGTACAGGAAAAAAGCCATGGGCTTCATAAGGTCCATGTTGTACTGAACTGCCAGATTGGCTATCCAGCCGGCTGTTTCCCCATGCTTGCTGAAATCAAAGTCGCCGCCTGGAGTTCCGCCGGGATTTATTCCAGTAAAGTACTTGCCTGAAGAGCCATAGTTGAAGTCAGCCATGATTACGATGGGATCAAACATATCCAGGGTCATGTTAAGACCCAGCCAGTAGCGGTCCCTGGACCGGTACCGGTCTGCATTGTCCATGGTAGCAGGGTCAGCGGTAACATCCATATCGGTTGCCCCGTCAAGAGCCCTGGCAAATTTGCCTTCCCTGGAATACACTGCAAAGGGATTAAGCTGTACCCCGTCAAGAGTGACCGGGAGGATGGCGAAAAAGGTGTCTACTTCGTCCTTGGAATATGAATTGATAAACCCGCTGCTGTTGGTATCCAGTCCCTGATCATATCCGTCAAACAGTCTGGTCCAGCCAAGGGTCAGGCCAAAGGTATCGTTAAAGGGCATGGAAGCGGTCAGGCCGTAGACTTCCTCATCCAGGATGTGGGAACCCAAGGTATTGGGCAGGACCACGGTCTGCTTTCCAGCCCGGATGTTGATTTCAGTGTTGGGAATGAAGTAATCAAGATAGGCCTGGTCGTAGCCCAGGGTCCCTCTGCCGCTTGTTCCAACCTGATGATTTTCCTGACCCCACCTGTTTTCGATGTGCAGGCGGAAAACAGCCCTGAGGTTTTCATTGGCAATGAACTCAAAAGTGGTTCTGATCCTCTGAACTGCCTGGAATTTGTCGTCTTTCAGATCACTGTCAAGTTGTGGATTTTTAACGTAATTTCCGCTCATCTGCCAGTCGCCTTTGGCCCGGACCAGTGCAGCCTGGGCCGGGGCTGTCAGGCCCAGGACAAAGGCGACCAGCAGAGCCATGATCATTAGACGCTTCATGCAATTTCCTCCTTTTGCATAAAATATAATTAGAAAATGGTGGATAATTATCAGAAAATTGTTGGTGATTTTTCTTAGATAAGTTTTGCTAACATAGCAAGAGATTTGAATGCTCTGGTCGAAAAAAGTCATTTGTCTTGGGCAAGGAGTGAGGCTTGGGTTTTGTGTCTTTCTGACAATGACATGGTGGGGAGCTGTCTTAGGCTGTCAGACGGGCAGATAGAAAATTTAGCGAATAGGTTGAGATCTCTTCAGCCGATTGACGGCCTGGTAATAAGCATGATTATATGCCCTCCCAGGCGCAGTGTGAGGGTCGCTATGGCTCCTGGCAACATAAGTATTGCCGGACTTAGCTCGTGAACTGCTGCTCCGCTGCTCCGCCTGTCTTGAGCGAAGTGCGGTAATCGCTGTCGCTTTCTGCTAAAAGGATTTCTTGGCTGGATTTGCAGCATGGATTGCTGCCCACCCTGCGGGGGCATAGCATAAAAAAGGCCGGAGGCGTGAGCCCCCGGCCTTTGTGGCGTCAGGATAAGTACTTAGGTGTACTAGAAGCGGTAGCGGAAACCAAAGGCAGCTTTCCAGGCGTCGTCGTCAAGCACCTTAACTTTGTTATCGCCATCGCGACGATCAGCAAAGTCGGCGTTGATGTAGCCAAGTTCGAGAATGGCAGCCAGGTTTTCATACATCTGGTATTGAGTGTTGAAATTTACTTCCCAGGCCTTGTCCTTGCTGGTCATCAGGATGTACTCATCAGGGTCTACATTTCTGTAGTCCTTATGGTTGGTACCCCGATAGTAAGCAAACTGGAATTCGTGGGTCAGGTTTTCGACAAAAGAGATGTCCATGAGTTTGAAACCAGCGCCCATTACGCCCAGGGTGGCCATGTGGTCATCGTCAGCCAGGCCGGCGATGCGGTTGCGGCCAACACCACGGAAGTTGGAGCCGTTGAAGCCGAAGGAGGTGAAGTTCACGTCCGGAATAAGAGTGGGCATCCGCTTGCCCTTTTTGCCATCTTCCATGCTGGATCTGGATTCACCAGATTCGTAAAGGAAGAATACCTGAGGAGTGAACAGGTCCATATTGTACTGGACAGCCAAGTTGGCGATCCAGCCGCGGGTTTCACCCATTTTTTCGTCATCAGCATTTCTGGCTATTTCGCCTCTGCCGCCATAGTTTAAGTCAGCCATGACCACGATGGGGTCGAACATATCTACAGTTGCATTGATGCCCAGCCAGTAGTGGTTGGCGCTTTCGCCGTTCCAGTCAGCATAAGTTTCATCAGCATCTATATCTGCAAAAGCATTTTTGCCTGAGTAGCCGTAAGCTACAAAGGGGTTAACCTGGAATCCGTCCATGGTTACCGGAACAATGGCAAAGAATACATCCAGTTCGTCTTTTGAATATCTTCTGTTGCCGCTCTGATCATACCCGCTTCCTTCTTCGTCCATAAATCTGGACCAACCCAGTGTCAGACCAACCATGTCATTGAACTGAGTACCAGCGGTTACACCGTAAACAAACTCATCCAGGATGTGGGAGCCCAAGGTGTTGGGCAGAGCAACGGCCTGCTTACCAACCTTGAGGTTAACATCAGTGTTGGGGATCATGAAATCAAGATACGCCAAGTCATAGCCAAGCTTGTCGCGGCCACTGACGCCTGTCGTATGTCCTTCTTCACCCCATCTGTTTTCCACGTGAAAACGGAACACTGCTTTCAGGTTTTCATTGGCCACGAACTCAAAAGCGGTACGCAGGCGCTGAACAGCCTGAAACCTGTCGTCTTTTTCGTCTTTGTCAAAGTTAGGATTTTTAACATAGTTACCGCTCATCTGCCAGTCACCCTTGGCGTTGATCTGCACGGCCTGAGCCATGCCAACGGTGCCCAGGATAAAGGCAGCCATGACGGCCATCACGATAAAACGTTTCATAAAACTTTCTCCTTTTGCTTGAGAAAAATAAAATTTGAAAACAAACTCCTGACGCCGGACACTCGTTTCCAAGTGTTGAGCCTTTGTCTATATGGCCTGAAAACAAAATGCAAGGGTTTTTTGTCAAAAAAATGGTCAAAAGTAAAAATTTTTTTACTGTACAGATTTTTGAACCTTTGGGGAGGTCTAAGAGCTAAGAGGGGAAGGGGAAGGGAAAAGAGGAAAAAGTCAGGGATTGCTTCAGCTGATTCCGGGCCTGGCAATGATATAATGCTTCGCCTGCCCCAAGGGGAGCTTGGGGGATTGCTTGGCGGCCTCCAGGCAAACCAATACGGCAAATTTTTTGTCGGCCAGCTGTCTGATTTCTTCAGGCAGCTCATTGTAAGCCTTCCAGTAGGATTTAACTGTAAAGGAATCCATTAAGGCTGCATTTTCCGGCTGTTACCACTTTGATGCTCTTCAAGGGCCTGCCTGGACATGCGGATCATTGGTTCGGATGATTCTGCATACAGTTTCTGCCATTTTTGCTCATTATTGATTTCATCCACAAAATTTCTGAGTATTTCAAGGGCCTGGCTTCTTTGACCAGGAGTAATGCTTTCAAGCATTTCAACCGCAGTCATGGTTTCCGGGGATAGTGTTCTGGTATTTTGCATGTTGCCTCCTCCTTAATATCATTCAATCTATATTTGATTGGTAATCAATGCAAGGGGGTGCCTGGCACCGGGAAAAAGGGCTGAGGGTCAAGAATGAAGATAAAATGATATAATGCTTTGTTTGTCCCAAGTAGAGCCTGGGGATGGGCTGCGCCTTTGGCAAAATGACAAACAGGCCGGGTCATGAGTCTTTGGCCTCAAAAGACTCTGTCCCTTTATCCTTCACCCTGGCAGCCAGGGCAAGGCTGCCAGGATGAAGCTGGTTTTCAAGGTGCAAGGGTTAAGTGGCAAAAGGGTATCCGGTTAACCCAGGAGATGATATCAGGATCTGGTTGCAGGGATTAGAACGGGGCATCATCCATGCCGCCTGCTTCCGAGGGAAAAGCCGGACCCATCTGCTCCCGGTCCTGGGAGGACTGTTTCTTATTGTCCTGGTCCGGGGCTGGAACATAGGAGCCCTGGCCTCTGGAATCCATGAACTGGACCCGCTGGGCCTTGATCTCAGTGGTGTAACGGTCCTGGCCCTGCTGGTCCTGCCATTTTTTGGTCTGCAGGCTCCCTTCCACCAGAGCCAGACTGCCCTTGGAAAGATAGTTGGAGCAGAGTTCAGCCTGCTTGCCAAAGACCACGATGCGGTGCCATTCGGTTTTGTCCACCTTGTTTCCGTCCCGGTCGGTATAGGACTCATCAGTGGCCAGGCTGAAATTGGCCACAGCCAGACCGCTGGCTGAATAGGCCAGCTTGGGGTCCTGTCCCAGTCTGCCCACCAGGATTACTTTATTCATGGAACCAGCCATGATACCTCCTGAAGTTTTGGTTATGATTAACAGGCTGTTGAAAATCTCCCAATTGCCGGGTCGCTCCAAAAAGTTCAAACTCTTACTTATGGATAACTACGCTGCGACCGTGAGCTTTTTTTGCTCCTTGCACCTGGAATTTTTGAACAGCCTGCCTGATAAGGACTTTTTCAACACATAGTTAATTCCAATTTGCAATCAAGATGATCTTTATGTTCTCTATTATCAACTCTTTGGCAACGCTTTTCTTATCTGCGAAGATCTGCGCAATCAGCGGCTGATATTCTTTGTCTTTGAATCTTATCAGATGCAAGAAGAAAGAAGATTTTCAGCCGCTGATCTCACTGATTTACGCTGATTAAAATCATTTTGAAAGCAGTCTAGAATTAAGAACTGGTTGGTCCGGGGGCTATGTAAAACCTCTGGAGCCTGTGCCTTCCAGGGTTGAAAAGTGGCCCCGGGGTATAAGCCGGTTCCCGGCTTGGCAATGACCAGGAAAATCCCTCAGCCCAGTTTTCAGTCTGCTTTTTCCTGAATCCGGTCCAGCACTTCCTCCAGGTCATAGGTTATCCGGTCTGCATCCTGGGGAGCGCGTTCAGCCAGATAGTGCTGGAGTTTGTGGTGGAGCTGATGGGCCTGGGCAATGTCATCAGCCAGGATATCCGCCATATTTTTGGGCAGCATGCCCAGTCTATGTTTATCGTAAAGGGCATCCACCAGTTCGGTCAAGAGGTTGCGTCCTGAAAAATCCCTGTCCCAGTCCGGCCCAAAGGCCAGTTTGGCTGCTGCAGACCATTTTTTCAAGGCCTTGTCCTGGTCGAAAATTCCGGCTGACACCCGGACCTGAATCATCTCACCCATTATTCCTTTTCCTCCCAGCCGCTCTGAATCCTGGCCACGACTTCCTTGATGTTCTCGATTTGATCTCTGGGGCAGACCCCGATGAGGGGAGCCCCGGCCTCAACACTTTCGCTGGAGTCAAAATAGACTGTATAGATGTAGCCTGACGGTCCGGTGTAGGTCAGGGTGGTTTCTCTTTTCATCCGGGACAGGATCAATACTTCCTCACCGTCCTTGATGTTGACCTGGCCCAGGCCCTTGGCCTTGAGCTTGAGGTCCACTGCGGAGACAAAATAGTACTTGCCCTTTTCCGGAGCAGTAAACAGGTGCAGGGCCTTTTTAAGGATGATGTCCTTGACCTCCTGCTTGGTCAGATAGTGTCTGATCTGAAGCAGGGGGGTTCCGGCCTGGACAAATTCATGATCCTTGATGTCATGGAACATGACCACTTCACCTTTTTCCGGGGCATAAACCGGCTTTTTATTGCCCTCTCTGGTCAGGTAGGCCAGCAGGGTGCCGGGCTTGTGCTTCCAGGTCCCGGATGCGCCCATGACCTTTTCTCCGGCCTGGCGGACCATGAATTCAATCTCCCCGGAATGGGGGGTTGTCACGGTGATCTCCTTAAAGGGAGCTTTTTTTATTTCATCGAGCAGGGATATTATATCGATCAAGGGGGACTCCTTCTGGCGTCTACCTGTAATACAGAAATTCGCCGCCCATGGTCATCAGGGCGTGGTAAAGGTTGGTGCGGATCTCCCGGCGGTCCCAGATTCCCTGGATGTGGCCGCGGGACAGGGTCATAAAGGCCTTGTGATAGTCCGGAGGAATATCCTGGCCGGTAGTCTCCCGGATGACCCCTGGACCGGCAAAGCCGATATTGGCTGAACGGACTGCAAACTGGTAGGGTGAGCAGCCCAGGAAACTGGCCACTGGTCCGGCATAGGAGTTGGTGTCGTACAAAACCAGGTACAATCCCCCGGATTCAAGATATCTGCGTACAGCCAGGGTACACCTGGGCATCTGGATGACTCCGTTGGTCCCTTCCTGGATCCTGATGCCTGCTGTGCCGTGGACATAGGCGAAAAAGGGCAGGTGCTTGGTCCTGGCCAGCTCAGCAGCCTGGATGAATTTTTCACCTTCAGCCACTCCTACGCTGCCTCCCCTGAACCCGGCCATGAGCATGGCCACCACCATCCGCACTCCCTTGATCTCGGCTTCAAAGGTCATACAGGCGCTTTTGTGACCGGTCTTTTTCTTGGCCTGTTCCAGTTTGAGATCAAGGCCGTCAAAGCCAAGGGGATTGGAACTCTCCACCTTGGAGTTGAACTCCCGGATGGACCTGGAATCAAACACATTAAAGAGGTACCATTCATATTCCATGGAAAAATGGTGTCCGCAATAGCTGCACACCCCGGCAAAGTCACCGAACAGGTCCGGAGCCCAGAGATCAAGGCAGCCGAACTTGGAGCTGTTGGGGCAGGTGATGGTCCGGTCCTGGTTGGCCTGGGGGCTGATGTACCGGCAGTGCTCATCCCAGGACATGCCTGATTCCCAGGAGGACAGGGTGGTCAGGTTGCAGGTCTCTTCCTTTTCCTTTTTCAGGACTGGAATCTTCTGGATGATTTCCGAGCCTTTGTTCATGATCCGGCCGAACAGGGCCTGGACTTCGCCCTGGACGTCTTCAGCCAGATGGGTGATCTTTCTCTGGTGCCGGCCCAGAAATTCATAGCGCAGAAAAGAATAAACAGATGATCCGCCGTGACTGACAGTGGACAGGGCCTTTTGCCAGGCCGGGGTTTTGTCTATGAGAAACTGCCTGCTCAGGTTCCTGAACTTCTGGTATCTCTGCCAGGACAGGCGTTCCTTGGATTTGGGGGACAGACTCCACCGGACATATATATTGGGGTTGTTCAGCTTCTTCAGGGCAATGGCCCGGAAGAGCTTGAACCCCCGGACTGAAAGCACGATCTCGTCAGTGGCCATGATGACTTCCTGGCGGAGCTTCTTGAAAAAATCAAAGTGTTCCGGTCTGGCTCCCAGGGCTGGTTCGTCCAGGATCCGGTCCACATATCCCATTTTCAGGTTGTCCCTGGCCGTGATCTTGAGCTGTCTGGCGCAGCGGTCCACCAGTTCAGGGGTGGCCCTCATTTCACCTTTGATCCGTCCTTCAATGGCTGCGGCGCCTTCAGGGGAAATAACTGAATAATACCCATGGGAAAGCATGATCCTGGTGTCAGCCAGACCAATGGCTTCAGCCCCGCCTGAACCTCCTTCGGAGATAACCGCCACCACCGGAACCTTGAGCCCGGCCATGGCGTAGATGTTTTTGGCGATCTGCTGGGCAGCCCCTGGGTAGTCCTCAACCGGAAAGGCGCCAGGCGTGAAAATATAGGTGTGGATGGGGATGTTTTCAGTTTCAGCGACCTTCATGTATTCCATGGCCTTGGCATTGCCCCAGGGCTTGACCGAGCCGCCGTTCCTGAATTCCTGACCATGCCCTTTTTCCTGGCCGATGACCATGACCGGCTGCTTGTAGACCTTTTTCCCCACCTTGCGGGTGATATAGGCCCTGGCAATGATCATGGACGGGTCAATACTGTATTCGTCCTTGCCCCCGATCTCAGTGTAGTTGTCATAGACATTTTCCAGGATGTCCCCCAGGCTGATCCGCTGGGGATGCCTGACAATTCTGACCCGGTCCATGGGAGTGAGTTCCTTTTCCAGCTTGCTTTCCAGGAAATTGAACAGGTCACTCAGGGAGGAAAGGTGTCTCTTGACCTGGGCCTGGTCCAGGGACTGGCGGTTTTTGGTGAAGTCGTTCAGCTTGGAACCCAAAAGGGCGATATTGGCATTTTCCCGGTTGCCGAAAATATCCTGGATGTACCTCAGGCGTTCAGTGAGATCCTGGATCTGTTTTTCTATTTCAGTCATATTGAATTTTTGTTTTTACTGGTGGTTATCAAGATTTCAGTCCGACCGCCCGGCCCTGGATGGGTTTTCTCAAGGTACCCTTGAAAGGCCAGCTTTAATTCTCTCTGAATATCCAGGCTCATGACTTTAATGAACCAGGACCGCCCGGATATCTGATCCTGGCGGGTCTTCTTAACTTTGGTCTGCCAGCCGGCAGTCTCAAGCCAGTTATCATGAGACCGCGATTCCACCCTGGGGCAGATTGCAGCAGCAAAAAATAAATCCTGTTTCAACAGAATCCTTGATCAGAAGGCAGGTCACAGGGAGCTTCTGCCTGGATGATTGTTAGCCTTACTAAAAAACAAGGAGTTTATCGGTTTTTTTCTTCAAAAAATCAATATTTGATTTCAGAGATTCTCCAGAAGGGGTCCTGCCTTCAAGGACCAGGTCTTCCAGAAACCTGAGGCCGCGTTCTTTGGCCTGCTCCAGGTCCTGGCCCCAGATGATGCCCAGGGCCAGGTTGGGATCAAACTCCGTGGGGATGTCATAGGGCCTGTCCGTGGGCACATGGGTGTGCATGCGCAGCCACGGCTGGGGAGACCAGGAGAACTTTTCAATCCGGCCCACCCAGGGGATGAAATTGTTGTCCGGATCTTCAGCCAGAATCCGGTATTCAATTCCGGTTCCGCTGAACACGATTCCCTTCTGGTCAAAGCCCAGCTTTTCACCCAGGCCGACCCTGATCTGTTCCCGGATCAGATCCACCTCTTTGTCCCTGATCCGGGAAATGATGGCCGACACACCGTTTTCCACCTGGATCCTGGTGTTGACCTCCATCAAAAAGGGCTGCCCGGTGGGACTGACTATCCATTCCCAGGTCCCCACACTGTCGTAGCCCACCTCCCTGGCCATGCGCAGGGAGTACTCCGTGATGTCCTTCAGGACCTTGGAAGCGTCAAAGGCATAGCTGATGTTTTCAGGATCAAAGCCAGGGGCCACCTCAATTCTTTTCTGGCGGCCCACACTCTGGACAGTGCAGTTTCTGGTGCCGAAATGGACGTGGTTGCCGTGGCGGTCGCCCAGGATCTGGACCTCAAGATGGTTGAAATCAAAAATCCGCTGTTCAATGAGCACGCCCTCATCCCTGAACTGGCGCTTGGCGTAGTTCTTGATCCTGCGCAGCACAGTCCTGAACCGGTCCGGATCGCCCACTTCTTCAATGCCCATGCCCCCGCCCCCGGCCGAGGCCTTGACCAGGATGACGGGCTGTTCCACTCCCATTTCCTTTTGAAAGGCAAAAAGGGAAGTTGCCAGTTCTTCAGCTTCCAGGTCGTCCACAATGGGCCTGTCTGAACCGGGTACAGTGGGTACATCAAGTTTTCTAGCCAGGCGTTTGGTGTTGATCTTGTCTCCAAGTTCCTGGATTACTTTCCAGGACGGGCCTATGAAACTCAGCTTTCTGGATCGCTGTTCCACCCGCCTGGCAAAGCGGTAGTCCTCGGCAAAAAAGCCGTAGCCAGGATGGACGGCTGTACATCCCGAGGCATCAGCCACAGCAAAGATTTCATTGGGGTCCTGGTAGGAACTGATCCTGTACAGGGCCTTGTCCCCCCCTGTTTTGAGGGCTTGGGTGCAGTGTTCGGAACCGGCGTCCTCCTTGGTATAGACGCAAGCGAACTCCAGGCCGAGGTCCTGGCAGGCCTTCATGATTCTCAGGGCGATTTCGCCTCTGTTGGCAATAAGTACTTTATTTCTCTTCATCTTCTTCTTTTTCTTGTTCTTTTTGTTTTCTCTGCAGTTCAATCATTTTTTTCTGGACCTCCAGCACCAGCTTGTCCAGCAGGGCTTCCTGGCGCAGGGGCAGATCCTGGAATTCGCAGGCCCCGAAATTGTCTTTGAGCTTGACCACTCTGGCCTGGAGGTCTTTCAGGTAAACCTTGTCCCTGATGACCAGAGAGAGTTCAGCCTGCCCGCCCGGAGAAAGGGCAGGTTTCTGATCTTTGCCAATGGAAAAGGCCACCCCCCTGGCACTGATATCCAGGGCTGGATAGAGTTCAGGATCGTTTCCAAAGCTGATCTTAAGATCAGGTATGTTCACCCGGTATGCCTTGCGCTGGGTTGTACTCTGATATTCGAGATCCAGCTGATCAAAAAAGTCAGCCATTTAACCTCCGATATGCTTTTCCAGGACAAATTCAACCCGCCTGTTCCTGGCCCTGTTTTCATCTGTGGTATTGGGATATAAGGGCTGGAGATCAGCAAAACCGGTGGCGGTCATCCGTTTGGGGTCAATGCCTATCTCCATGAGATAACGCAGGGTGTTCAGAGCCCGCAGGGCTGAAATCTCCCAGTTGTCCTGAAATCTTCCTCCGGGTCTGGGCAGAATATTGTCGGTATGTCCCTGGATGTTTATCCGCTGGTCGTGATGGCGAATAAACACATCTTTTAAGTCCTGCAAGAGTTTTTTACCCTCGGGTTTGAGTTCAACCTGGCCCAGATCAAACAGGGCACTGGCCGGAAGGCGAAGGGTAATGGTGCCCGCATCCAGATGGGCTCCCACAACCCCTTCCAGACCTTTCTGGTTCTGGTAGTAGCGGATATCGGAAAAGACCCGTTTCTGGGATTCCACCATCTGCCGGTACTGGGCAGCCTGATCCATGAGCACCCCGGCCGTGTCAGTCCGGATGCGCAATCCCCACTCTTCAGTGTCCTGCTGGCCCAGAGACCGGCGCACAGACAGGATGGTCTCTTCAAACTTCTGGTCGCTCAGGGTGGAAAAAGAAAACAACAGGATGAAAAAGACCAGTAAAAGAAGGGCGATATCGGCAAAGATGGTCACCCAGGCCCTGGTGTCGTCTTCTTCTTCAAGATCCTGGACAGGCAGATTAGCCTCGTTCATTTCTTCTCTCCACAGGAGGGACAAAGGAGGACAGTTTTTCGTAGACTATCCTGGGATTGTTATTTTCCAGGATGGACTGGGCACCCTGAAAGATGATCTCCAGATGCAGGGTTTCCTGCTGGGTCCTGCTTTTAAGCTTGCCTGCTATGGGCAGGAAGAGCAGGGTGGCCAGAAGGGCTCCGTAAAAAGTGGTCAGAATGGCCACGGCCATGGCCGGGCCGATACTGGCCGGGTCATCCAGTCTGGTCAGCATCTGGACCAGTCCGATAAGGGTTCCGATCATTCCGAAACTGGGGGCAAAGGTGCCCATTTTTTTGAAAACGTCCTGGATTATGGCGTGCCGGTTGCGCAGAGAGGATATTTCAATGCGCAGGGTCTGGGAGATCATCATGGGATCGGTGTTGTCGGCAATGAGCTGGCAGGCCTTTTTTAAAACGGCATTCTCAGTCTTGATATTTTCCAGGGCCAGCAGTCCGTCCCTGCGGCTGATCTCAGCGATCCTGACCATGGTGTTGACCACGTCGTTGGGGGTGACCATCTTCCCGGAAAAGATGTAAAAAGCAGCCCTGAAGGCCTTGATAATCTGGTTGACCGGAAAGTTGATGCTGGTGGCGGCAAAGGTCCCCCCCATAACAATCATCATTCCGGGAATATTGATGAAGGTATCCAGGGCTCCGCCCAGGAAAATGGCCCCGATGACCAGGGAAAACCCGACAATGATTCCGAAAAAAGTTGCAATATCCATTAAATATCCTTAGGAAGAATGGTTAGCATGGGTCATTTGTCCAGTGTACTGTTCGTCTAATTCATGCAGTAACTTTAGCGGGCAAGGGGATGTTCAGCAATGCCCATCTATCCCGGAATACAAAGATCAATGGTCTCACGCTGCTCAGCCGGAAGACAGCCCCACAGGCGGATATGCCTGGCCTTTTCAGGTCTGTCAGCGGATTCTGGCTGTTAATGAAAACTGTCAACCAGGAATGGATAGCATTATGTCGGCAAAAACAAAAGTCCTTGAAACCCATAATTTTCTCAAAAAAGAATTTTCCAGGATCAAGCCAGGTGGCGTACTGGTCCTTGGCAGCGGCCTGGGCGATCTGGTGACAGCTTTAAACCCTCTGGAAAGCATTGGCTATGATCAGATTCCCAATTTTCCCCAGTCAACTGTTGCCGGTCATTCCGGAAGTCTTCATTTTTGTCAAGTCAACGGGTTTAACTTAGCCGTGCTGAGTGGAAGAGCCCATCTGTATGAAGGCTACAGTCCCGGGGATGTGGTTCTGCCCATGAGGGTGCTGGGGGTTATGGGGGCCGGGACAGCCATTGTGACCAACGCAGCCGGGTCCCTGAATCCGCTTTTTGACAGCGGGCAGATCATGGTTTTTTCCGATCATATCAATCTGACCGGAGAAAACCCCCTGGCCGGGGAGAACGTGCCGGAGTGGGGACCAAGGTTCCCGGACATGAGCCGGGTCTATTGTCCGGATTTGCTGAATCTGATCCAGGACAGGGCTCTTAGTCTCGGTATCCCCCTCAAAATGGGGGTTTATGTGGGCATCAAAGGTCCGTCTCTGGAGACTCCGGCAGAAACCAGGGCCTTCAGGATTCTGGGCGGGGATGCCATCGGCATGTCCACGGTTCTGGAGGTCATCTGCGCCAGGCATATGAATATGCGGGTCCTGGGCCTGTCCTGTTTGACCAACAAGAACCTGCCGGACTGCATGGCAGAGACGTCCCATCAGGAGATCCTGGAGGTGGCAGCAAAGACCAACCAGCTGCTCTCAAGGCTGCTTCTGGATGTCCTAAAAAAGCTGGGCAGTAGTTCAAGCCCGGATAGGAAGGGTTAAAACGTGAGCCAGGTTGATCCCAGGCATCTGCTGTCCGAACTTAAGGACAATACCCTGAAAAAAGATTCCATCAAGGCTGGAATAGTCCTTTCATATCTGGATCAGGTGGACAGGAGCACCCAGGACGGGCTTTTGTCCATTCTGGAACAGGCAGAACCCGGATTCTGCGTTCCCCTGCTGGCCGGTCTGATCCATAAAAAAACCGGGATCAGCCGGGAACTGCCAAGGGTAAGGGAGATCCTGACCATGAAATCCCTGGAAGATCCTGAGCTGCTTTTGACCATGATCAGGGACGGTATTGAACCCAGGGAACTGTTCATCAGCCTGGCGGCTGAAGCCAGGATCGATGGGGCCGGAGAAGTGCTCCTGGAAATCCTGGATAGTGAGCTGGATGAAGAAATCCTTGGCCCGGCCATAACCGGGCTGGGCGTCCTGGGCCATTCCAAAGCGGTGAATCCGGTCAGCGAATATCTTTATTCCAACAGCAAGCATTTGATCATCAGGGCCATCAAGGCCCTGGAGGGCATGGGCACACCTACGGCCATGCACAGGCTGGCTGAAAAAACCGGTCATGACCACCAGATGGACATTCTGATCCTGGACGTGTTTTCCCGGATTCAGGACCGGACATCCCTGGAGAGGCTGAACCAGGCCATAGGCTCACATTTCGCCCATCTAAGGACCTATGCCAAGGAAAGGCTGGTCCGCATCGGACCCAAGGCCGTACCCATGCTGGGTGAGAACCTGTCAACTGATGATCCTGATCTGCAGATCCACACCCTCAATGTCTTAGGAGCCATCGGCGATGTCTCTGCCCTGGTGTTCATCAGAAAACTCATCAGCCGCCAGCCCGGTGACCCCAATGTCAGGTTTGCAGCCTTTGAAGCCCTGGGCATGCTTCCTTTGGACAAGGGGGCCTACATCCTGGCCAGAGGGCTGACTGATCAGGAAGAACACGTCTGCGTGGCTGCAGCTTCAGCCATTGACCGGAACCTGAGTGAGATCCTGGTGGCCGGGGTCAGGAACATGGTCAGACAAAAGGATCATGATGCCATCAAAACGGTCAGGGCGGTTATCAATGCCCAGGCCAAAAACCTGTTTATGAGTCTGATTGAGGTGGCTGCGTTCCAGGAAATGGCCATGACCCACCTGTCCAGAAACTGTCCGCCTGACCGGCGGGCCTTTTTCCATGAGCTCCTCCAGAAATACGGATATCCTGATCTGGCCCAAAGGATCGGCATTCAGGAAGACCAGGAGGACAAGAGGCCAGTGGCTGTTGCTGTGGATGATTCCAGGATGATCCTGAATATCTACAAGGCCACCCTGTACGAAATGGGCTTTGAGCCGGTACTCTTTGAATACCCGGACCAGGCCCTGGAATGGATCAGGGATAACCGGCCCAGGGCGGTATTCACCGATCTGAACATGCCCGGAATGACCGGAATAGAACTGACCACTGCCCTCAGGCAGATTTTTCCTGGCCCGGACCTGCCTATTATCATGGTTACCACCCAGAACGAGGCCCAGGACAAAGAGGATGCCCTGAAGGCCGGAGTCAGCGGGATCACCTTCAAGCCCTTTACCAGGGCTGGTCTGGAAAAAGCTCTGAAAGATACGTCCAGGGCATGAAGGTTTCTTAGCAAGCTGTTGAAAATCTCCCAATTGCTGGGTCGTTCCAAAAAGTTCAAACCCTTACGTATGGATAACTACGCTGCGACCTTGAACTTTTTTTGTTTCTTGCCCTTGGAATTTTTGAACAGCCTGCCTGATAAGGACTTTTTCAAACTGCAAGGGGGGCAGGGTCAGGAACAAAAAAGTGAGGGCCAGGGGGAATAGAGCAAAAAAAAGTTATTTCCCGGCCATCCATCTGATCTGTCTGCAGATTCCCATGAGCAGATTGAATTCATGCAGCCTCAGGTCTGCCCTGGACATGAATCTTTTCAAGGGCATCATGAAATAATCCGGGTTGTCAGGCTGGAGAAAGTTGATTTCCAGGAGGGCTTCCTGGATGTTCTGGTGCAGGACCCGGTTTTCCTCCATGGTGATGAGGCGCGAGTCTCCGGGTTTGATCCTGCGGGAATCGGTCACAGGGACCTGTTTGAAGCACTCGTAAAGCACGATGAGCACTGCCTGGGCCAGGTTCAGGGACCAGGCATCTCTGGAAGTGGGGATGGACAGGATATGGGAGCAGAGTTCAACCTCTTCGTTCAAAAGGCCGGTGTCTTCAGGGCCGAAGACCAGGGCTGATCTGGCCGGTCCGGATTCCAGATCCATGATCTGGGCTCCTGCTTCCCAGGGAGTGAGGATTCCCTTGCGCCACTTGCCCAGCCTGGCAGTGGTGGCATAGGCCCTGTGAAATCCAGTCAGGGCCTGTTTCAGATTATCAACAACCAGGGCCTGCTCCAGGAGTTTTTTGCCCCTGGCCGTGGCCAGAGGGGCAGCCCTGTCCAGGTCGAAATCCCTGGGGCTGACCAGGATAAGGCCGGGGCAGTCCATATTAATGCAGGCCCTGGCTACAGACCCGATGTTTTCCGGGTATTTGGGTCTGACAAGGATTACAGATACATTATCGAGCATTTTTCTCAGACATTGAACCTGAAGGTGATGATGTCTCCGTCTTTGACGATGTAGTCCTTGCCTTCAAGGCGGAGGACTCCTTTTTCTTTGGCCTTTTTCATGTCCAGGCACTCCAGGAAATCCTCCCATCCAAGGACCTCGGCCCGGATGAATCCCTTCTGGATGTCGGAGTGGATGGTTCCGGCAGCCTGGGCTGCGGTTGATCCCCGGCTGAGGGCCCAGGAACGGACCTCCTTTTCTCCGGCAGTCAGAAAAGTGATCAGGCTCAGCAGACTGTAGGTCCTGGCAATTACCCTGTCCAGGGCTGACTGCTGGACTCCCAGATCCTGCATGAACATGGCCAGTTCTTCTGGATCGTCCAGCTCGGACATCTCTCTTTCCAGCATGGCTGAGACAGCAATGTGCATGGTTCCCGGTTCATCCGGCGGAGGAGTAAAGCCATCCATTTTGGACTCAGAAATGTTCCAGGCATAAAGGATGGGTTTGGCCGAGAGAAAGGCAAAGCCCTTGAGTCCTGGCTGGGAGCACAGGTCTTTGTCCCGGCGCAGGGGTTTTTCCTGTTCCAGGATGGCCATGGCCTGCTGCAGAAGTTCCTCCACCCGGGGATCATAGAGGTGTTTGGCCTTTTGTTTGTCCTGGGCCAGCCTTTCCAGCTTCTTTTCTATGACTGCCAGGTCCGAGACAATGAATTCAGCTTCCACGGCCTGGAGCTGCTCCCGGGGATCAACAGCCCCGGAAAAGGCGTCCAGTACTGCCAGCAGGCAGTCGCAGCCTCTGATCTCACCAAGGACTTTATTGCCCAGAGATTTTGAGCCTCCGCTGCCAGGCAGGTCCTGGTATTCAATTTCAGTCTGGGTGATCTTTTTGGGGTTAAAGACTTTGGCCAGGGGGGTCAGTCTTGGTTCGGGCACTTTGACCATGGCCCTGGACACCCCGGCCGCTCCAGGCCCGGCCAGGGCCCGGAAAAGTTCGGTTTTGCCGCTTCCGGCAAAGCCGATGAGTGCTGTTTTCATATCTGCTCCAAGGATTCTTGCTTAAGTTTCTGTTCCCGGCCGGATGATGCCTGACCCGGCCGTTAATGCCCGGTAATTTTTAAATTGTGCCCGGCATCTTTTTGAGTCATCAGGCGCTTTGGGTCAGGTCCGGGCTGGAACGGTTTTTGGGGCATAAAGAAAAAAAACATCCATGGCAAGAAAAAGGGGTGGATAAATTTTTGCTTGCCAAAGAAAAAGCCAGTGCTTATACGCAGCACCATTATGAGTAAGGATTTAATTATTGTTGAGTCACCGGCCAAGGTAAAGACCATTAAAAAATTTCTAGGCAAGGACTACCTGGTGGAGGCTTCAGTGGGCCATATCCGGGATCTGCCCAAAAAGACTCTGGGGGTAAGTGAGGACGGAGATTTTGAGCCGGAGTATGAAATTATCTACGGCAAGAAAAAAGTGGTCAATCAGCTGCAGCAAAGCGCCAAAAAATCTGAGCGGGTTTTCCTGGCCCCTGACCCGGACCGGGAAGGAGAGGCCATTGCCTGGCACATAGCCCAGCTGATCAAAAAACAGAACACCAATATCAAGCGGATTCAGTTCAACGAGATTACTTCCAGGGCAGTGAAAGAGGCCCTGGACCATCCCAGGGATCTGAACGAAAACCTTTTTAATTCCCAGCAGGCCAGACGGATCCTTGACCGGCTGGTGGGATACAAGATTTCTCCTCTGCTCTGGAACAAGGTCAAGCGGGGATTGTCAGCAGGCCGGGTCCAGTCAGTGGCCCTGCGGATGATCGTGGAACGGGAAAGGGAGCGTCAGGCCTTTATCCCTGAGGAATACTGGGTGTTCAAAGCCATGCTGGCCCCGGACAAGGCAGAGGCCTTTGAAAGTCATCTGTGGAAGGTGGACAATAAAAAGGCCAGGGTGGGTTCTGAAAAAGAGGCCATGGCCCTGGATGCAGTCCTGCAGAAGTCCCGGTTCAAGGTGGAAGCAGTGGAAGAGAAGGAGCGCAAAAGGGATCCCAAGCCGCCCTTTATAACTTCCACCCTGCAGCAGGAAGCAAGCAACAGGATGGGGTTTACAGCCAAGAGGACCATGTCCGTTGCCCAGCGTCTTTATGAGGGTGTGGACCTGGGTGACAGAGGCACCACCGCCCTGATCACCTATATGCGGACTGATTCGGTCCGGGTATCAAAGGATTCCCAGAAAGCAGCCAAAAAATGGATTTTGTCCAGCCTGGGCAAAGATTACTATCCAGCCAAGACCAGGTTTTTCAAATCCAAGGGCTCGGCCCAGGACGCCCATGAAGCTGTCCGGCCGGTGGACCCCGGGATCACCCCGGAAGAGATCAGGTCCTATTTGCCCAGGGATGAATACATGCTTTACAAGCTGGTCTGGGAGAGGTTCATGGCCTCTCAGATGGCCCCGGCCAGGTTCTGGGACACCACGGTCACGGTGTCAGCGGCCAATACCTTATGGCGAAGCAAAGGGGAAAGGCTGATTTTTGACGGATTTTTAAAGGTCTATTCCGGGGGAAGTGCCAAAGAAGATATCTTCCTGCCCAAACTTGAACCGGATCAGGCCCTGGATCTTAAGTCCCTGAGCAAGGAGCAGAAATTCACCCAGCCCCCGGCCAGGTATTCCGAGGCATCCCTGGTCCGCAAGCTGGAAGAATTGGGGATAGGCAGACCGTCCACCTACGCAGCCATCATCTCCACTCTGCTGGACCGGGAGTATGTCAGCCTGGAAGAAAAAAACTTCCGGCCTACCGAGCTTGGCTCTGAAGTGTGCGATCTTTTGGTCAAACATTTTCCCTCTCTTCTGGACGCCGGATTCACCGCCCAGATGGAAGAAGACCTGGATACAGTGGCTGAAGGCAGAAAGGACTGGGTCGAGCTTTTAAAACAGTTCACCGGCGGATTTTATCCCACCCTGGAAAAGGCCAAGAAAGAAATGGCCACGGTCAAGGCCGGTAAAGAGACCGACATTAAATGTGAAAAATGCGGACAGATCATGCTCATCCGTTTCGGACGCAACGGTGCTTTTCTGGCCTGTTCAGCCTATCCGGACTGCAAAAGCACGGCCAATTTCACCAGGGACGATTCCGGGAAAATAAAGGTTCTGGAGGCTGAACCAGTGATCAGGGAAAAAGTAGGAACCTGCCCTGACTGCCAGGGTGATCTGGTCCTGAAAAAGGCCCGGACCGGAAGCCGGTTTATTGCCTGTGACAACTATCCCCAATGCAAATACACTGCTCCTTTTTCCACGGACATCCCCTGTCCGGTGGAGGACTGTCCAGGGGAGATGGTGGAAAAGGGGAGCCGCCGGGGAAAGGTGTTTTACGGCTGTAACCAGTATCCCAAATGCGATTATGCTGTGTGGAATTATCCGGTTCAGGAAGAATGCCCCAAATGCGGCCACAAGATCCTGGTCCGCAAGTCCACCAAGACCCGGGGTGAGCATGTGGCCTGTCCGGAAAAGACTTGCAAGTTCTGGGACAAGTTGGAAGAAGAATAGATTTACCGCTCAAAAAGAAAATCAGCCATGGGTACGGGTTCAGGGGACCTGCTTTTGCCACCAGGCCTGAGCTGAGGGGTTTTTCCTGGTCATTGCAAGTTAAGCAATCTCAGTCAGTTATCCATGCGAGCAGTTATTCATGAAATTGCCACCCACCCTCCGGGTGCTGGCAATGACTCTGATACTGGTCAGTTACATGAAGAAATCCTTAGTTCAGGATCAGAGTCTGACAGTATACTTTTTGAGGTAGCCTGTGGGGTTGTAGGATTCTTTGGCTTTTTTCAGGCCTGGATCGCCAAGGTCCTGCTCCCGGTTGACCACTTCAAAATCTCGGGCTGAATTCTCCAGAAAGAGCTTGTTAATGGCCTGGTATACCCCTTTGTATCCGGGGCAGCCTTTTTCAAAGTGAATGACAATGGTCCTGTCCGGCAGGGCCTCAGCCACTGTATAGGCCACCATATCCCGGCCGACCATGAGTCCGGCTCCGAACAGCCCTCTGATTTTCTCCCACTGGGAAAAAACCCTTACAATGGCCTGGTTTTCCGCTTCCAGGGCACCTGAGTCGTTGCACTCCTTCCACAGACACCATTCCGTCTGCAGGGTCAGGGCCTTTTCAATGTATTTTTTTCCCAGCACTACATACTCATAGTCATAATTTTTGATGAACTGGTTATACAGGTTTTTCTTCTTGTGAAACCTGTTACCTTTGAGTTCTATGAGTTCAGGCACGGAATAGAGATAATCCCAGTGGTCCCGGTCAGAGCGGATGTCAAGTTTTGGTAAATCCTTTTTCCAGACCAGGGCCAGCTTTTCCGGCACCCTGACCAGTCTGGCCCGGCTGGGCAGGTCCTTAAAGGCCTGTTCCCAGTCCAGGTCCCAATTGCCCACTGGAGCCCAGTAAGCCTGAGCAGGCCGGTCCTGCCTGATCCAGGCGTGATCCCGGGTAAAGGCCAGCTTGAGGCCGTATTCCTCGGCCCATCCATAGATATTGGCAAAGCTGAAATCCGAGGCGATCTGAGGGGTCCTGGCCAGCAAGGAGTTGAATCTGTCCTGGTGGTCAAGGAGAACAGGTTGAAAATCCATTTGATAAAGATTCCTTTGGGGTTGGCTGATGTGAAAATAAAGCATGGTCTGGCCGATCATGAAAAACAAGAAAGATCCAGGCTCCTTAAAGGTGTACATACCAATAAACCTGCCCTTGACCGGGGTCAACCCTGCAAAAAAAGGTTGCCAGAGGGCTGGTCCGGGGATAGAGGGCCATTGGCATTTGCCTGATGGTTTTTTTCCAGGTAACCAGCTCTGAATTGAAGGCTTTTTTCTGGTCATTGCAGCAGGGGCCTGTGGCCAGGTCTCAGAGACCAGAAGGCTCATTTTGGCCTGGTCTGGACTTAGCTTTGGTCCTGTCAGACCGAATATCAGGCAGACCTTGAAACAGGGCCATGCCGGCCTGGAAGCAGGATGAGCCGCCTGCTCAGGTCAAAAATAAAATGCAGGAGGAAAAAATGACCGCTCTGGTCCGCAAGATTGTTTACGGGCATGTATGGTGTCTCAGCCTGTTGACCCTGGCCGGGCTGATTATTGCCCTGGGCATCAATGGCATAGCCATCCATCATGAGTTCATAGCCGGTGGATTTTCCGGTTTGAGCCTTCTACTTTATTATATCACCGGGTCGATGAGTCCTGGCATATGGATGCTGGTCCTGAACATTCCGGTTTTTGCGGCCGGTCTTTTACTGGTCAGCCGGAGGTTCTTTTTTTACAGTCTGTACGGGCTTCTGGTAACCGCCTTTTTTCTGGAGACAGTCCACCTTGAATTGCCCATTACAGATCCGTTTCTGGCTGCCCTGACCTATGGTATTCTGCTGGGAGCGGGCATGGGCATCAGCCTCAGGTCATTCGGATCAACCGGAGGCCTGGATATCATCGGGGTTATCCTGTTTCAGAAGTTTAATATCCGCATCGGACAGAGCGGTTTTTTCTTCAACCTGATTCTGTTCGGCTTTGGATTCATGTTCCTGGAAACCGACCTGGTGCTTTATTCTCTGACCAGTGTTTTTGTAACAGCTCTGGTGGCTGACTACTTCATGGCCATGTTCAACCAGCGCAAGATGGTGCTTATCATTACGGAATTTCCGGAATCCATGTCCAGGCTCATCGGCCAGCAGGTCCAGAGGGGGTCCACTTATTTGTATGGCCGGGGGACCTACAGCGGGGAGCGCAAGAAAATAGTGCTCACCGTGGTAAACAATTTTCAGCTCAAAAGACTGGAAGAAATCATATTTACCAAGGATCCCAATGCCTTTGTGATTATTGAAAATACTTTTAACGTCCTGGGCAAGGGCTTTTCCAAGCGAATGGTGTTTTAACAAGGAGCAGTGATGCAGGCGGCTTCCAGTTTCATGCTGGCCATGTCCTTTCTGACCAGGATGGTCCCGGCCAGATCAGGGGATGAAGAATCCCTGGCCGGATCCATGGCCTGGTTTTCCCTGGTGGGCCTGGTTCTGGGGGTGATCATGGTCCTGCCCTGCCTGCTGGGTCTGGCTGGTAATTATCCTCTGGTCCAGGCCCTGATGGTCCTGGGACTGGGTTTTTATCTGACCAGGGGGCTGCACTGGGACGGATGGGCTGATCTGTGGGATGGCTGGGCCAGCCAGGCTGACGGGGAGAGGTTCTGGACCATAGTCAAGGACAGCCGGACAGGGGCCTTTGGTGTGGCTGGGATTTTTTTTGGTCTGGGAGGGCAGCTGGTTCTGCTGGGGGAAGTCATCCGGCTGGAGCAGTGGGCAGTTATTGTCTGGGCGGTTGTTCTGGGCCGGTTCGGGGCCTGGGCACTTGCCTTTGTGGGAAAAGATCTGTCCCGGCCAGGCCTTGGATCATTATTTATCAAGGGAGGAACCAGGACCCGGGCAATCGTCCTTAATCTGGCGGTGACTCTGGGTCTGGCCCTGGTCCTGGTTCCGATTAAGACAGTGCTGATATCCGGACTGCTTTTGGCTGGAGGACTTGTTTTTTTCTACAGACTGGGCCGGAAAATGAAAGGAATCAACGGTGATTTCCTGGGTGCAGCCATCATCTGGGGAGAGATCAGCGGACTCCTGGGGCATCTGATTTTGTAGCCATCCAGTCTGGTTTCAGAGATATTCGCTGAAGCGATTGCTTAAATTTCAGCATGTAATTTTTTGAGCATAGTTGACAAAACCCAAAAAACCAGGGTAATGGTAATACCATTGCCCTGGTTTTTTGGGTTTAAGCTGCCAGAAGAAAAAAAGATTTTTATGTACCAAAGCTCGGCTTTTAGGTTTGAAGCTGGTTGAGGTGCAGGTGTTTCTGGAGAAAAAAATGGTTATACCTTTATCCTGGGGTGGCCTGGGACTGTCCAGGGCTATGATTCAGAGCCGGGGAGGGTGAGGCCATAAATAATTTAGGCCTAAGCTGAGGGATTTTTCCTGGTCATTGTGAGCAAAGCAATCTCAGCTAGTTATCCATGAGATTGCCACGCGTCTTCCTGGTGCTGATAATGACAGTAATGTCAGAAAGTTACATGGAAAATCCCTTGGTTTAGGTTAGAACTACCTGATTCAGGAACATGTTTTGGATAAAGACATTGAATCAGACAGGAGGATTGAAATGACAAATCATGAACAGGTCGGCAAAACCGGGATTCTTCAGCTGGTCACCTTTAAGGTGGGGGAAGAGGAATTCGGCATAGAGATTTTCAGTGTCAAGGAAATTATCCGGATGCTGGATATCACCAAGGTGCCAAGAGCGCCGGATTTTGTGGAAGGTGTGGTAAATCTCAGGGGCAGGGTCATTCCCATCATAGATCTGCGCAGAAGGTTTGGCCTGGAGCCTGCTGAGCGGGACAAAAACACCAGGATTGTGGTTATAGAAATGGAAGGCATGTCCGTGGGTTTTGTGGTGGATGCGGTTTCTGAGGTCTTGCGCATTCCAGCGGACACGGTGGAGCCTCCTCCTCCGGTGGTGGCTGGAATTGATGCGGAATATATTAGCGGAGTGGGGAAGCTGGAAAGCAGGCTGCTGATCATGCTTGATCTGGACAAGCTTCTGGCTGCAGATGAAAAGAGTGTTTTAAAGCAGGTCTAGCAGGCTGCGGTTTATTCATAAATATATTAACAAGACTACCCCCGGGGGGGGCAAATATGAGACTTTCAATATTCTGGAAAATCCTGACCATGGTAGGCGGGACAGTTTTACTGGTAAGTGCGGCAATATTTCTAACCACCAACTATTTTGTCACCCGGAACCTGGATCAGGATTCTCTGGACAGACTGGAAAACTACAGGGTGGCTTTTGACCTGGAGCTGGAGGAAGTGGAGAGTTTTATGAATTCCATCGGCAGCCTGGTTTCGGCTAATCCGGATGTGAAAACCGCCCTGGAACAGGGTGACCGGGATTTCCTGGGCAGTATCGGACAGGAGATCATCAATTCAACTGACGTGGAGTTCATATCCTTTACTGATGCTCAGGGAAATGTCCTGGCCAGGGGGCATATAGACCGGGCAGGTGATAATATCAGGAACCAGTACGTTGTCCAGCAGGCTTTGCAGGGCAGGTCAGTGTCTGGAGTTGAATCAGGGGAGCACCTGTCCCTGTCCATCCGCTCCGGACACCCTGTAGGGGATAGGGATAACATCGCTGGCAGCCTTGTTTTGGGGGCAAATTTCAGCAGTCACGCCTTTGTTGATCAGATCAGGGACAAACTGGGAGTGGAGGCCACTATTTTTGAAGGTGACACCAGGCTTTCCACCACCATCCGCAGGGATGGACAGCGGGTTGTGGGAACCAGTATGGAGAACCAGCAGGTGATTCAGACCGTACTTGAGCAAGGAGGGGTGTTTGTGGACAGAAGCCCCATCCTGGGCGATATGTATGATACGATTTACTGGCCAATAATTGATGCTCAGGGTGATCAGGCCGGTATGTTCTTTCTGGGACAGCCAAGGACAGTTATCGAGGGCACTCAATCCGAAGTGCTTAGTTCCATCCTGGTGGTATCAGTTCTGATAGGCGGATTGATGATCCTGGCCGGATACTTCTTTTCCAGGGCCCTGAGTCGACCCATCACCAAGGCCACTGTCTTTGCCACCAGCGTGGCCAGGGGAGACTTTGACCAGGAACTGAGCCTGAAAAACAAAGATGAACTGGGGGTGCTGTCTGAGGCATTGAATACCCTGGTGGGCAATCTGAAGGCCAAAATAGAGGAGGCTGAATCCGAGTCCAGCCAGGCTCAGCAGGAGTCGGAAAGGGCCAGGGTGGCCACGGACCAGGCCAGACAGGCCAAGGACCAGGCGGAAAAGGCCAAAAGGGAAGGGATGCTGGATGCTGCTTCCCAGCTTGAGGAAATCGTCAGTCGGGTCAGCTCGGCTTCAGAAGAGCTTTCAGCCCAGGTGGAGCAGTCCAGCCGGGGAGCTGAGGAACAGAAAAGCAGGACAACCGAGACAGCAACCGCCATGGAACAGATGAATGCCACCATTCTGGAGGTGGCCCAGAACTCTTCCAGTGCAGCCAGTGGAGCAGACAAAGCCAGGGACGAGGCCAAGGAAGGGGCAAGAATAGTGGACGATTCCATAAAATCCATTGCCAGGGTCCAGGAAATGTCCCGATCAGTCAAAAACAGTCTGGATGAACTTGGCAGCCAGGCCACCCAGATCGACAGAATCATGGATGTGATTGAAGATATTGCTGACCAGACCAACCTCCTGGCCTTGAACGCTGCCATTGAGGCTGCCAGGGCTGGTGATGCAGGCCGGGGCTTTGCTGTGGTGGCTGATGAAGTGCGGAAGCTGGCTGAAAAGACCATGAATGCCACTCAGGAAGTAGACCAAGTAATTGCTTCCATTCAGAACGGAGCCAAGGCCAATATTGACGGCATGGACCGGGCTGTGGCTGCAGTTGATGAAGCCATTTCCCTGGCTGATAATTCCGGTGACGCCCTGAAAAAGATTGTTGAACTGGTGGAGGATGTGGCGGACCAGGTCAGAAACATTGCCACTGGAACTGAGGAACAGTCTTCAGCCAGTGAGCAGGTGAACAG